>JBKJOO010000083.1:0-6902 GCA_046595615.1 Mycobacteriales bacterium | reverse complement strand
AATCACCCGGACACAGCGGCGCGCCTGTTCACTGCTTGCGCTGCGACAGTTCCCACACAGGCGCAATCTCGGGACCTCCCGCACCGCAAACTGTGAACAGCGACAACGAGCGATAGGAGCGCGCCTGCGTCGTTCGCGAGGGCCACCTTTGCTCTGTTGAGAGCGGCACGTAGCCTCGACATCGGGTGACGGCGTCGTAAGTCGACGTTCCGCAGGCACTCGACCCAGTCAGTAGCGAGGAGACCCCAGTGGGCGCCATCAAGGTGCACGAGTTCACGTCGGTCGATGGCGTGGTCGACGCCCCGATGTGGACACGCGAGTATGGCTTTCCGGACGACTTGGGCGCTGCGATCGCCGGGCTTACCGCATCAAGCAGCGGCATCCTGCTCGGTCGGAAGACTTTCGAGATGTTCGCTCCGGCGTGGTCATCGCGGACTGCCGAGGACGACCCCGGCGCCCCGTTCTTCAACGACACGACCAAGCACGTGGTCACCGCGACGTTGACCGATCCCGAGGCAGTCTGGCGACATTCCACCAGCCTCGGCGGATACGACCCCGATCGACTGCACGCACTCAAAGCCGCAGAGACTGGCGACCTGTACGTCAGCGGGAGCGCGACGCTCGTCCGGGCGATGCTGGCCGACCGGCTGGTTGATGAACTACACCTCTTCGTCTATCCGCTCGCCGTGGGCACCGGCGTGCGGCTGTTTCCGGACGGCGCCCCGCCCATGCCTCTGCGGTTGCTCGACCAGGTCGGATTGAGCAACGGTGTGGCGCACATGGTGTACGGCCCCGCGTAAGGAGCGCGGCCCTGCCCTTGCAGGCCCTGTTGCCATGTAGGTAATGCCGTTACCAACGGCTGCGAAGAGCGCATCGCGCTCGTCCGACAAGCCGACCTGTCAGTCGTTCAGCGCGAGGCGGGCGATACGCAGCACTCGCTCGTAGTACGGCTGAGCCTCAAACGGGAACGCCCCCAGTGATCGCTCCAGTCCCTCAGCCGCCTGTCGGAGTCGCGCCACGTCAACGGAGGACAGCGAACTCGCCCGACTCGCCCAGCCGTAGATGTCCGCGTCGATCATCACCGCGTCAACTTCGCCGTACTCCTCACCCTTCTCAACCGAGTCGGGAAACGGCTCAGCCATGTGCGCCCGCATCTCGTCAGCAAGGTCGGAAGGCGTCTGCGTCACATGCCCATGATGCCGCTGATCGCGTCGAGGGCGCGGCGAACAGTGCCGGTTCTCAACGATTGCTATCGGCGCCTCGCGCTCACCGTCGACAGTGCCGGGTCATCACCTTTGCCTACAGCGCCGCGACCATCGCCAGACGGTGCGTCCCCAGAAAAACAGATAGGCGAGTGCGACCAAGGCAAGACCGCCAGTCAGCAGCCAGTCGTGCCCGCCTCCTTTAGGGAAGACGTTATTGCTGTCGCCGGTGTCCACAGCAGGAACCTCATCCCCCACCGCCGAGGGGCCATAGCCAGTGCCGAGCCCGACGGCCTGGCGTCGCCGCCCGTCATCGCCGGTGAAGTCCCCGGTCCAACTACAGGACTTCCCGCAATGCTTATGGACCGCAAGGAAGAACCCCGGCGACCCGCTTCCCCATCGCGCTTGCCATGCAGGACCGATTCCTTGGGACGCGAACACGAGCAGAACGACTGACAGTGCTGGGGCCAGCACGTTGAAGAAGAACAGATCGAAACGTCCCATCCGCTCCCCATGGCGTCCCCGCTTCAGAGCACCGGCGGGACGGGGTGTCAGTCCTCGCCGCCGCCGTGATCTCCTGTTCCGTTTTCGCCCGACCACGGTCAAAGGTACCGAGCCGGTCTCAGGAGGAACAACCTCGCGTGAGTAGCCGGTCACCATCGGATGCTAAGGACGCGCCTGTGTCGTTCGAGGGGACCACTTGGCATGCTTGCGTCGGGCCAACAGGTGTCCCAACCGCGTGAAGGGGTTATGGCATGGCCTTGGCCCTTCTGTTGGCCCTCGCGGCTGGGACCGCGTTGACCGTCGTTCTCAGACGCGAGACGCCGGGGCGCTGGATGCTGCATTGGCTGGCCATCGCGGGATGGGTGCTGGTCGCTGCTCCGCTCGCTGGCGCGAGGCAAGAGAATCACCGCGTCACCTACAGCGCCTACCTGGCTGCCGCCGGGTTCGTTGTCCTCTTGTTGGCCGGCGGGCAGCATCCCTCGCGACTTCTGCCAGACGACATGCTCCCCCAGCCCTCAACTGAGGCGGAACACGCCTTACGGCGGAGGGTGCGAGCGAGGGGGAAGCGAGTGTTCGCCGCTTTCATCGTCGTCATCTTGGCTATTGCGGCCGTGGCTGCGGTGAACATCTACCGCGAGCCGTGACGCTGCACCGTTGACGCAGCCGGGCAACGGCGGCACCCAGACGTATGCGAAGAGCGCATATGCCGGTAATTCTGTCGGGTAGTTGGGGATATACCGGTGATCCGCATCGGTGCCGGCTGCTTGGCCCGTGTGGGCCTCGGGCGAACCAGTTAACGGAGCCAGCGCTGCCAGGGAGGTCGCGCTCGCCTGTTCGGTCGCCCTATCGTGCCGGTCATGACTGACGAGGTGGCACGGCGGACCTGGGTCCTGCCGCCAACGACCGGCATGGTCGACGGGATCGAACTCAGCCTTCTCGATCACGAAGAGGAAGGTGATCGTCACTTCTTGCTGCTGGCTGAGCACCCGGAGCTCGCCGAGGCCATCAAGAACGACGAGGGCGAGATCGACCTGCATCAGGGGGGCACGATGAGCCCTCGTCTGCACCTGGCCATGCACGAAACGGTCGCCAACCAGATCTGGCACGACGACCCGCCCGAGATGTGGGCGACGGCTCAGCGGTTGACCCAGGCCGGCTATGACCGACACGAGGTCCTGCACATGCTCGCCTATGTGGTCAGCAGCGACGTTTACAACGCCATGGCCAGCAAGGCGTCCTTCGACATCGCCCGTACACGTCGCGAGTTGGCCGCTCTTCCTGACAGCTGGGAAGCCTTGAAAGCGCCGGCGCCGGCGAATCGAGCCACCCGCAGAGCTCACGCCAGAAAGCGGCGAGACTGATCGTTGAGAAGTGCGCCGACGAATAGAGCAAAGGCGCTCTTATCCGCTGGTCCAGGCACCGCACCACCTCCCTTGCCAACGGGTGATCGCAGGCCAAGAATGACGTGCCATGGGTGACTTGCGTGACCTGGAAGTACCGAATCTGTGGGCTGCCGCCCCGCTGCCCGTCAAGGTCGTAGCCGGGATCCTTGTCGCAGAAACGCTGCTAGCGCCCGTGGTGGGTGCGGTCAGGCTGACTGTCAGCCCGCCTGACTGGTCGCTGGTCTCGTACGTTGCCCTGGCCATCGTCCTGGCTGTGTTTTCGCTTTTGACGCTCCTTCAGACGCTTTTCTTGCTTGGACGTAGCGCGTTGGCTTGGCTACTCACCGCGGTCGCGTCGCTCGGCAGCCTTCTCAGCCCGGTTGCTAACCCGTCCGCGTGGCCCGTCGCAGTCCTCTCTGTGATCTCTCTGATAGCCCTCGCGACACCTGCCGCCCTTCGCTGGGCCTGGGCCGACAAACCGAAGCCTTACAGCGCGACGCCGGACCTACGCCGAGCGGACTGAGCAGACCGGAGGAGGTGCGCGACCAACGCACCAAGGTGGCCTTGTCGGACGAGCGCGCTGCCCTTCGCGACTGTCGGTAGGGGGCTTAGATGGTCCGGTGCTTGAGTGGGCAGGACAGTCGGCCTGGGCGTCGAACCACTGGTTATGCGTAACCGGCGTTTGTGCCTTGCACTGACGTTCGTGATCATGTTTTCAGTTGCGGTCGGGCGAGCAAGGGCCAGTTCGCCGGTCCTACGCCTCGTGGGGAAGGGCGGAGCCGCGTTCATCGTGACTGCGCCCGCGAGTTGGCGGATCGACTTCGCTCACGCCCAGCTTGCGGGCGGCAAGCGTTACTCGGGCGTGGCACTGGAACTGCTAGGACGCCCCGCCAACGATGGCCTGACGACAATGATGGCCAGGATGCCCACGAAGGTCGGAGGCTCTGCGACCGCCACTCAAGTACTCGGCGCGGCTGACGTCACCATGCCGAAAGGGCGCTACTTGATGGTGCTGCTGGGCGACGGCGAAGTGCACGCGACTCTCCCGACACAGGGAGCGGCTGTGTCACGGCCATCCCCGACCGCGAGTCAATCCGTCACCTTCCGAGAAGGCACGGTCAAGGCGACCTTGCGCCCAGCGGCAACCGGGTTGTACGAGGGCCATCTTGAGTTGTCCCTTGCTGCCATGAACGATCCGCTCGTGATGACAAAGTTCGTGGCGAGCTTTTCCGATAACCCGCAGGCCCATGACGTGACGCAGTGCCTCCGACGCGGACGCGGCAGCTGCTCCGAGGCGGCTGACCCTTCGTTCGGGACCGGAACGAGCACCACGGGGGGCGGCTCGGGTACGGAAGCCGAGTACGACTATTACGATGGCTACGACGGCCTCGGCTCCGGCAGGAACGACCTGATCGACTCGGTGGACTACCGGGGGACAACAACCCCCGTCGATGTGTACGCCGCGATGGTGATGGTGAACGGGCGCAACCGCTAGGCGCCCTTCGCAGTCGGTGGAGAACCTGTCCTCCCGATAGATCATTCTTGCTAGCCGCCATGCCTGAGGATCACGAGTGCGCCACGGGGTCCGCCCCCGTTCACGAAGTTGATTCGGGTACACCGATCGCTCGCGAGGTTGGTGTCCATGACCTCATAGTCGCGCCCGTCGGTCTGGCCATGCGCAGATCCCGCCTGAGCAACCGCACTCCGGGCCTCCGGCAGCGTCAGGCAGTCCTTGAATCGCTCGCGCAGGTCATTGATGAAGAGTCCGAACGGACTTTCCCGCGCGAGGGTCCTGTCGCGTGCCTGCACCGAGCCGACAGGGATCGCAGACCCCTGCTCTACGGGTAGGTAGGCGAAGCCGCAGGTCGACTTGCCGTCCGCTGGGGTGCGGTCGGCCAGGTCGTCGATGCTGTAGTTCAGTCCGACCTGCGCCAGCATGCGTCTGACGAGGGCCACGGTCTCGTCGTGCGTCCGACAGATGTTGGAGCCGACGGTGACGGCAGCGATCTCGTCCGACAGCATCAGGTTGAGGGTGTACCGCTTGGGGTCGGTCTTCCACCCGGCGGGCAGGGGCCGGTAGGTCTCCGGGAGCGAGGCGGGAAGCACCCAGCTGGCGGGCACAACGGTGAGATAGATCTCGCCGGAGTAGTACGCCCGCAATGGGACCTGAAAGCCTGCTGCTCTGCCGATGGCGGCGCAGTCTGCGATGGGGTCGCCCGTCACGACGAGCGCATCCAGGACGCCGGCTCCCGGGTCGACGACGCCCTTGGTGTCGTGCTCGATGCAGGCCATTCGGAACGAATGCTTCGGGTCCTGGTAGGGCAGCGGCGGTGGGGTGGGCGACGCGGTGGGAGTTACGCCGTATTGCACCTTCGCGCCCTGCGTGCCCCCGGAGAACGCGGACCAGGTCCCCGCCGCCGTCGCCATCGCGACGACCGGCGTGAGCACTAGCAGGTTGCGGCGCACGCGCATTCGTGCCGAGCGACGACGCACCGAGGTCAGGGCGTCAGGCGGGACGGGCAGGTCGAAGGCGTCGTCGGCCAGCAGATCGTCGAGGTTCATCAGAGCAGCTCCTGGATCGAGGCGAGTGCGGGCGACTCGCGCAGGCGGGCGAGTGCGCGGGAGGTGGTGCTCTTCACGGTGCCGACGGAGCAGCCGAGCACGACGGCGCACTCGTGCTCGGTCATCTGCAGGTAGTGCCGCAGCACCACGAGCGTGCGCTGGCGAGCCGGAAGCTCTTGCAGAGCACGGAGCAGGGCGTCACGCTGATCCACGTGGGCGTCCGAGTGCACGATGACGTGCTCGGGGACCTGCTCGAAGGCCTCCTCTCGCCAAGTCTGGCGTCGCCACCAGTCCGTCCGCGTCGTCACCATGACCCGACGCACGTAGGCGTCCGGGCTCGTCCGCACGCGCCGCCAGGCAAGGTGCGTCTTGGCGAGAGCCGTCTGCAACAAGTCCTGCGCCGTGTCCCGGTCGCCGGTGAGCAGATAGGCGGCGTGCAGCAGGCTCCGATACCGAGCTGCTGCCCACGTGTCAAAGTCGTCGTCGGTCAAGTCGTGTCCTCCACACAGGCCGAGACGGAGTTTCCCTCCAAAAGGTTGAGTCCGGCGCAGGGTCGTCAAGAAGTGCCGCTCTTGGTCACCCGCGAAGTGGCCCTCGCGGACGACTCAGGCGCGCCCTTCGCGTTCATCGTCCTGGCGCACAAAGCCGGTTGATTCAAGGTCCTTGGTATGCGCGACGGAATGCACGAACAGCCTCGTCGGCGGATACGCCGAGTTGCTCGGCTTGTCGGGCGAAGGTGGCTGCGAGCTGACTGAGCAGGGCTGTGCCCGCGTTGGGGCTCGTGTCAGCTACGACGGTTCCTTTGGCACGGCGACTTAGGACCAGCGCTTCTTGCTCGAGTTCGGCGTAGGCGCGGGCGACGGTGCCGGGGGCGATGCCGAGGTCGGCTGCGAGCTGGCGGATTGCAGGTAAGCGGCTGCCCGGTGGCAGCGTGCCTCCGACGATCTGCAGGCGGAGCTGGTCGCGAAGCTGCTCATAGGGCGGTGTCGTGCTGGTTGTGTCAAGGATGAGGCTCACAGGGCGGGTACCGGTCGTTCGGGAAGGGCGCACGCCCAAACGAGTGCACCGAAGGCGGCGTATCCGAGCAGTGACCCGACGACGTGGAAGACGGGACGAGTGAGTAGATCATCGAGTAGCGGCCCGACCGCGGCGAGGACCCCGATGCTGCTGAAGACCAAGGCGTAGCGGGTAAGGGTGCGTCCGCTGGAGACACGCAGAGCCAGATCGACAAGCCGGTCTTCAGACGCCTCGG
>JBKJOO010000019.1:0-35189 GCA_046595615.1 Mycobacteriales bacterium | reverse complement strand
CTCGCGCAGCCGGTCCATGAGCAGCCTGCGGGTGGGGTCCGCGAGCGCCTTGAACACCGCGTCGAGCGACGTCGTCTCCTTCGGCACCGGCCTATCATGCAGGCATTCACCTGCATGAGTCAAGGCGTCCTGGTGCAGGGTCAACCCACGGCAGATGGACAGTGACCGTCACGCCCTCGGGCCTGCTCAGGCAATGGAACGGGGCGGCGACGATCAAGGGCAAGGCAGACGAAGTCTTCCGCGTGACGGCCGTCAAGGGATCGGACTCCATCCACATCACGCACAAGGGCACGAGCAACGTCGCAGTACGGCGCTACGGTGCGGACTTGAGCGGAGCGGCGGTTGTGCCGACGCGAGTCAACGTGCCGTCGTTGCGGACGCGGGCCAGGTAGCGGACGACAATGCGTCCGTCGTCGTAAGCCTTCGTGAGCCGCTGCACGCCTGCCGCCACGTCGATGCGAGCGAGGGTGGGACGAGACATCAGGCTGCCTTTCGCCTGGTCGTGGCTGGGGGAGTCAACGCCGATACGTCTGTATCGCATACCGTCGTAGGTGTCTGGATCTGAGGTCAGGTCGCCGAGCCGACGACGGCTCGGGCGTTCGCGGCGTGCCGGTAGATCAAGGTGGCGCGTAGCGATGCTGCCCGATGAGTGGGGTCCACGGTCCAGCCCGGTGGACCAACACCGCATACGTTCTCGTCGGGGCTGAGGCGAATGCGAACCAGGACGGTGGCGGTGCGTTGACAGTCGAGGCACCGCCGGTGCGGACTCGGGCGCACGTCTCCGGACTCGTGCAGGGCGTGGGGTTCCGCCCCTTTGTGTGGCACGCGGCCACGGCGCTCGGTCTGTCCGGCTGGGTGTCGAACGACGCGGCAGGGGTGGTGCTCGAGGTCGAGGGTGCCGCCGCGGACGTGGCCTTGCTGCTGGCCGCCCTCACGAGCCCGCCACCGCTCGCGAGAGTCGATGCGGTGCGCAGTGAACCGGTACCTCCGTGTGGTGGTGCGGGCTTCGAGGTGCGGATCAGTGATGCCACCGGGGCCCGCCTGGCCCAAATCTCCCCGGACGCGGCGACCTGTGCCGACTGCCTGCACGAGCTGCAGGATGCCGGCGACCGGCGGTTCGGCTACGCCTTTCTCAATTGCACGAACTGCGGTCCCCGCTACACCATCGTCCAGGCCGTCCCGTACGACCGGTCGCGTACGACGATGGCCGCCTTCCCGATGTGCGCGAATTGCGACGCCGAATATCAGGACCCGGCCGACCGCAGATTCCACGCCGAGCCCACCTGCTGTCCCGCCTGTGGCCCGGCGCTGATCATGCCCGGCTCATCGGGGGATCCCGTCGCCGGCGCCGTCGCTGCCTTACGACGAGGAGAAATCCTTGCGGTCAAAGGTTTGGGCGGCTTCCACCTGGCCGTTGACGCGTCGCAGGAGCGTGCCGTCTCGGCCCTGCGCGGCCGCAAACACCGCGAGGACCGGCCCTTTGCGTTGATGGTCCGGGCTGTTCCTTCCGCCTGGGAGCTGGCCCACCTCGGACCTGAGGAGCTCGCCCTGCTGACGAGTGCGGCGCGTCCCATCGTGCTGCTCACCCGGCGACCCTCGACCCCGATCGCACCATCTGTGGCCCCTGGGGCCAGCACCCTGGGGCTGATGCTGCCGTATACGCCCCTCCACATCCTGTTGCTCGAGGCCTTCGGCGGACCCCTGGTGATGACCAGTGGCAACCGCTCCGACGAGCCGATCGCCTTCGAGGACGACGACGCCACCGAGCGATTGGCCGGCGTTGCGGATGTGATTCTGGGGCACGACCGCGCGATCCGGACCCGCGTCGATGATTCGGTCGTCAAGGTCGTCAGTCGCCGGGTCGTGCCGATCCGCCGGTCCCGAGGCTATGTGCCGAACCCGGTGCCGCTGCCGATTGCCGCACCGGTCCCGATTCTTGCCTGCGGCGCCGCGCTGAAGAACACCTTCACCCTGGTGCGCGGTGGCCAGGCTTTCGTCTCGCATCACATCGGCGACCTCGGTGAGTATCGGACGATGCAGTCCTATCTCGACGGGATCGCCGATCTGTCAGAGCTTCTCGACGTCGCCCCGACCGTGCTCGCGCATGATCTGCACCCGGACTACCCGTCCACGAGGTATGCGATGGACCGGACCGACGTACGGCTGGTGGCTGTCCAGCATCACCACGCGCACATCGCTTCGTGCCTCGCCGACAATGGCTCGGCAGCGCGCGTCATCGGCGTCGCATTCGACGGTCTGGGACTCGGCACCGACGGTACGGCGTGGGGCGGGGAGTTCCTTGTCGCCGACCTCGACGGGTTCACCCGGGAGGCCTACCTGGCGCCGGTGGCCATGCCCGGCGGGGACGCTGCATCCCGGCAGCCGTGGCGGATGGCGGCGGCACACCTGGATCGGGCGTTCGCCGGGGACCTACCGGAGCTGGCCGTGATGCGGCGACAAGGGGCGCTCTGGGAACAGGTGCTCTCGGTGGCGCGGGCCGGCTTGAACTCGCCGCTGACCTCGAGCGCCGGGCGCCTGTTCGACGCGGTGTCGGCGATCCTCGGCCTCCGGGACGTCGTGACCTACGAGGGTCAGGCAGCCATCGAGCTCGAGCAGGCCGCAGACCCGACAGAACAGGGCAGCTACGCGGTGCCCGTCTCCGGATCCGTCGTGGACGTGCCGGTGCTCATCCGGGCTGTCGTGGACGATCTGGCCGCCGGGGTGGCCGTGGCCGTCATCGCCGCCCGGTTCCACAACGCCCTCGCGGAGGTGGTGTTCGTCGTCTGCGAGCGGTTGCGCGACGAGCACAGTCTGCCGACCGTTGCGCTGTCTGGAGGGGTGTTCCAGAACTCGCTGCTGCTGACCCGCGTGCTGGACCGCCTCGAGGGTGGCGGGTTCGAGGTCCTCACCCATCGGCAGGTGCCGTGCAACGACGGCGGGGTCAGCCTCGGCCAGGCAGCCGTGGCGGCGGCGCGCCTGGCGGCGGTGCGCTAGCCGGTTGGCCAGGCAGCCGCGGTGCACGCCTCCTGATGCCACGTCTGCTCGCCTTGACCTGTTGTATGTCGCCAACGCGGAGTACCCGGGTGTGCCCGCCGTCCGAACCAGGATCGGCGACACCCGCATCGTCGATCTCCCGTTGGGGGCAGCTTCCCCGGATCTGCTGAGAGAACGGACATCTCGTATAGCTCGCCACCCGCTTGCGGGGGGCGGTCGCCGCCGGCGTGGTGGTGCAACTGCCGCGAACGCTCCGCGGGGTCGAACTCGACCAGGTCACGGGCGGGTCGATGAACGCTGCCGGAGGCAACACAGCCAGATCGTTGTACAGCGTGACCAGATGAATCAGCCCGTGCACCAGCACGACGGCAGCCACGAGCAGGCGAACCCACGCAGTCATGGCTGGTGGGGTTGCGTGGCAAGGCCGGCCCGGGGTTCACGACGGACTTGCCGAGCGTCCGGGTACCGCTGCGGTTGCTGTCTCTGACTCGAACGACTCGGCCCGGGCCTTGATCCCAAGGAGCATGCTGCGGAGCATGGCGAAATCGCCGAACTCCATGAGCACCACACCCAGGAGGGCCAGCAGGGGGTGGTGCCAGTCGTAGCTGGTGCGGATGCGCGTGACGAGTCGGGTGCCGCCGTCGCCAGTCGGTTCCAGCTGCCAGGCCCAGGTGCTGTCGGGTTTGGTCCACAACAGCCGATGCGGCTCCTCGTACGAATGCACCTTCAGCGCAGTGCGGTCGGTTGGCTGCGTCGACGGTGACATGGGGACCCATTGGCCGACCGCCATCGCTTGGAACTCAGGCAGGATGCTGGTCGCGCTCGGGTGGCCGAGATTGTCCAGCAGGTCGTTGCTATACCAGCCGGCCCGCAAACAGCCCACCTGGACGAGCCAAGGCCAGACCGCAGCGGGAGAAGCCTTGATGGAGATTGCCCGGGTGGACCTGTACGCGGCATGTGGCAGGAGCTCATCGCCTGGCAGCGCCGCCGCGACCTCACTCGGCGTTGCCCCCCAGGTCAGGTGCCAACGCCGGTAGAGCGGTGAGGTGACAAAGACCGGGAGATCCCGCAGTACCTGGCGAAGCTGGAGGCCAAGCTCTTGTCGCGTAGGCCTCGTGCGCTCGTTCATTCGAAGAGCTCCTTTGGCGTTGCCTGTGGGTGAATCGGCCCATCAGGCCCGGCGGCTCGCTTTCCTGGTCTCGACGAGGTCCAGCGGAGACTTCATTTGCGTTACGGCGACGGACAAGCCGGCTGCCCAGCCGGGTGCCCGGCCCCCGGCGGGTTCGTCGATGAGGTCGGTCTCGTGACCGCTTCGGGCGAGCAACCAGGCGATCAGGGAATTGGAGTTCCACATGTCTCCCGTGTTGTATTCATCGCGGCCCCACGTGCCGGTCGGGAAGGAGGGGACCAGGTCGAGCACTCGCTGCGCGCTCGCAACATCGCGGCTGAGGACTCGCGGGCTGGCGACAGCTTCGGCCACGTGGGGGATGCTGCCGTTGCACCAGCGCCTGACCTCGTACCGGAAGAATTTGTTGTGACCGAGCCAGGGGAGTCCAACGGGGCCCTCGCACACGACTCCACGATCGGCCTGCCGGTTTCCCCACACGGGCGTCATCTCGATCACGAAACGATCAGGTCCGAGGCGCACTTCCAGGGCCGAGTGATACAGGTCGCACACCTCGCGACGCTCGTGGCGGGACACAAGCGCCTCGTATGCCCGACCGTTGACTCGGACGCACCGGGACGCGCCCCCGACCCCGAGCGGTAACCAGAACAGGTCCACCCGGGCCTTCGGCGAGCTTTCTGACATGTCAACAGCCAAGCGCGACAGGCACGTCCGCGCCAGGGGCGAAGGTCACCCGTTCGGACAGGCCCGCAGCACCGTGAGCCGACCGGTCATCGGGAAGTGCCGGCTGCTCACCGGGCAATAGCCGACGGACCGCAGCCGCGCCAACTCGGGCCGTTCCGCGGTCCGCTCGATGTCGAGCACGAACAGCAGCACCTGCCCCGGCGGTGCCGCGCCGCCGCCGAGCGCAGCCAGGTCGGCTGCCCTGCCGTCGAAGGGGACGAAGACGGTCTTCGAACCCGGGACGGGTACGACGCGTAGCGCCCGGACCTGTCTCGAGTAGAGCCAGCCAGGGCGGACGAGCGGCCCGGCAACCACGGTGAGATCACCGGGCCGGATGAGTCGGCTGGCGGCGTCGGTGGCGGCGCCGAGCTGGTCGATCGACCGCAGGTCGCGCTGGTCCTGAATGAGCCGCACCGTCGCCGAGCCCGCCGACAGCAGCGAAATGGTGGTGAGCGTGATCAAGGCCAACGCCGTTGGCGCGAGCGGCCGGCGGCGGCGCGCCAGGACGATGAGCTCGCCAACCCCGACCGCCGGGACGAGGGTGAGCAACGGGACGAGGAACAGGTTGGTGCGGTTGGGGCCGAAGGGCCAGTAGCGGTCAGCGCTGGCGACAAGCTCCAACAGCTGCGCTCCGAACAGCGCGATGAGGACGACCCGGCCGTCGGTGCGGCGCAGCAGGACGCGGGTGCCGACCAACGAGAACGTGGCGACGGCCGGGGCGAGGACCCAGACGGCGACCGCGGTGCCATCGGTGATGCCGTGTACCAGGTTGGGGTCGGTTCGGTCCACACCCGGCGGGGCCGAACCGGCCAGGGCGAGCAGTTGGTTGCCGACGAAACGCAGCCCGCCGATGAACCCGCGCCCGGCTAGGAACTGGCCGTTCCAGTAGTCGCCCCGGCGTTGGACCGACTGGCGGGCCACGAACAACAACGTGTGCGCGGCCGTCAGGAGGACCGCCGGGGTCGCCTCCAGCGCGGCGCGCAGCCGGGCCCGCCAGCTGCCACCGACCATGAAGACGTCGGCCAGGGCGAGGGGGCCGATCAAGAAGGCGAGCGGGATCGTGCAGACTGTGAGCGCCCCGGCGAGGGTCCGACGACCCACTCGGTCCGCAGTCCGGCCAGTGCCCGCCGGATGTGCGAGCCACAGGGCGACGACGGCGATCGCGAAGATCGCCTCGATCGTGTAGGGCTTCAGTTGCGAGCCGAGATCGACGATGGTGCCGGAGATCCCGAGCAATGCTGCCGCCACGAAGGCCGTCGGCGGACCGGTAAACCGGCGGGTCAGCGCGTACATCCCGGCGCTGAGCAGCGGCAGCGTGATCAGCTGGGGCAGGCGCAGCACCCAGGGGTGCCAGCCGAACAGCTCGGCGGCGCCGCGCGTCACCGCCGCCCAGCCCAGCGGGGAAGGTGCATTCGCCTGCCGGATGTCGGCCCAGAAGTCCCGGACCGGCACGCTGAGGTAGTGGGCGCGCCACAGCTCGTCGTACCAAAGGGGTCGAAGGGCTGCGTGCCGCACCGCGATCTCGATCCCGATGACCATGGCGATGAGCAGGACGCCGCACAGCAGGTCGACGCGGCGCAGCCGTCGGCCGCCGAGCGGCATGGTCCCCACGGGCGACAGCGTCCCGCATCCGCGTTGTCGAGGCTTGACGGACCCGCGGTCGGCGGACAGGCTCGGGACGCCATTGCTCGGGAGCCACGTGAGGTGCCCATGGACACGGTCAAGCCGGTTCCCGACGGCTCTCCGGGTGCCGGTGCCACTCCCCCCATGGCCGTGGCCCTTCTTGCCCCGGAAGGTCGGCCTCCAGCTCGTCGTACGACGGGGGAAGTGGTGCCCGGTGGCCGCAGAGCGCCGGCCGTCCAGGAACGGCAGGTGTCCAGGACGTCGCGGTCGGCGATCGCAACAATCGCGCGGCACCCAACACGGGGTCAGTAGCGTGGCTAGTGAGGTGCATGGGGGTGGTGGTGGCGGAGCTGACGACGTCGGAGCCGCTCTTCGACGCCTTCGTCGGGCCCCACCTGCAGGCGATGTGGACGTTGGCCTCGCGGCTGGTGGGGCCGCAGCAGCGTGAGGACGTCGTCCAGGACGCGCTGCTCCTAGCCTGGCGGCGATGGTCGACGTACGACGCGTCGCGGGGCACCCCCCGGACCTGGCTGCTGGTACTCACCGCCGATCGGTGCCGCAAGCGTTGGCGCGGGTACCGGCCAACCGTTGAGCTGGTGGATGTTGCTGGTCCGGCGCCCGACCTCGAAGGTCATCTGGATCTGGACCGGGCCGTGCGCGCGTTGCCGAAAAGGCAGCGCATCGCGGTCGAGTTGTACTACGTGCTGGGTCTGCCGGTCGCGGAGATCTCCCTGGTGATGGGTTGCGCGGTCGGCACGGTCAGCTCAACCCTGTCCGACGCTCGGCGCTCGTTGCGGGCGCGACTGGAGGTCTCGTCATGACCCACCCTGACGGTGCGCCCGAGCAGCGCCTGCAGGCGTGGGGACGCTGGGCGGGCGATCAAGCGGGCGAGGTGCCGACGGGCCTGCACCGGGCTCCTGCCGAACGCCGGTGGCTCCCGGCCACCGCTGCCGCCGTGGTGCTCGTCGCAGCCGGAGCGGTGCTGCTGCTCCAACGCGGCCCGGCCACCAGCCACAACGCGAACCGGACCGCCAGCCAGGCGGCTTCCGGTGTGGTGCCGTGGGCGGATCTTCCTCCCGGTGGCGTCCCGGCGCCGGCCGCCACGGCAACGCTCGACCCGTCCGTGCCGCTGTGCCGAGCCGATCACGTCCGGGTCAACTTCGCCGGCGCTGAGGGCGGCGGCGGCAACACCTTCAGCACGCTCGAGGTCCACCTGCTCGCCGGTGCAACGCCGTGCCGACTCGACCAGCTGCCCACCAGCCTCACCGGGGTGCCGGACGGCGGCGTCCGCGAGTCGGTGCCGCTGCAGCGATCACCCGAACCGTCGTACATCGTCCCGATCCTGCTCTCGACGCCAGCCGACACCGGACGGGTCGCGCTGCGCTGGTACTCCCGCTGCGACACCGCGACCCAACGGCACAGGCCGGTGTGGCAGCACGTGCAGATCGGGATGGGAGTTGGCCTGCTGGACATCCAGCCGTCGACTGACAGTGGTGCAGGGCTGGCGTTGGGGTGCCTGCCTTCGAACGGCGCCGTCCTGACGAGTCGGTTCGGCGGTGACCCTGTGCCGTCCCCGGAACCGCCGGATCCGCTGCGCGGGCTGACCGTCGCGCTGCATGCGCCGCCGGTCGTCCGCGCCGGCACCATCCTTCGGTACACCCTGACCCTCACCAACCCTGGCCGCTCCGAGGTGGTGCTGCGTCCCTGCCCCGATTTTGTGCACGTCTTCGACCGCATCAAGGACCGCCATCGGCTCAATTGCGGTGCAGCGCAGCCGATCCCGGCTGGTAAGTCGGAGGTGTTCGCGATCGAGCTCCGAGTGCCAGCCGACGCACCATCGGGTCAGGCGCGATTGAGCTGGATATCCCGCACCGGCACCATCCCTGCGCCGATCACCATCACGATCACTGACGGCCAGCGGCCGACCGGACCACCAGCCTGCGCCGGCGACGTCAGCGACCCTGTCTGCGGTCGGCTGATGCCGGGAAACGACTACCCGTACCGCTTGTCGACGGGCTGCGGTGTCCGGCGACTCGTGGCAGATGGGCGCGGCTGGCGTCCGGAAAGCGGCCAGAACCTGCCTATCGGCAACCCGCCAGCAGGACTGCTGAACCCGTTCGACGCCGGGTTCCTCAGTCTCGGCAAAGACGGCTCGCTGCGCTTCACCAGCAGCACCGGGACGGTGCTCCGATTCCGTCCCGAACGGCCGACGGATCCGCGGGTGCCGACGTGTCGATGAGGCGTCGGGCGATCGGCCGTCGCCTTCGCTCCGCCGGACCGGCTCGGTCAGGAGGCCAACCAAGCTGGCCCGTCGGTGGTGCTGTCGAGGGCATCGGGCTGATCCACCTGCCGGAGCAGGTGTTGCATCGAGTCCCGCAACGCGTTCGAGCGCAGGATCGAGATGTGCCCCTGGTCGGGGATGAGTCGGTTGTCGACCTGCAGGGTGGGGTGGGTGAACCGGGCTGAGCGCGCCGGCACGATCACGTCGGTGTTGGAGTAGTAGGCGACCCAGCGGACGCCGTCGGGGCGGCAGGCCGCGTCGAGCTGGGTGAGCAGACGCGAGTGGGGGCGCAGGGCAGTCACGACCGCTCCGCGGCCGAAGCGGGCCACCGGCACCCCGCGGTGCGGGGTCGCGACGGTGACGGCTGTCCCGACGTACTCGGCCAAGCCGAGCACGTGCAGGGCATAGCGAAGCACGAGTCCGCCGAGGCTGTGCCCGACGATGTTCACGCTGGCAGCGCCTGACTCGCGGACCGCTCGGCGGCAGGCCGACACCACCTGGCCGGCCATCGCGGGCAGGTCGCTCGCCGACGCGTCGTACGCCACGGCATGAACGTTGACGACGCCTGCGGCAGCAAGGCCGCGCTCGAGGGGGTACCAGCTCGTTCGGTTACCGAGATAGCCGTGGACGAGCACGACAGGCGTCGTGCACCGAGGTGTGTCCCGGCCAGGCTCGCCCGGAGGCGGAGCGAGCGCGCGCAGTGGGCCCTGGATCCGGCTGAAGCCGAGGGGGTAGACGGCAATGGCGCGCACCATGCCCACGGCCTCCCGGGCCAGGGCCAGGCGGGTCACCGGTCCGCCGGAAGCGGTCTGGGCAAGGCTGATCGTCATTGGTCCCCTCCCTTCGACAGGTCTGTCGGACCACCGTTCACCCGGCAGGGTCAGCGGCGCGACCTGGTGGGCTGTCCAGGGGGCGAGGCCGACGATGCCGCCAGCAGCAGCGCCGCACTGATCAGCACGAGGTTTTTCACCACGAACTCCCCGTCGGCGGTCAGCAGCATCGGCCCGCCATGCTGGAACATCAGCTGCGGCGCCATAACAAAGGTGAGAAACGTGCCGCTCAGGTGCGCAGCCAGCGCCAGCAGGAGCAGTCGTTGGACCCGTCCGAGCAGCAGCCCGACTCCAAGGAGCACCTCGACGGCGCCCAGCAGGTGCATCGCCCGGGCGGGTTCGAGCCAGGGCACGGTCGCGGAAACCAGCCCCAGGACGGGTGAGTCGCCGGTGATCTTGAGGGCGCCGAACCACAGGAACACCAGTGCCAGCGAGACCCGCAACGCCATCGGCGCAATGCCGTTGATCAGCTCGAGCAGCCGGTAGTAGCTCGATCGAACGGTGGCGAGCAGCCGCCAGGCGAGGCTGATCGACCGCATCTCGGAGTGCACGGTTGGCCGACCAGTGGCGGGGTAGCGTTGCCGGACGAGCCGGTCCGGCTGCTGCGTCGTGGTGCTCATCGTGCCCTCAATCTCTTCGCCAATTCGGCGCGAGCGCCGGCCGAGGCAGATGTGAACGGACCCCCTCGGTGCTGGTTGTCCGCTGATCAAAGACTCGGAGTCCCTGCGGCGGCCGGAGATACCGTTGTCTCCCGAAGGTGCCCGGGAGTGGCGGACTGCTGTGCGGCCCGCACGCCTGATCAGGCCTTGGGCAGCTCCGCGCACGGGACGATCGCCACCGGAACGTGCGCGTGGTGGACGACCTCGGTGGAGGTGGATCCCATCATGAGCCTGCTGAAGGCCCCGGCGCCGCGGGCCCCGACGACCAGGAGGGCGGCGCCTTTGGCCGCTTCGAGGAGCACCTGGCTGGCCCTGCCCTGGACGACGACGGTCTCGACCTGCACCGGTGATCCCTTGCTGCTGGCGGCGACCGAGTCCGCCGCGGTGGCCACGAGCGACTCTGCGGCCAACCGGAGACCGTCTTCGAACGGACCGATGTCGAACATGCCGGCGTAGCCGTACGTCACCGCAGCCAGGTCGTGACTGGTGACGATCCGCAGGGTCGCGTCGCGCAACTGCGCCTCTCGGACGGCGAAGCGCAACGCCTCATCGGAGGCCGCTGAGCCGTCGACACCGACCACGACCATGGCCTTGCCCCCGTGCAGGGCTTCGGCCGACTCGTCGACCTGCAGGCCAGCCGCAGTCTGCCCGATGGATGTCATGGATCCCGCTTCCTCGGTCATGATCTAGGCGTGGACGGCGCGGGTCGGCGCGACGAGGAGCTGTGGATGGCCTGCGAGCTCGGCCTCTTCACGGTCCTCGGCACGGGAGGTGGCTGCCGCCAGGAGTCGCGACAGGCCGTACTGCATCGCGGCCGCGGTCAGGACCTCGGCGGCGAACGTGGTCTTCTTCATGGTTGCTCCAGGATGGTCGGCTGACGGGTAGGGGTCGCGGCGAGCTGCGCATGGTCGGGGTGCGGAGCCGGTCCGGTCCCGACGCGACGGCCGGTGATGAGATCGACGGGGATGCGCAGGACTTGCTGTCGATCGCCGCTGGCCCACGGCACCAACGGCAGTTCGTCGAGCTGGGTGAGGACGTACGGGTCGGTCTCGGTGACCGCCCGACCGAGGACGACGACGCTCCAGCCGGTGCGGTGATCGGCGTCGAACGCATCCGCCTCGAAGGCCACGACGACCCCGTCCCGGGTCACCCGCAGACCGGCCGCCTCGGTGGTCCGCAGGTAGACCGAACTCTGGCGCAACACGAAGCACAGCGGAACCACGGCCGGCATCGCCCGCGAGGTATAGACCAGGCGCCCCACCGGGACCGACGCGAGCAGCGACAGGCACTCCTCGCGGTCGAGCTCGAGCAGCCCGAAGTCCGACGAGGCGGCGCCCTGCGGTCTGGCGGTCATGACCAAAGCGTGTGCCGACCGCACGGGGCGCGATAGGGCCGAAGGTCCCGCAGCCGGCGGATCCTGGATCCCGGGAAGATGGCCCTGCGGGCATGGGCCTTTCGGCACTGTCAGGCGGGCTGAAACGAGATCACGATCGAGGGGTCAACACATCGACCAGGAGGTCGTCATGAAGGCCCTCGTTTACCACGGTCCCGGCCAGAAGAGCTGGGACGACGTCCCCGATCCACGCATCGTGGACGAGACCGACGCGATCATCGGCGTCGACGCCACCACGATCTGCGGCACCGACCTGCACATCCTCAAAGGCGACCTGCCGGACACCGCAGCGGGCCGGATCCTCGGCCATGAGGCGGTGGGCACCGTCGAGGCGGTTGGCTCAGCCGTCACGTCCATCAGACCTGGGGACCGGGTGCTGGTGTCGTGCGTCAGCTCCTGCGGTCGGTGCCGGTACTGCCGTGAAGGGCAGTACGGGCAGTGCCTCGGCGGTGGTGGCTGGATCCTCGGCTACCGGATCGACGGTACGCAGGCGGAGTACGTCCGGGTGCCGTTCGCCGACACCTCCACCTACCCCATCCCCCCGGGCATGGACGACGAGGCGGTGCTGATGCTCGCCGACATCCTGCCCACGGCGTACGAGGTGGGTGTCGTCAACGGTGGGATCCGCCCTGGGGACACCGTCGCCATCGTCGGAGCCGGACCGATCGGGCTGGCGGCGGTGATGGCGGCTGCGCTCTACAGCCCCAGCCACATCGTGGCCATCGACCTCGCCGACACGCGCCTGGAGGCAGCCAAGCAATTCGGCGCCGACGTGACCATCAACCCGTCCCGGGAGGACCCGGCCGAACGCCTGGCCAGCCTCACCGACGGCCTCGGTGTCGACGTCGCGATCGAGGCGGTCGGCATCCCCGACACCTTCGAGCTGTGCACGCGCCTCGTCCGCCCCGGTGGTCACGTCGCCAACGTCGGCGTGCACGGCAAGCCCGCGACCCTGCACCTCGAGGATCTGTGGATCCGCAATGTCACGATCACCACCGGACTGGTCGACACCTGGTCCACCCCGACGCTGCTCAAGCTGGTCCGGACCGGCCAGCTCGCTGCACAGCACTTCGTCACCCACCGGTTCGCCTTCCCGGCGATCCTCGAGGCGTACGACGTGTTCAGCCGCGCCGCTGACACCGGCGCCCTCAAGGTGCTGCTGCACAAGTAACCCGCGAACCCGTCCGGTCGGGACCAACGTCCCAAAGGTTGGGGCGGTTGGTCCCTGCCCGGCCGGGGCGGGGGCCGCAAGGCTGGACGTCGTACCCAAAACATCCCCTGACGGAGCTGCGAGGAATGTATGGACCCGACCATGTTGGCGCGTTGGCAGTTCGCCAGCCTCACGATCTACCACTTCATGATCGTGCCGCTGTCGATCGGCCTCACGCTGATGGTCGCCGTCATGCAGAGCCTGGCCTACCGCCAGCGCACGACGGCTGGTGGGCAGACGTGGGACCGGGCGAGCCGGTTCTGGGGACGGATCATGCTGGTGCTGTTCGCGCTCGGCATCGTCACGGGCATCGTCCAGGAGTTCCAGTTCGGGATGAACTGGTCGGCCTACTCCCGCTTCGTGGGTGACATCTTCGGCGCCCCGCTGGCGATGGAGGGGCTGATCGCCTTCTTCCTGGAGTCCACCTTCCTCGGGGTGTGGATCTTCGGCCGTGGTCTGCTCAGCCCGCGACTGCACCTCGCGTCGATCTGGCTCGCCGCGTTCGGCTCGGTGATCAGCGCCTATTTCATCCTGGCCGCGAACAGCTTCATGCAGCACCCGGTCGGGCTGGTCTTCGATCCCGCCAAGCACCGGGTCGAGCTGACCTCGATCTGGCAGGTGCTCACGAACTCCACCCAGCTGGTGACGTTCCCGCACACGGTGCTGGCTGCGGTGATGACGGCCGGCGGACTGCTGCTCTCGGTCAGCGCCTGGCACCTTCGCCGTCAGGGCGTCGCGGCCGACCCGGTGCATCGCAAGGTCGCCGGACTGTCCTTGGGCGTCGTGCTCCTCGCGGCCGTCGGTGTCAGCCTGGTCGGTCACCTGCAGGGCCAGATCATGACCAGGCAACAGCCAATGAAGATGGCCGCCGCCGAGGCGCTCTGGGACAGCCAGCGCCACGCCGGGTTCAGCTTGTTCGCCTACGCCAATGTCGAACAGGGTCACAACAAGGTCGACATCACCATCCCCGACGGCCTGTCGCTCCTGGCGACCAACCACCCGGGCGGGCGCGTCGCAGGGATCAATGACGTGCAGGCCGCCGAGGCCGCGACGTACGGACCGGGCAGCTACGTCCCCGTCGTCTGGTTGGCCTACTGGTCCTTCCGGCTGATGATCGGCCTGGGCGTCCTGGCCGGCCTGATCGCCGCCGCGGTCGTCGTCCAATGGCGTCGCAAGCGCCTCGAGACGTCCTCGCGACTGCTACGGATCGCGACGTGGACCGTCGCCCTACCGCTCCTGGCCAACACCGCCGGCTGGGTCTTCACCGAGACCGGACGGCAGCCCTGGCTCGTCTACGGCCTGCTGCGCACGAGGGACGGGATCAGCCCCAACGTGGGGACCGGTTTCGTCGCCGCCACCCTTGTCGGCTTCAGCCTGCTGTACGGCGTACTGGGCGTGATCTGCTTCCGGATGGTCCGCCGGATCGCCATCGCCGGCCCCGATCCGTCCACCCCCCCACCGGACAGCGAGCTGGTCGACGACCACCAGCTCAGCCTGGTCTGAGGAGAGAAGACAGCCATGCAGGCGTTCTGGTTCGGCACCATCGCTGTGCTGTGGGCAGGGTTCTTCCTGCTCGAAGGCTTCGACTTCGGCGTGGGCATGCTGCTGCCGCTGGTGGCCCGGACCGATCCGGAGCGACGGGTCGCCGTGCGCTCGATCGGCCCATTCTGGGACGGCAACGAGGTCTGGCTGATCGTGGCCGGCGGCGCGACGTTCGCGGCGTTCCCGGAGTGGTACGCCAGCGTGTTCTCCGGCTTCTATCTCGCCTTTGCCCTGCTGCTGGTCGGGTTGATCCTGCGTGGCATCGGCATCGAGTACCGCGGCAAGGCCGCCACCGCGGTCGGCCGGCGCTGGTGCGACGCCTGCATCGTGACCGGCTCAGCGCTGGCGGCGCTGCTGCTCGGTGTCGCCTTCGCCGATTTCCTGCGCGGCGTGTCGATGGATGCGGGCCACAACATGACCGACGGCTTTTTCGCGCTGCTCACCCCGTACGCGTTGCTGGGCGGGCTCGTGACGCTCTCGTTGTTCGCCTTCCACGGCGCCACCTTTTTGGTCCTTCGGACCGAGGGCCGGGTGGCTGAACGGGCCAGCCGGCTCAGCCGGGTCCTCGGCCCGGTCGCCGGCGGCCTGGCCGTCGTGTTCCTGCTCTGGACGACGCAGGTGCGTGGCGGTGCGGTCAGCCTGGTGCTCGCCCTGTGCATCGTCATCGCCCTCGCGGGTGCCATGCGAGCCACCCGCGTCGGCCGGCAGACGGTGGCCTTCGCCGCGAGCTCGGTCGCCGCGGCCCTGGTCCCGGTGTGGGCCTTCGCCGCGCTGTGGCCGGACGTGCTCCCCGCCCGCAACGACGCCGCCCTGTCGCTCACGGTCCACAACGCCAGCTCGAGCCCGTACACGTTGCAGGTCATGACGGTCGTGGCGCTGCTGTTCGTGCCGATCGTGCTCGCCTACCAGGCCTGGACCTACTGGGTATTCCGCGCCCGGGTGACCGGCGAGATCGCTGTCGGCGACGGCTACGGCAGCCTCGCCCCGATCGTGGCGAAGGCGCGGGAATCGGCTCGCGAGACCCTCGGCCGGAGCTCGGTCACCGAGCCGCCCCACTCGGGACCGTGAGTCGCCCGATCGACCCGCGGCTGCCGCGGGCAGTCCCTGCGGTGCGCCGGCTGCTGGTCGCCCTCGTGGGCCTGCAGATCATCGGCGCGCTGCTCGCCCTCGCCCAAGCCGGGGCATTGGCCCAGCTCATCGTCGCGATCGTGCTGCGGGGCCGGCACGGGACCGAACTCGGCTGGCTGGCAGCGCTGCTCGCCGCCGCCGCCGCCGGGCGCGCAGCGGTGGCGGCCGGTCAGGAATGGCTGACTGCCCGCGCGTCGAGTCGCGCCAGGGCGAGCCTGCGCGGCTCGGTCCTGGCCTCGGTCACCCGGCTCGGCCCGACCTGGGCCGCGTCCCAGCCCGCCGGTCGGCTGGTGACCGCTGCCGGCCCTGGCCTGGAGGCCCTCGACGGCTACCTGAGCCGCGCCGTACCCGCGTTGGTGGCGGCAACTGTCGTCCCGGGCATCGTGCTCGCCCGGATCGCGATGGCGGATTGGCAGAGCGCCCTCGTGCTGTTGGTGACGCTGCCGCTGGTGCCGCTGTTCATGGTGCTCGTCGGTGTCACGACCAGGCGGCGGATGGACGCCCAGTACGCCGCACTGGCCCGGCTGGCCGGCCACTTCCTCGATCTGGTGCAGGGGTTGACGACACTCAAGGTGTACGGCCAGTCCCGCCGGCAGGTCGACACGGTCCGGCGCGGGACACAGGCGTACCGCCGGCAGACCATGGAGACGCTGCGGGTGGCGTTCCTGTCCGGCCTCGTGCTGGATCTGCTCGCAACCCTGTCGGTGGCGGTCGTCGCGGTGGACGTCGGGCTGCGGTTGGACGGTGGCCGGCTCGGCCTCGAGACCGCACTGCTGGTGCTGCTGCTGGCCCCAGAGTTGTTCGCGCCGCTTCGGGCGGTGGGCGCGCAGTACCACGCGGCCGAGGAGGGCCGGGTCGCTGCGGGGGCTGCATTGGACATCCTGGACGAGGCCGCCGCTTGCCAGTCTCCCGGTGGGACAGGCGATGTCGTCGCGACCGGAGCTGTCTGCATCCGCGGTCTCGTGGTGGCCTATCCGGACCGCTGCGGCCCGGCGCTCGCGGGCATCGACCTGACGGTCGCCCCCGGCGAGGTCCTTGCCATCGAGGGTGTGAGCGGGGGCGGTAAGAGCACGTTGCTCGGGGTGCTGCTCGGCTTTGCCGCGCCCGCCGCCGGAAGCGTCATCGTCGGGACCGTGGCCGGGGACAGCGAGCTGGCGCTGCTGGACCCGGCCGCGTGGCGGGCCAGCACCGCCTGGATGCCGCAACACCCGCAACCGACGCAACCGACGGTTGTGGCGGAGGTGGGTCTGGGCGACCCGTCGGCGAGCCGCGCCCAGCTCCATCAGGCAATCCAGGACTGCCAGGCGCCGCACCCGGACACGGTGCTCGGCGAGGACGGAACGCGCATTTCCGCCGGGCAGCGCCGCCGGGTCGCGCTGGCCAGGGCGGTGCTGCGCGCCCGGGCGGTCCGGGCTGCGGGCGGCGTGCCTGTCGTGCTGCTCGACGAGCCGAGCGAGGACCTCGACGCCGACACCGAACAGGTCGTCGCGGCGGTGATCACCAACCTGGCCGGCTGGGCCACCGTGCTCATGGCGACCCACAGCCCCAGGCTGGCGCGGCTCGCCGACCGGCGGGTGGAGATCACGGCGGGACGGATCGTCGGCGACCTGCGGCAGGAACGTGAGATCGCGCTCTGCCCGCCCCGCCCGCCGGTCCTGATGGCCGTACCAGCACCGCCATCGCCCGCCAGGGACAACCTGTCGCTGGCAACGCTGCTCGCCGGCTGGGGTGGCGCCGGCCGGCGGGTGGCTGTCGCGGCGCTGCTGTCCGGTGCGACCGGGCTGGCCGGGCTGGCGCTGACCTCGACCTCGGTGTGGCTGATCGTCCGGGCCGCGCAGCATCCCAACGTGCAGGCGCTCGCCATCGCGGTCGTCGGGGTCCGCACCTTCGCACTCGCCAAGGCAGTGCTGCGCTACGCCGAGCGGCTGGTTGCCCATGACGGTGCGCTGCGCCTGCTCGCCGACGTCCGTGCCCGCGTCTTCGCCGCCCTCGAACCCCTGGCTCCGGCGGGCCTCGCGGACCTGCGGCGGGGCGATCTGCTCCGCCGCTTCGTCTGCGATGTCGATGGCGCGCAGGAGGGACTCGTCCGCGCCGTCGTCCCGATGGCCGGCGCCGCCATCACGGCCGCAGGAGCTGTCATCCTCGCGACCCTGCTCGCTCCGGTCGCCGGTGGGATCCTCGCCGTGGCCCTGCTCATCGGCCTGGTCGTGGTGCCTGCCCTCGCCCGACGTCTTGCCGGGGACGCGACCAACCGGGCTGACGACGCCGGCCGGCGGGACGAGCGGACCGGTGCCCTGCTGGACGGGCTGGCCGAGCTGGTCGCCTACGGCGCGGACGGCGCGGCGGTCACCGCGGTCGCCGACGCCGATGCGTTGGTCGTGCATGCCGCCCGGCGCCCCGCGTTGGCGGCGGCGGCCGGTGCCGGCTTGACCGGCGTCGGCGCGGCGGTCTCGTTGCCACTGGTGCTGCTCGCCGGCGCATCCGCGACCGCAGCCGGTGCGCTGTCACCGGTCGCCGTCGGTGTCCTGGCGGCCTGCGTGCTCGCCGGTTTCGACGCGCTCGCCCCCCTGCCGGCCGCGTTCGCGGCCTGGTCGGGCCTCCTGGCCGGTCTGCGACGGGTCGCCGCGCTGCTCGCGACGCCGGCGCCGATCGCCGAACCGGCCCGGCCCGCCCTGGTCCCGCTCGGACCCGTCGGGCTGCACCTCGAGGCCGTCTGCGTCGCGCCCGCCAGGGGCGCCGACGTCGTGCTGCAGGACGCAACGGTGGTGCTGCGGCCTGGCGAGCGGGTCGCCGTCATGGGGCCCAGCGGCTGCGGGAAGAGCACGTTGCTGACCGCGGCGCTGCGGTTATTGCCGGTCCAGGCAGGCAGTCTCGACCTCGTCACCGTCGGGGCGACAACCCCGCTGGCCGACCTCGCGGCCGCCGACGTGCCGCCGCTCGTCGCCGGGTCCCTCCAGGGCGACCACGTGTTCAACGCCTCGCTGCGGGACAACCTGCGCGTCGTACGACCGGCATCCAGTGACGACGAGCTCGACGCTGTCGCCGCGCGGGTGGGACTCGCGGCGTTCGTCGACGGGCTCCCGCACGGCTGGTCCTCGCCGGCCGGGCCCGACGGTGCGGCGCTGTCCGGTGGGCAGCGGCAACGCCTGCTGCTGGCGCGCGCACTGCTCGCCGACCCGGCCGTGCTCGTGCTCGACGAACCGACCGCCCACCTCGACGCCGCAACCGAGCGCGCCGTGCTGCGTGATCTGCTGGCCGGCACCCGTGGCCAGACCGTCCTGCTGAGTACCCACCGCAACCTGCCGGGCGACGAACTCGACCGGGTCGTCCGGATCGAGCACGGAACGCTGCGCACCCAGCAGCAGGCCGTTCCGGGCTGAGCAAGGCGGCTGGTTCCACAGCTACCACCGCCTACCGGCAGCCCGGGTCCGTCGTACGAAGGCGACGAACGCGACGGCGCCCGCGGCGTAGAGCCAGCCGGCCAGCACGTCGACCACGTAATGCTCGCCGCCGTAGACCAGCGTCAGGGTCATGACGACGACATAGGCGACGAGGCAGACCCGCAGCCGACGCCCGACGAGCGGCCAGAAGAACAGCAGCAACATCATCGGCACGGCGCCATGGAGGGACGGCATCGCGGCCACCGCATTGGCGAAGGTCGCGCCCCGCTCGACTGCGGATTGGACCGTGTGCCCACCGATCGCGCCCAGGGTGTGCGGCACGACACGGTCCACTCCTGGCGGCAGATAGCCGTTCAGGCTCGCCATCCACGGCGGCGCCGCCGGGTAGAGCGCGTACGTCGCGACCGTGGCGAGCGTCAGCGTGACCAGCGTCCAGATGTAGCGCCGGAAGACCTCGTAGCGCACGGCCCACAGCACGATGGCGATGGCGAGCGACACCAGGAAATGTGAGAAGTAGATCGGCACGGCGACCACGTCATACCAGTGCACGTGGGCCACGTCGTAGAAGCGGTCCTGCAGCCAGACCGTCGGCACCGCACCGAACAGCCGCTCGTCACCGTGCAAGGGCTCCAGCACGTGCGCGTGGTCCAGGCCGTTGGCACCGGGCTTGCCGTTCGCCAGCGCCGGTAGCGTGAACAGGCGCGCGCCGAGTTCATTGGCGAAGCCGCGCACCAGGTCGTAGAGGAACAGCACGACCAGGAACGGCAGCCAGTCATGCCGCACGGCTCGGGCCCACACCCGCCACTGTCCGGCGCAGGCGGCCCAGAGCACGACGAGCACCCAGCCGGTGATGACCTCCCGACCGGTCGGGAAGCCGAACGGGACGGACAGGGCCAGGAAGGCGGTCAGCGCGCCGAGCAGCAGGCGACGGCGGCGGCTGCGCTGGGCCAGCGTGGCGGCTGCCCACGGCGACGTGGTGGCCGGTGCGGGCGCCGCCTCGAGCTCGACCGTCATCTGCGACAGCCTAGGCGTCGGTGCAGGCGGCGTAGGATGCCTCCATGTCTTCTTCGCTGCTCCTTCCCGGACCGCGCTGACTGCCAGCTCCAGCGCGGCGCCCTCGTGACCACGGGGGCTCTTTTCATGTTCAGACTCCCTTTTCAGCCCAAGGTGCAGGAGGACGACCGATGACCGAGCCGCAGGCCCGCGAGGGATACGACCCGCACGCCGTGCAGGCGCGGTGGCTGCCGGTCTGGGACCGGCTCGACCTCAACCGCGCCGGGCGCCGTACCGGTGCCGAGAAGAAGTACGTCGTCGATATGTTCAGCTACCCCAGCGGGGATCTGCACATGGGGCACGCCGAAGCCTTCGGGATCGGCGATGTCATCGCGCGCTACTGGATGCGCCGCGGCTTCGACGTCCTGCACCCGGTCGGCTGGGACTCCTTTGGCCTGCCGGCTGAGAACGCAGCGATCCAGCGCGGCGAGCATCCGGCCACCTGGACCTACGCCAACATCGAGACGCAGGCTGACGCATTCCGTCGCTACGCGGTCAGTTTCGACTGGTCGACACGGCTGCACACTTCCGATCCGGAGTACTACCGCTGGACCCAGTGGCTGTTCCTGCGGTTCCGGGAGCGGGGCCTGGCGTACCGCAAGAACAGCGCGGTCAACTGGTGCCCGCACGACCAGACGGTGCTGGCCAACGAGCAGGTCGTCGGCGGCCGGTGCGAGCGCTGCGGCGCCGAGGTCACCAAGCGCGAGCTCACCCAGTGGTTCTTCCGCATCACCGACTACGCCGACCGCCTGCTCGAGGACATGTCCGACCTCGAAGGCAAATGGCCCGACCGGGTCCTGCTCATGCAGAAGAACTGGATCGGCCGTTCGCGCGGGGCGCATGTCGACTTCCGGGTCGCCGACCAGACCGTCACGGTCTTCACGACCCGGCCCGACACGTTGTACGGCGCGACGTTTTTCGTGGTGGCCGCCGACGCGCCGTTGGCCGAGCAGCTCTGCGCGCCGGAACGGCGGACGGAATTGGAGGCCTATCGCGTCTCGGTCCGCACCCTGTCCGACATCGATCGCCAGTCGACCGATCGCGAGAAGACCGGGGTCGACCTCGGCGTCACGGCCATCAACCCGCTGACCGGTGAGCAGATGCCGGTCTACGCAGCGGATTATGTCCTCGCCGACTACGGCACCGGCGCCATCATGGCGGTGCCCGCGCACGACCAGCGCGACCTCGACTTCGCCCTGAAGTTCGGGCTTTCGGTGCGGGTCGTCGTCGATACCGGCGGCGAGGACCCGGCGACCACGGGGGTCGCCACAGCCGGCGACGGGGTGCTGGTCAACTCCGGTCCCTACGACGGGTTGGCCAAGGCCGAGGCGATCGACCGCGTCGTCAGCGATCTCGAGCAGCGCGGCGGCGGCAAGGGTGCGGTGAACTACCGCCTTCGCGACTGGTTGCTGTCGCGGCAGCGCTTCTGGGGGGCGCCCATCCCGATCGTTCACTGCCCCGCCTGCGGCATCGTTCCGGTGCCGGACGACCAACTCCCGGTGCGACTGCCGACGGACATGAAAGGCGCCGACCTGAAGCCGAAGGGCCGGTCGCCACTCGCCAGCAACCGCGCCTGGGTCGAGGTGCCGTGCCCGCGTTGTGGCGGCGCCGCCGAGCGGGACACCGACACGATGGACACGTTCGTCGATTCGTCCTGGTACTTCCTGCGGTACTGCTCGCCGGATTACACAGGCGGCCCGTTCGACCCGGCCGCCGTCGTGCAGTGGATGCCGGTCGGCCAATATATCGGCGGGGTCGAGGACGCGATCCTGCACCTGCTCTACAGCAGGTTCTTCACCAAAGTGCTCTTCGACATGGGGATGGTCGGCTTCCAGGAGCCGTTCAGCTCGCTGCTCAATCAGGGCCAAGTCATCCTCAACGGTTCAGCGATGAGCAAGAGCACCGGCAATCTCGTCAATCTGGGCGATGAACTCGCGCTGTACGGCGTGGACGCGGTGCGCCTGACGATGTTGTTCGCCGGGCCGCCGGAGGACGACGTCGACTGGGCCGATGTCTCGCCGACCGGTTCGGTGAAGTATCTGGCGCGGGTGCTGCGCCTTGCCGACGACGTCGCGACCACCAGCGGCCGGGGGCGCGACGAGGCCGTCGACAAGGCGGTCGCCAAGACCGTCGACGAGGTGACCCGGCTGGTCGAGGCGCATCGGCTCAACGTCGCCATCGCCCGGTTCATGGAGCTCACCTCGCTGCTGCGCCGAGCCTTCGATGCCGGCGCCGACGGTCCGGCGTCGCTTCGCGACGGGGTCGAATCGCTCGCGACGATGCTGTCCTGCTACGCCCCGTATCTCGCCGAAGAGGTGTGGTCCCGGCTTGGTCACGACGTCGAGGGGGGCGACTCGGTGCACGACTCCCATTGGCCAACAGCAGATCCGCGGCTGCTCATCGATGAGACCGTCGTCTGCGTCGTACAGGTGGCCGGCAAGGTGCGCGACCGGCTCGACGTCCCGCCGGGTATCGGCGATGCGGACCTGCAGGTCCTGGCACTGGCGAGCGCCAAGGTGCGCGAGGCGCTCGACGGCCGCCTGGTCCGCACGGTCGTCGTCCGGGCGCCCAAACTGGTCAACGTCGTCCCGGCCTGACGGAAACGCTCGCCGCCGATGGACGTCGCCGTGGTCACCGACAGCACGGCCTACCTGCCGGCCCCGTTGCAGGCGCGGCACGGCATCGCGGTGGTCGCGCTGCACGTCGTGCTGGCCGGTCGCACCGGCGCGGAGACGGTCGAGGTGGGGCCCGGCGAGGTCGCCGCGGCGCTGGCTGAGCGGCGGGTCGAGGTCACCACCTCGCGGCCGACCCCGGGTGAGTTCGCCGAGGCCTACCGCGCGACCGCGGCCCCGCGGGTTGTCTCGGTCCATCTGTCGGCGGCGCTGTCCGGGACCGTGGACTCGGCCCGCCTGGCCGCCGGCTTCGTGTTCGCGGAGGGCATCGAGGTGCAGGTCGTCGACAGCCGCACCATCGCGATGGGGCTCGGCTTCGCCGCGATCGCCGGAGCCGAGATCGCCGCAACCGGAGCAGACCTGGCAACCGTCGTGGCCCGGGTCGAGCAGGTGTCGGCCGCCACGACGTCACTGTTTTACGTCGACAGCCTCGAGCAGCTGAGGCGGGGGGGTCGAATCACCGCCGCAGCCGCCCTCGTCGGCACCGCGCTCGGTGTCAAGCCGCTCCTGCAGGTCGTCGACGGGCAGATCGCGGTCGTTGAGAAGGTGCGTACGTCGTCCCGGGCGCTGGCCCGGCTCGAGCAGCGCGCCATCGAGGCGGTCGGCGCCGGACCGGTCGACCTGGCGGTCCACCATCTCGCCGCCGAGGCCCGGGCGACTCTGCTCGCCGACCGGTTGCGTGGGCGCCTGCCCGGGCTGCAGACGTTGTGCCTGAGTGAGGTCGGCGCCGTCGTCGGGGCGCACGTCGGGCCGGGTCTGCTGGGGGTCGTGGTGTCGCCCCGGTGACGGTCGTGCTGGCAGCGCTGCTGGGCTACCTGGTCGGTGCCGTGTCCCCTGCCGCCCTGGCCGCTCGGGCCAAGGGCATCGACCTGCGTGCGGTGGGTTCGGGCAATCCGGGTGCCGCCAACGCGGGTCGCGCCCTGGGACGGCGTACCGGGGTGGTGGTCGCGGTCCTCGACGTCGCCAAGGGAGCGGTGCCGGCCGCGGTGCTCGGCGCGGTCGATCACCGGCTCGGACTCGTCGCGGGGGTGGCCGCGGTGCTGGGCCACGTGACGTCACCGTTCCTGCGCGGCCGCGGGGGCAAGGGAGTCGCCACGGCCGCCGGGGCCATCCTCGGCTCGCACCCCCTGTGGGTGGTGGCGGTGCTGGTCGTCTGGTTGGTCGTCCTGGCGGCGTCGCGGTGGATCGCGCTCGCCTCGGTCTGCGCGGCGCTGACCGTGCTGGTCGTGGCGCTGCTGGTGGACCGGGATGTCGGCTGGGCAGCGGCGCTCGCCGCGATCGTCGTGCTGCGGCACCAGGGCAACTTCGTCCGGCGCCTGCGCCGTCGTCCACAGCGTTGACCTCCCTCCACAGATAGCTTTTTCTGCCGATCTGCGGGCCGCGTGATGCCTAGCGTCGTCAGGTGCCCATCCGCCAGCGTGCGCCACAGCCGGACCCGGCCCGCCGCTTCCGCGCGATCTTCGGCGATACGGCGGTCACGGGTTGGGTGCCGGGAGCGGGGGCGGCCGGCACCGATGACGAGCGGGACCGGCTCGCGGTCTCGCGCCCAGCAGAGATCGAGCGGGCCGGCACGGCTGAGCAGGGACCGGGGGCGACGGACCACCGGGAGCAGCAGGTGGCGGCGCCCGCGGTCGATGCCGGGTTGCAGTCACCGGCGACCTCGGTGGTCGCACTGCTGCGGGCGGGCCGGTTCGATCCCGGTCGGCGCGGCGCCATGGCCCTCGGTCTGGTCGGCCTCGCCGCCGCAGTCCTGGCCGGCGTGGTGCTGCTGCGCTCCAGGCCAGCCGAGCAACCACTCGCCGTGCCCGGCGCCGTCCGGGCTGCGGCTACCACCCCGTCCGACCACGGCGGCGAGGTCGTGGTTGCCGTCGCGGGCAAGATCCGGCACCCCGGGCTGGTGCGCCTGCCGGCCGGCAGTCGCGTCGACGACGCGGTCCGGGCCGCGGGCGGCGTGGCGCCCGGCGCCTCGACCGGGCTGGTCAACCTGGCCCGCAAGCTCATCGACGGGGAGCAGGTGCTGATCGGGGTCGACCCGCCGCCGGGTGCCGTGGCCGGGACCGGCCCGGGTCCGGCCACCGGGGCCGGCGCTGCTGCGCCGATCGACCTCAACGCGGCGGCAGCCGGCGATCTGGATCAGCTTCCCGGGATCGGGCCGGTGCTCGCCGAGCGCATCGTGAGCTGGCGCACCGAGCACGGCCGGTTCGCCAGCGTCGACCAGCTGCGGCAGGTGTCCGGGATCGGCGAAAGCAAGTACCAACAACTCAAGGCCCGGGTCCGGGTGTGAGCGCCGTGCTCGAGCGGGACCCGCTGGACCTGCGGCTGGCTCTGCCGGCGGTCGCCGCCTGGCTCGTTGCCTGGCAGGCCCGGCTCGTGCCGCCGGGCACCGTGCTGCTCGGCGCGGTGACGCTGCTCCTCATCGGGTTGTGCATCCTGGCCCGGTCGCGGGCCCGGGGCGCCGCGCTGGCCACGGCGATCTGCGCGTGCGCGGCAGCCGCCGGCCTCGCGACCGCGGCCCGTGCGCACGCCCGCGAAACGGGGCCGCTCGCGGACGCGGCGCGAGCCGGCGCTGCGGTGACCGTCGAGGGTGTCCTGGTCGACGACCCGAGGCTGGCGCCGCCGAAGGCCGATGTCCTCGCCTTCCGGCCGCTGGTGGTCGCGCACCTGCGGGTCGAGCGCCTGTTGGTCGCCGGCCGGGACGTCCGGCTGCGGCAACCGGTCCTGGTGCTGTCCGCGGATGGGCGGTGGGTTGGGCTGCTCCCGAGCCAGCACGTCAGGAGCGAGGGTCGGCTGCAGCCGGCGGCCCGTGGCGACGACGTCGCCGCCCTGCTGTCGACCCGCGGGGCTCCGTCGATCGTCGGCCAGCCCTCGGCCCTGCAACGTCTCGCCGGTCGGTTGCGGGCCGGGCTCCGGGCTGCCGCGGGCCCGTTGCCCCCGGACGAGCGGGGTCTGCTTCCCGGGCTCGTCGACGGCGACACGAGCCGGCTCGACCCCGCGCTCCAGGACGACTTCCGGACGGTGGGGCTCACCCACGTCGTCGCCGTCAGCGGGACCAATGTGGCGGTGGTCCTCGGCTCCGTCCTGCTCGTGTGCGGGTGGCTGGGGATCGGCCTGCGCTGGCGGGCCCCGGTCGCCGGGCTCGTGCTCGTTGCGTTCGTCGTGCTCGCCCGGCCCTCGCCGAGTGTCCTGCGCGCTGCGGCCATGGGCACCATCGCGCTGGTGGCGCTGGCGACCGGCAGCAGACGGCAGGCACTGCCGGCGTTGTCGGCTGCGGTGCTTGCGCTCGTCCTGCTCTCCCCTGAGCTGGCCGCAGCGCCCGGCTTCGCGCTGTCGACGTTGGCCACGGCGGGGTTGCTGGTCCTCGCACCGCCGTGGCGGGCCCGGCTCAGCGAGCACCTCCCCGGCTGGCTCGCCGAGGCGATCGCCGTCCCCGCCGCGGCGCAGCTCGCCTGCGGGCCCGTCGTAGTGGCGATCTCGGGCTCGGTCGGGCTGCTGTCGGTGCCCGCCAATCTGCTGGCCGTGCCCGCTGTGGCCCCCGCCACCGTGCTCGGTGTGCTGGCTGCGCTGCTGGCTCCGGTCTGCCTGCCCCTGGCGAAGGCGGCCGCCTGGCTGGCCTTCTTGCCGACCAGGTGGCTGACCGTCGTGGCCCACGTCGGCGCCCGGCAATCCGGCAGCGGGCTGACGTTGCCCAAGGGCGAACTGGGGGCGCTGCTCATGATCGCCCTGACCGCCGTCGTGCTGGTGGTCGTCCGGCTGCGGTTGCTCCGCCGGGCGGTCGCCGCCGTCCTGGTCGGAACGCTCGTCGCCGTCGTCGGGTTGGCGGTGACTCGACCGGCGTGGCCGCCACCGGGCTGGGTGATGGTCACCTGCGACGTCGGCCAGGGCGACGGCCACGTCGTCCATCTCGGAGCCGGCACGGCGCTGGTCATCGATACCGGGCCGGACCCCCGCGCGATCGACCGCTGCCTGCGGCGGCTCGGCATCTCCCGGATCGCGCTGCTCGTGCTGACCCATCTGCATGCCGACCACGTGGAAGGGGTGCCCGGTCTGCTCCGGGGCCGGGAGGTCGGTGCGGTCGAGATCGGTCCGCTGGACGAGCCGGCGGTCGAGCGGGCCCGGCTGATGCGGTGGACCGCGGCTCGGCGGATCCCCGTGGTCCGGGCCGGGATCGGCGAGGTACGCCGGGTCGGTCAGCTCAGCTGGGAGGTGCTGGACGCCACCGCCAGGCACGGGACCGACAGCGACCCGAACAACTCCTCGATCGTGCTGCGGCTGGACGTGCCCGGCGGGCGGGTGCTGTTCGCGGGCGACCTCGAGGGCGATGCGCAGCAGTCGCTGCTCGACCGGGCGATCGATGTCCGCGCCGATGTCCTCAAGGTCCCGCACCACGGCAGCGCCAAGCAGAGCCCGGCCTTTCTCGACGCCGTCGGGGCGCGGGTGGCCCTCACCCCGGTCGGCGCCGGCAACCCGTACGGGCACCCTTCCCCGGTCACCCTTGGGCGGCTCGAGGACGATGGCGCACGCACGTATCGCAGCGACCGGGACGGCGACGTGGCTGTCGTCGCCTCGGCAGGCCGGCTGACCTCGGTCGGGCACGACGGCGAAGGGGTGACGCGCGGACCGAGGGTCAGCGCCGAGCGGCGCTGGCGAATCATCCAGGCGTCCCTGCCGAGTGGCAGCCGCCGGCCGAAGCTGCCACCGGTGCTCGGCCTGCCGAGCTCGGTGCTGACCGAGTGCGACGCCGGATCACCGGCACGAGCCGACCCCGAACCCGCGGGGCGTTCGCCGCCTCGCGCCGTCGGGCCGTGACGTCGTGCGACGATGCCGGCGTGCCGACCCCTGTCCTGCTGGCCCCGTTGACACTCATCGTGGGCGATGAGGAGCTGCTCGTGTCCCGGGCCGTCGCAGCCGTCGTCGGGGCAGCCAGGGCCAGGAGCACCGACGTCGATGTCCGCGATCTGGAGGCCTCCGCGTTGGAGCTCGGCGACCTCGCCGAGCTGCTCAGCCCGTCGCTGTTCGGCGACGAGCGGGTGCTGGTGATCCGAGCCGGGCAGGACCTCGCGAAACAGCCGGCGGCGGAGGTCGTCGCCTACGCCCAGGATCCCCTGGCCGAGGTGCTGCTCGTCGTCGTCCACGCGGGCGGTGCGAAAGGCAAGGCGCTCGTGACCTCGCTGCTGGCGGCCGGCGCCCGGCGCGTCGACGCGCCGAAGATCACCAAGGCCAGCGAGCGTCGTGACCTGGTGCGCGCCGAGCTGCGCTCGGACGGTCGCCAGGTCGCTGAGGAGGCGGTCACCGCGCTGCTCGACGCGGTCGGCAATGACCTGCGCGAGCTCTGCTCGGCAGCGGGTCAGCTACTCAGCGACACGGAGGGGCCGATCACCGAGCAGGCGGTGGCCCGCTACCACCGGGGCCGGGCGGAGTCCAGCGGCTTCGCCGTCGCCGACCGGGCGGTCGACGGTGACCTCGCGGGAGCACTCGAACTGGTCCGCTGGGGCCAGGCGACCGGCCTGGCCAACGTCCTGGTCACCAGTGCGCTCGCCAGCACCCTTCGGTCGGTTGCGATGGTTGCGTCGGCCGGCCGGGCGCCTGCCGCGGTGCTCGCCGGGCAGCTCGGGATGCCACCGTGGAAGGTGGAGAAGACCCAGCGCCAGGCGCGGGGCTGGCGACCTGAGGGCTTGTCGGACGCCCTGCGCGCGGTCGCCGTCGCGGACGGTGACGTCAAAGGCGGCGCTGCCGACCAGGCCTATGCCGTCGAGCGCGCGTTGCTGGCGGTCGTGCAGGCCCGGGCCTCCGGGCGGTGAGGGAGCGGCCGCACCGGTCGGGCCTGGTACGGCTGCGGCACGTGCACCCGAAGGCCTGGCAGCGGGCCACGCTCGACGCGGCGCCCCCGGTGGTCGCCGTACTGCTCGTCATGGCCGATCTGGCCACCGCGTGGACCTTGCTCGTCCTGCCGGTGGGTGTTGCCGCCGTGGTCAAGAGCCACGATGTGCTCGCCGGGCTCCTGCTCCGGCGTACGCCGGACGGGTGACCACGCAAAAACGCCGAGCCCCACGGTGCGGGGCCCGGCGCCAGCCGGCGGCTGTACTGCGGTCAGGAGGGCGTGCTGGTCCCGGCCAGGCTGGCGGTCTTCTTGGCCATCGCCGACTTGCGGTTGGCGGCCTGGTTGGCGTGGATGACGCCCTTGCTGGCGGCCTTGTCCAACTGACGGCTGGCGGCCTGCAGCAGGTTGGTGGCGGCCGCCGCGTCGCCGGCGTCGGCGGCCTCGCGGAACTTGCGGACAGCGGTCTTCAGCGAGCTCTTGACCGATTTGTTGCGTAGTCGCGCCTTCTCGTTGGTCTTGATGCGCTTGATCTGAGACTTGATGTTCGCCACGCGGAGATGTCCTCGGAGAATCGTCGGGGTGGGCACGCAGCAGCACTGCAGCGGCGCGCGGTCAGGCAAGGTTAGCAGGGCAACCGGACGCGCAACCGACCAGCCGGGCCCTCCCGTCTCGTCTCGTGAAATCGGCGTCCCGAGAGGCCTCGAAATCACGACACAAGAGGGTATGGCGTCCTGGGGCCGGCGCCGCACCCACGACCCCGGCGCAGGCCGACCCTCGCCCGTAGACTGGCGCGTGCCCACGACCGACCCCCGGATCATCCGGAACTTCTGCATCATCGCCCACATCGACCACGGCAAGTCGACGCTGGCCGACCGGATGCTCGAGGTGACCGGGGTCGTCGACGGACGGCAGATGCGCGCGCAGTACCTCGACAAGATGGACATCGAGCGCGAGCGCGGCATCACCATCAAGTCGCAGAACGTCCGGCTGCCGTGGACCGCCGACGACGGCAAGGACTACGTCCTGCACATGATCGATACGCCGGGGCACGTCGACTTCACCTATGAGGTGAGCCGCAGCCTGGCGGCCTGCGAGGGCGCGCTACTGCTCGTCGATGCCGCGCAGGGGATCGAGGCCCAGACGCTCGCCAATCTCTATCTGGCGCTGGAGAACGATCTGCACATCATCCCGGTGCTCAACAAGATCGACCTACCGGCGGCGCAGCCAGACAAGTACGCCCAGGAGCTCGCAAAGATCATCGGCTGCGAGCCCGACGACGTCCTGCGGATCAGTGCCAAGACCGGCCAGGGCGTCCGGGACGTCCTGGACACGATCGTCCGCGACATCCCCGCGCCGCTCGGCAGCGTCGACTCGCCGGCCCGCGCGATGATCTTTGACAGCGTCTACGACGCCTACCGCGGCGTGATCACCTATGTGCGGGTCTTCGACGGGCAGTTGTCGACCAGGGACCGCGGGCTGATGATGTCGACACAGAACGCCCACGAAATTCTCGAGGTGGGCGTCGTCAGCCCGGAGATGACGCCGACCGAGACGCTGTCCGCGGGCGAGGTCGGCTATGTCATCCCGGGGGTCAAGAACGTCCGGCAGGCCCGCGTCGGCGACACCCTGACGACGGTCCGCAACGCCGCGACCAGCTCGCTCGGCGGCTATCGCGACCCGCGGCCGATGGTGTTCTCGGGGCTCTATCCGCTGGACGGCAGCGAGTATCCGGCGCTGCGCGAGGCCCTGGACAAGCTGCGGCTCAACGACGCCGCGCTGGTCTACGAGCCCGAAACCAGCGCAGCGCTGGGGTTCGGCTTCCGGGTCGGCTTCCTCGGCCTGCTGCATCTGGAGATCGTGCGGGAGCGCCTGGAGCGCGAGCACGGCCTGGCGCTGATCTCGACCGCGCCCAACGTCGTCTATCGGGTCGTCATGGAAGACGGGCCCGAGCACATCGTGACCAACCCGAGCGACTGGCCAGGCGGCAAGATCGCCGAGGTGCACGAGCCTGTGGTCAAGGCGATGCTGCTGTTACCGAGCGACTACGTCGGCGCCGTGATGGAGCTCTGTCAGGCCCGTCGCGGGCAGCTACAGGGCATGGACTACCTGTCCGAGGATCGGGTCGAGCTGCGCTACACGCTGCCCCTCGGCGAGATCATCTTCGACTTCTTCGACCAGCTCAAGTCGCGCACCAAGGGCTACGCGAGCCTTGACTACGAACCGGCCGGCGAGCAGGCGAGCGACCTCGTGAAGGTCGACATCCTGTTGCAGGGGGAGCCGGTCGATGCCTTCAGCGCGATCGTGCACAAGGACAAGAGCTACGCCTACGGCACGTCGATGGCGACCAAGCTGCGCGAGCTGATCCCGCGGCAGCAGTTCGAGGTGCCGATCCAGGCGGCCATCGGCGCGCGCGTCATCGCCCGGGAGAACATCCGCGCCATCCGCAAGGACGTGCTCGCCAAGTGCTACGGCGGGGATATCACCAGGAAGCGCAAGCTGCTGGAGAAGCAGAAGGAAGGCAAGAAGCGGATGAAGATGGTGGGCCGGGTCGAGGTGCCTCAGGAGGCATTCATCGCCGCGCTGTCGACGGGCCAGGAGGCGGCCGGGAAGTAGCTCCAGGCCGCGGGCCGGCGTACCGCGTGGTAGGGAAAGGCACATGTCTTCCCCCTTCGCTGACCTCGAGGTCTTTGCCGCGCTGCCACGAACGGCCGGTCTCGCCCTCAGCCCGGACGGCACGCGGCTCGTCACCACCGTGACGACGCTCGACCCCAAGCGCACCCGCTTCGTCGGCGCCCTGTGGGAGATCGACCCGACGGGGTCCGGGCCGGCCCGTCGGCTGACCCGGAGCGCCAAGGGCGAGAGCGGACCGGTCTTCACTGCGGCTGGTGACGTGCTCTTCTTGTCGAGCCGGCTCGACCCGGACGCCGAAGCAGCCAGCGACGATGCGCCTGCAGCCCTGTGGCTGCTCCCGGCCGGTGGCGGGGAGGCGCGCATCGTCGGCACCCGCGCGGGCGGTGTCGATGGTCCGGTTGCGGCCCGGTCCGGCGCCGCCGTGCTGGTGGCGAGCCCCACGATGCCGGCTGCGACCGACGGTGACGACGACGAGCACCGGCGCTCCGCCCGCAAGGACAAGAAGGTCAGCGCGATCCTGCACACGGGCTACCCGGTGCGGCGCTGGGATCACGATCTCGGCCCGGCCGCGCCCCGGCTGCTGATCGGCGCCGTCCCCCCGGACGGGCCGATCACCTGGACCGACCTGACGCCCGAGCCGGGTCGGGCGCTCGACGACGCGTCGTACGACGTGAGCGCGGACGGCTCGACCGTCGTCAGTAGCTGGTGCGTGGCCGAGCCGCACGGCGCCCGGCGGTCGGTGCTCGTTGTGATCGATGTCGCGACCGGTGCCCGCCGGGTCCTGCTCGACACGGTTGGGGAGGAATTCGAGACGCCGAGGCTGTCGCCGGACGGCAGCCAGGTCGCCCTGACGCACGTGACCCTGAGCACGCCGCACGATCCAGGGGACCAGCGCCTGGTCGTCGCGCCCGTCGACGGGTCGCAGCCACCCCGCGATGTCGCGCCCGGCTGGGATCGCTGGGTGTCGGACCGCCGCTGGTCGCCCGACGGCACCGCGCTGCTCGTGACGGCTGACGACGAGGGCTCCAGCCCGATCTTCCGGATCGACCTCGCGAGCGGCGAGGTAGTCCGCCTGACCGCGGACGCCGGCGCCTACACCGACCTGTGCATTGCCCCCGACGGCGGCCACGTCTATGCGATCCGGTCCTCGATCGATGCTGCTCCGGCGCCGGTCCGGCTCGACGCCGGCGCTGCGGGACAGCAGCCGACGGTGCTCCAGGGACCTACCGAGGCGTACGCCGTACCGGGCACACTCACCGAGGTGACCGCCGTCGCCGAGGACGGCAGCCCGCTGCGGAGTTGGTTGGTGCTGCCCGACGGTGCGGGTCCACACCCGCTGCTGCTGTGGGTGCACGGTGGCCCGCTCGGCTCCTGGAACGCCTGGTCCTGGCGCTGGTCCCCCTGGCTCATGGCGGCGCAGGGCTATGCCGTGCTGCTGCCCGACCCGTCGATGTCGACCGGCTATGGCCTGGACTTCATCGCCCGTGGCTGGGGGCAGTGGGGCGGCTCGACGTACACCTATGTCATGCGCCTCACCGACGCGGCGCTGGAGCGCGCCGACCTGGACCGGGACCGCACCGCCATGATGGGCGGCTCGTTCGGGGGATACCTCGCCAACTGGATCGCTGGGCACACCGACCGGTTCCGGGCGATCGTGACGCACGCGAGCCTGTGGGCGCTCGAACAGTTCGGCGCGACGACCGACAGTGCGTGGTACTGGCGTCGCGAGATGAGTCCCCAGATGGTCCGCGACAACGACCCGGCCGCGCACGCCGACGCGATCGTCACACCGATGCTCGTCATCCACGGTGACCGCGACTACCGAGTGCCGGTCGGGGAGGCCCTGCGGCTGTGGTGGGACCTGTGCGAGCGGGCCGAGGACCCGGCGCAGATGCCCCATCGGTTCCTCTACTTTCCGGACGAGAACCACTGGGTGCTGACGCCGCAGAACGCGATCGTCTGGTACCAGACGGTGTTTGCGTTCCTCGGCAAGCACGTGCTGGGCCACGACGAGGTCGTCCCCGAGTTGCTGCGCTGACCGTCAGTGGCGTCGGTCGCTCCCCGGCAGGGCGGTTTGGGCCGGCACGAGGGCGCTGACCGAGCGTGGCCCGTCGAGGATGTCGGCGCCCGCCCCAGCGCGTGCCGGGGTGGTATGCGGCTGGTATTCGGCCAGCCAGTCGAGCAGGTGATCCGGCGCCATCGGCCGGGCCAGGTAGTACCCCTGGATGGCGCCACAGCCGAGGTCCGCGAGCAGGTCGCGGACGCGCTCGGTCTCGACCCCCTCCGCCACGACGTCCAGGTTGAGGTTGGCGCCCAGGTCCAGGATGGAACGGACGATGGCGCGGTCGTTGGGGTCGTCGACGGCCCGGGAGACGAAGCTCTTGTCGATCTTCACCTCGTGGATCGGCAGCTGCCGCAGGTAGGACAGCGAGGAGTAGCCGGTCCCGAAGTCGTCGACGGACAGGCGAATCCCGCCGGCTCGCAGCCGCTCCAGCAGCCGGATCGTCCTCGGCGGGTCGGACATCACGCTGCTCTCGGTGATCTCCACGGTGAGGGCGCTGGCCGGGAGCCCGTACGCCGCCAACTGACGCTGCAACCGCAGCTCGAGCTCGTCGTCGAGCAGGGATCGAGCCGACAGGTTCACCGAGATGCGCACCGGGACGCCCGCGGCCCACCAGGTCGCCGCTGCGGCCATCGACTGCGCCAGGACAGCTTCGGTGAGCGGCCGGATCAGGCCGGTGCGCTCCGCGAGGGGGATGAATTCGTCCGGCGTGATGCTGCCGTGCACCGGGTGGTTCCAGCGGGCGAGCACCTCCACGCTGCGCACCTCGCCGGTGTCCAGTCGGGCCTGTGGCTGAACGAAGATCTCGATGGCGTCGGCGCTGAGCGCCGCACGGAGCTCCCCGACGAGGGCCAGCTTGTGCGGGCTCGAGGTGTCGAGCTCCCGGTCGTAGACGACGACGCCGCGACGATTGGCTTTCGCGGCATACATCGCCATGTCAGCGCGCTTGAGCACGCTCGAGGCGTCCTGAGCGTGCATGGGGGCGAGGGCCACCCCGATGCTGGCGGCGATGTCGACCTCGATCTCCTGCAAGGGGACCGGTTGCTCGAGCGCCGCCAGCAGATCGCGGCCGAGCTGCATGGCGGCCTCGAGATGCTGGCAGTCGTTGAGCAGGACGGCGAACTCGTCGCCGCCGAGCCGGGCGACCAGACCCCGGTTGCCCACCGTTGACTGGAGCCGGATCGCCACCTCCTTGAGCAACAGGTCGCCCTGCTGGTGGCCAAGGCTGTCGTTGACGTCCTTGAAGCCGTCGAGGTCCATCAGCAGGACCGCGAAGCCGCGCGCAGGATCGCTGGCCAGGATGGCCAGCGCACGCTCCACCTGCTGCTGCAGCAGGACCCGGTTCGGCAGCCCGGTGAGGTTGTCGTGGTGCGCGTCGTGGCGCAGCTGACCGATGAGTTGGCCGTTTCGCAGCGCGATCCCGGCGTGGTTGGCGACGGTCTCGCCGAGCCGGACGTCCTCGCGGTCGAAGCCGCGGATCTCTCCGAGCCGGTTGCCGACGAGCAGCAGGCCGATGACCCCGACCTCGCCGCGCAGCGGCACGACGACGACTTCGCGCAGCTCGCGGGCCTGCAGATAGGCCAGCTCATCGGCCGCCTTGGTGTCCCGGGCGATCAGCAAACTGCTCTCGGGCCGGACCACCCGGTCCAGCAGCCAGCTGCCGGCCGGGCCGGTCAGGCCTTCTTCCCGCAGCAGTGCGCCGGTGCTGGACAGCGAGGTCCGCAGGCTGGGTTGCGTCAGGTCGTCGGGCACGAAGACGACCTCCGCGACCTCGGCGTGCAGCATCTCCTTGGCCTGCACGATGACGCTGGACAGGACTTCGTCGACCTCGGGCGAGCTGCTGACGGCCCGGCTGAAGCGGTAGAGCCGTTCCAGGCTGAGGTGCCGGTCGAACAGCGCGGAATAGGCCCGGTAGGCGAACAGCAGGACCGCACCACAGGCGGCCAGGGGGACAGCCATCACGAGGTCGCCGAGCAACGAGCGGGCAACCACGATCCCCACGGTGGTGGCCATCGCGGCGGCGAGCCCAGCGGCCCGGACCAC
>JBKJOO010000412.1:0-12012 GCA_046595615.1 Mycobacteriales bacterium | reverse complement strand
AAGCACCGGTTCGTGCTCGGCAAGGAGTCCGACGCCGCGCTGCTGCGGCCGGGTGTCGAGCCGGTCGCCTGGGAGCCGGACGAGGACGCGACCGCGACGATCAACTACACCTCGGGCACGACGGCCCGTCCCAAAGGCGTGCAGATCACCCACCGCAACATCTGGACCAATGCGGTGACCTTTGCCCTGCACGGCAACGTCACCGATCGCGACGTCTACCTGCACACCCTGCCGATGTTCCACTGCAACGGCTGGGGGATGCCGTTCGCGATGGCCGGCATGGGCGTGCCGCAGGTCGTCATCCGCAAGATCGACGGGACCGAGATCCTGCGCCGGGTCGAGCAGTACGGCGTCACCGTCATGTGCGCGGCGCCGGCCGTCGTGTCCGCGGTCATCGACGCCGCAGCGGCCTGGGAGGGCGAGTTGCCGGGGCGCGACACGGTGCGGGTGATCTGCGCCGGGGCGCCACCGCCGTCGCGCACCATCCAACGAATCGAGCAGGAGCTCGGCTGGGAGTTCACCCAGATCTACGGACTCACCGAGACCTCGCCGCTGCTGACGGTGAACCGCCAGCGCACCGAGGAGGACGCCCTGCCGATCCTGGACCGGGCCAAGCGGCTCTCCCGGGCCGGCATGCCGGCGATCGGCTGCCGGATCGCCATCTCCGACGACGGTGAGGTGCTCGTCCGCAGCAACGTGATCATGGAGGGCTACTGGCGTCAGCCGGAGGAGTCCGCGGCCGCGCTCGAGGGAGGCTGGTTCCACACCGGTGACGGCGGCTCGATGGACGATGAGGGCTACCTCACGATCAGCGACCGCAAGAAGGACGTCATCATCACCGGCGGCGAGAACGTTTCCTCGTTCGAGGTCGAAGACGCGCTGTTCGCCCACCCGGCGGTGTCCGAGGTGGCCGTCATCGGCGTGCCGAGCGAGAAGTGGGGCGAGACGATTAAAGCGCTCGTCGTGCTCACCCCCGGCTCGTCGGTCACCGAGCAGGAACTCATCGCGCACTGCAAGAGCCGGCTCGCCGGCTACAAGGCGCCGACCTCGATCGACTTCCAGGACGAGATCCCACGCACCGCCACCGGCAAGATCCAGAAGTTCAAGCTCCGCCAGCAGTTCTGGACCGGTCGCGACCGGCTAGTCAACTGAGCCGCTTCCGGCGTCGGCCGGAGCCGCCCGACGAGGCGTTCGCCGGGGCGGTCCGCTTCGCCGCCCTGCGGGTCGGCTCGACCGTCGTGGCGTACGACGGGGAGACGGTCGTGCTCGACGGTCGGCTCACCGGCACGGTGGCGCTTGCCGACCTGCGCGCCGCCTGCGCCCTCGAGCCGCAGGACCGGTGGGAGCGGGTGGTCCAGGAGGCGCTGCACGGGCTGGCTCTGTCGGTGCAGGAGAAGGTCGACCTGGCCGATGTCGAGGCGGTCCGGCCGTTGCTGCGCAGTCGGGTCTACACCGAAGGTGCGGTGCTCGCCGACGACGTCGTCAGCGAACCGCTGGCGCTCGGACTGGTCGAGGTGCTGGTTGCCGAGGTCGCCGGGGCGGTCCGCAGCCTGCCGACCGCCGTCGTCGACGGCTGGGGGGTGGCCCGACCCGAGTTGTTCGTCCAGGCCCGGCGGCAGGTGCTCGACGCGGGGCTGCTGACCCGGCGCGAGCTCGATCTCGACGGGGTGCTGCTGACCGCCCTCGAATCGCCCTCGCCCTTCGCCGCCACCCACGTGCACTGGCTGCCGTCCTACCTCGACGTGCCGCCGGCCGGTGCGCTGGTCGCCCTGCCGACCCGCCACCTGATCCTGGTCGCTCCGCTGGTCAGCCGCGGGGCCACCCTCGCCGCGGCGCAGGCGCTGCTGGTCAATGCCGACCGGCTCTGGCAGGACGGCCCGGGCGAGCTCAGCCCTGATCTGTGGTGGTGGCGGCCACCGCAGCTGGTGCTGCTGCCCGGCACCCCGACGTCGTTGTCGCCGCCGGCCGAGTTCGTCGAGGTGCTGGACGCCCTGCCGCCGGGTTGATCAGCGGGGCGACATCCGCAGCGCGCCGTCGAGGCGGATGACTTCGCCGTTGAGCATCGGGTTCTCGCAGATGTGCCGGGCCAGCGCGGCGTACTCCCTCGGCTGACCGAGTCGCGAGGGCATCGGGACCTGCGCGCCGAGCGACTGCCGGGCCGGCTCGGGCAAGCCCTGCAGCATCGGGGTGTCGAACAGCCCCGGCGCGATCGTGACGACCCGGATGAGCGACTGCGCGAGGTCGCGGGCGATCGGCAGCGTCATCCCGACGACGCCTCCCTTGGAGGCGGCGTAGGCAGCCTGGCCGACCTGGCCGTCGTACGCCGCGATGGAGGCGGTGTTGATGATCACTCCGCGCTCGCCGTCGACCGGGTCGGTCCGGGCGATCGCCTCGGCGGCCAGCCGGATGACGTTGAACGTGCCGACCAGGTTGACCGTGACGACCCGGGCGAAGTCCGCAAGCGGCATCGGGCCGGCCTTGCCGAGCACCCGCCCCGGCGTACCGATGCCGGCGCAGTTGACCGCGACCCGCAGCGGGCCGAGGGCGACCGCCTGCGCGACGGCGGCCCGGACCGAGTCCTCGTCGGTGACGTCGGTCGGTGCGAAGACGCCACCCAGTTTCTTGGCCGCCGCCTCGCCGGGGGAGGAGGGCAGATCGACGATGACGACGGCGGCGCCCGCCTCGGTCAGGGCGGTGGCCGTCGCGAGCCCGAGACCACTGGCCCCGCCGGTGACCAGGGCGACCGATCCGGCGAGCTGCACGAGATGCCTCCGAGGGTGGGGATGTCCGGCCAGCAGGCTACCGGCGCACCGGTGCCGGATACTGATGCGGTGTCGAACCGGGGCAAGGTGCTGCTCGCCATCGGCGGGAGCCTGGTCCTGCTCAGCATGCTGCTGACCGGCGTCTTCACCTTCCTCGTGGCGCCGCAGAAGCGGGTGCTGGTGGTCACCCTCGTGCAAGATGCCGGCCAGCCGGCCCGGGACCGCATCAAGACAGCCTGCGGCACGCTGCCCGGCATCCGCCTGGTCGCCGACCAGGGCAATGCCGACCCCAAGGTGCAGGGCCGGTTCCCGGTGCGCTTCGACATCGCCGGCAGCGACCCGGCCCAGGAGGCGGCACTCGAGCAGTGCATCAACACCTTCCCGGCGCTGGTCCGCGGCTTCGTCTCCGAGGGCGACCGCTGACCGCGGTCACGGGGCGCCCGCGCTAGCCGGTCACCACCCGCTGCTGGCCGCTGTAGACGTTCATCGACGAACCCCGCAGGAACCCGATCAGCGTCATGCCGGCCTCGACCGCGAGGTCGACCGCCAGCGAGGACGGGGCCGAGACCGCGGCCAGGCAGGGGATCCCGGCCATCCAGGCCTTCTGCACCAGCTCGAACGACGCCCGCCCACTGACCATCAGCACGGTGCCGGACAGCGGCATGCGGTCCTCGCGCAGCGCCCAGCCGACGACCTTGTCCACCGCGTTGTGCCGGCCGACGTCCTCGCGCAGCACGAGCAGCTCGCCGCCCCGGTCGAACAGCCCTGCGGCGTGCAGCCCACCGGTCCGGTCGAAGACCCGCTGCTCCTCACGCAGCCGGTCCGGCAGGCCGGACAGCAGGGCCGGGGTGACGACGAGGTCGTCGCCGGAGACGTCGTACGACGTGGTGGTGCGCACGGCGTCCAGGCTCGCCTTGCCGCACAGCCCACAGGAGCTGGTCGTGTAGAAGCTGCGCTCCAGGCTCGGGTCCGGCGGGGGGACCGTCGGGTCGAGCTCGATGTCGAGGACGTTGTAGGTGTTGACCCCCTCGTCGGTGGCGCCCGCGCAGTAGCGCATCGCCCGCACCTGCGGGCCGGTCGAGACGACGCCCTCGGAGACCAGAAACCCGGCAGCAAGATCCATGTCGTCACCGGGCGTGCGCATCGTCACCACCAGCGGGCGACCAGCGACCCGGATCTCGAGCGGCTCCTCCACCACCAGGGTGTCGGGCCGCGACACGCTCCGGTCGGCGTCGATCCGAAGGACCGGTCGCCGCGCTGTCACCCTGCCCATCGGACCAGCGTAGGCGCGGCCCCGGCCGGGCGCGCGTGCGCGTGGGCTGGTAGGACTTGGGGTAGTTCGGGGGGACGTTCGCGGCGAAGGAGTTCAATCGTGGGTCTGGGCAAGACATTCCTGTCGTGGCCGGTCGTCAAGCAACTGACCGGGGACGACCCGCTGGGGCGGGGCTCGGCAGCGCAGTCCGCGCACAATCGGGGCGTCGCACCGCGTACCGCCACAGCCGATCGGGTCGTGCAGAGCATCTGCCCCTACTGCGCGGTCGGCTGCGGGCAGAAGGTCTTCGTCAAGGACGAGAAGGTCATCCAGATCGAGGGCGACCCCGACTCACCGGTCTCCCGCGGCCGGTTGTGCCCCAAGGGCTCGGCCAGCGAGCAACTCGTCAACTCGCCCGGGCGGGTGACCAAGGTGCGCTACCGGCGACCGTTCGGCACCGACTGGGAGGACCTCGACCTCGACACCGCGGTCGACATGGTGGTCGACCGGATCGTCGACACCCGCGAGCGGACCTGGCAGGAGATCGACGAACGCGGCCAGCGGGTCAACCGCACGCTCGGCTTCGCGAGCCTGGGCGGGGCCACCCTCGACAACGAGGAGAACTACCTGATCAAGAAGCTGTTCACGGCGCTCGGCGCCGTACAGATCGAGAATCAGGCCCGCATATGACACAGCGCCACGGTGCCCAGTCTGGGCGCCTCGTTCGGCCGCGGTGGCGCCACCACCTTCCTGCAGGACCTCCAGCACGCTGACTGCATCGTCATCCAGGGCTCGAACATGGCCGAGTGCCACCCGGTCGGCTTCCAATGGGTGATGGAGGCCAAGGCACGCGGTGCAAAGATCATCCACATCGACCCTCGGTTCACCCGCACCTCGGCGGTGGCGGACACGCACGTCCCGCTCCGGGTCGGCAGTGACATCGCTTTCCTGGGCGGGATCGTCAACTACATCCTGACGACCGGGAAGTACTTCGAGGAGTACGTCAAGGCCTACACCAACGCCACCTTCCTGGTCCGTGAGGATTTCGTCGACACCGAGGACCTCGACGGCTTGTTCAGCGGCTATGACCCCGAGACGGCGACGTACGACGGGGACAGCTGGCTCTACCAGGGGATGGGTAAGCCCTCCACGGAGTCGACGAGCTCCGCCAGGGAGCGCGGCTCCGGCCACGAGCTCGGCAGCCGGGCCGCGTCCTTGCCGCACGGCGCCCCTCCCCGGGACGAGACGCTGCAGGACCCCAACACGGTGTTCCAGGTGCTCAAGCGGCACTACGCCCGCTACACCCCGGAGATGGTCGAGCAGGTCTGCGGCGTCCCCGAGGAGCTGTTTCTGGAGGTCTGCGAGGCGGTCACGGCCAACAGCGGCCGGGACCGGACGACCTGCTGGGTCTACTCGGTCGGCTGGACGCACCACTCGGTCGGCGCGCAGTACATCCGCGGGTCGGCCATCATCCAACTGCTGCTGGGCAACATCGGCCGACCGGGAGGCGGCATCCTGGCGCTGCGCGGGCACGCCTCGATCCAGGGCTCAACCGACATCCCGACGCTGTTCAACCTGCTGCCGGGCTACCTGCCGATGCCGAAGGCCGGGGCCCACGACACGTTCGAGGATTACCTCGACAGCATTCGCAGCACCGACCAGAAGGGTTTCTGGACCAAGGCCGACGCCTACACCGTCAGCCTGCTCAAGGCTTGGTGGGGCGAGCATGCCACGGTCGAGAACGGGTTCGCCTTCGACTACCTGCCGCGGATCTCGGGCGATCACGGGACCTACCAGACCGTGCTCGACATGATCGACGACAAGGTCGAGGGCTATTTCATCCTCGGCCAGAACCCGGCGGTGGGCTCGGCGCACGGCAAGCTCCAGCGGCTCGGCATGGCGCACCTGAAATGGCTCGTCGTCCGCGACCTGAACATGATCGAGTCCGCGACGTTCTGGAAGGACGGCCCGGAGATCGAGACCGGGGAGTTGACGACGACCGACATCGGCACGGAGATCTTCTTCCTGCCGGCTGCCGCCCACACCGAGAAGTCCGGGACGTTTACCCAGACCCAGCGGATGTTGCAGTGGCACCACAAGGCCGTCGACCCGCCCGGTGACTGCCGCAGCGAGCTCGACTTCTTCTACCTGCTCGGTGTCAAACTCCGCGAGCGGCTCGCCGCCTCGACCCTGGAGCGCGACAAACCCCTGCAGCACCTCACCTGGGACTACCCGGTCGACAGCCGCGGCGAGGTCGACCCGGAGGCGGTGCTGCAGGAGGTGAACGGCAAGTTCCTGACCGGCGCCAAGGCCGGGCAGTTCCTGACGTCGTTCGTCGAGATGAAGGCTGACGGCTCGACCAGCGGCGGGTGCTGGATCTACACCAACGTCTATAAGGACGGCGTCAACCAGTCGGCCCGACGCAAGCCCGGTCAGGAGCAGGACTGGGTGGCGGCAGAGTGGGGCTGGGCCTGGCCGATGAACCGACGGCAGCTCTACAACCGGGCGTCGGCCGATCCCGAGGGCAAGCCGTGGTGCGAGCGCAAGGCCCTCGTCTGGTGGGACGAGGAGCAGGCCAAGTGGGTCGGCCATGACGTGCCCGACTTCCAGATCGACAAGGCCCCGTCCTACCGGGCGCCGGCCGGTGCGACCGGGCCTGACGCCATCAACGGTGACGACCCATTCATCATGCAGGCCGACGGGAAAGGCTGGCTGTACGCCCCATCCGGGTTGGTCGACGGGCCGATGCCGGCCCACTACGAGCCGGCCGAATCACCCGTCCGCAACCCGATGTACACCCAGCAGGCCAATCCGACCCGCGAGGTCTTCAAGCGCAAGGACAACCCGATCAACCCCTCGCCGCCCGAGGTCGGTTGGGAGGTGTTCCCCTACGTCTTCACCACCTACCGGTTGACCGAGCACCACACGGCAGGTGGGATGAGTCGATGGGTGCCCTACCTGTCGGAGTTGCAGCCGGAGATGTTCTGTGAGGTGTCGCCGGAGCACGCCAAGGAGCGCGGCCTGGAACACCTGGGCTGGGCGACGATCGTGACCGCGCGGACCGCGATCGAGGCCCGGGTCCTCGTGACCGACCGAGTCGTGCCGCTGACCGTCGGGGGTCGGACGATCCACCAGGTCGGGCTGCCCTACCACTGGGGGGTCGGCAAGGACGCACTGGTCACCGGCGACTCGGCCAACGACCTGTTCGGGTTGTCACTCGACGCCAACTCACACATTCAGGAGACCAAGGCGGCCAGCTGCGACATCCAGCCCGGTCGTCGGCCAACGGGACCGGCGTTGCTGCGCTACGTCGCGGAGTACCGCAGCCGGGCTGGCATCACCGTCGAGACCGGCAACCAACAGATGACCGTCCAGGAGAGCACCCCGTGAGCAATAGCTTCTTCGGCCCGGTCGACCCCGCCGCCGATGCCGGTTGGGTCGAAGCTCCCGCCCGGAAGGGCTTTTTCACCGACACCTCCGTGTGCATCGGCTGCAAGGCCTGCGAAGTCGCCTGCAAGGAGTGGAACGCCATCCCCGACGACGGGATGAACTTCCTGGGCTCGTCGTACGACAACACCGGCGCGCTCGGGGCGAGCACCTGGCGGCACGTCGCGTTCATCGAGCAGCCCAAGCGGCTCGGTAGCCAGAACGTCGGCCACGTCGGCCAGCCGGTCGGCGGCCCGGTCAGCGACCTGATCAACGCGGCCGCGGACTCCGCGCTGACCGGTGACCGCACGATGCTTGGGACCGACAACACCAAGGTCGATCTCGGCATGCCGACGATGGTCCTGCCCGGCGCCGACGGTGCGGGCCGCGCTGACTTCCGCTGGCTCATGGAGAGCGACGTCTGCAAGCACTGCACGCACGCGGCCTGTCTGGACGTCTGCCCGACCGGCTCGCTGTTCCGCACCGAGTTCGGCACGGTCGTCGTCCAGGACGACATCTGCAACGGCTGCGGCTATTGCGTGCCGGCCTGCCCGTTCGGTGTGATCGACCGACGGATCGGCGAGAAGGGCGTCACCAAGAACGTCGGCATCGCCCAGAAGTGCACGCTGTGCTATGACCGGATCGGCGCCGGACTGCAGCCCGCCTGCGCCACCGCCTGCCCGACCCAATCGATCCAGTACGGCGACCTTGAGGAGTTGCGCGAGCGGGCCGAGGCGCGGGTCGCCACCCTGCAGGCCGCGGGCGTGCATGACGCGAAGCTCTACGGGGAGAACGAGCACGACGGGATCGGCGGCCTCGGGGCCTTCTTCCTGCTGCTGGACGAGCCGGAGGTCTACGGGCTCCCACCCGACCCGATCGTCACGACCAAGGACCTGCCGGCGATGTGGCGGCAGGCCGGTCTGGCCGCCGTGACGATGCTGGCCGGCGCGGTCGCCGTCTTCGCTGGTCGCGGCGCGTGAGCGCCTCGTCGGACATCGGCCACGAGGCGGTCGTCGGTCAGGCCGGTGGGCGACGCGGTGGTGCTGGCCGCAGAGGTGGCCGGGGTGGCAAGCGGCGGGACGAGCATCAGATGGTGCCGGACGCCAGCTTCACCTCCTACTACGGCCGGCCGATCCTCAAGGCCTCGCCCTGGGAGAACGACATCCCGGCCTACCTGTTTCTCGGTGGCATGGCCGCCGGATCTTCGCTGCTCGGCGCCGGCGCCGATCTGTCCGCCAGGCCGGTGCTGCGACGCACCGGGCGGCTCGGCGCGATGGTCGGGATCCTGGTCAGCTTCGCCGCGCTCGTGCACGATCTGGGCCGCCCCGAGCGGTTCTACAACATGCTCCGGGTCGTCAAGCCGACGTCGCCGATGAGCGTCGGCACCTGGATCCTCACCGGCTACGGACCGCTCGCCGGGCTCGCCGGCGCGGCCGAGTTGCGTGGGTTGCTGCCGCGCAAGCTGTCGTGGCTGGCCACGCTGCTGCGCTTCGGTGCCCGGCCGGCCGGGCTTGGCGCAGCCGTGCTGGCGCCCGCTGTCGCGTCGTACACGGCTGTGCTGCTCTCGGACACGGCCACGCCGACGTGGCACGACGCGCACGCCCACCTGCCGTTCGTGTTCGTCGGCTCGGCCGCTGCCGCCGCGGGCGGGCTGGGCATGCTCGCGGCTCCGGTCGCCGAGGCCGGCCCGGCGCGCCGGCTCGCCGTCGGCGGCGCGCTGCTCGAATTGGCGGTCGAGCACAAGATGGAGCAGGCGATGGGCCTGACGGCCGAGCCGTTGCATCAGGGGCGCGCCGGCACGCTGATGCGGGCCAGCAAGGCCCTCACCGCCGCCGGTGCGGTCGGTGCGGCCGTCGTTGCCCCGCGGAGTCGTTTCGGTGCCGTGCTCACGGGTGCGGCCCTGCTGGCCGGGTCGGCGTGCACCAGGTTCGGCATCTTCGAGGCGGGGCAGGAGTCGGCCAAGGACCCGAAGTACGTGGTGATCCCACAGCGGCAGCGGCTCGAAGGTCGGCTCCGCTAGACAGGTCATCGCAAACCACCACATCTCGTCGTGAACAGCTCGACGACGAGCCGGGACAAGGATGACCCCCATGAGCACCAACACCGCAGTGTCCGCCAACCCGACCAAGGGCCGGTGGGGGATCGCCGCCGCCGCCCTGCTGCTGCAGTTCGCGATCGGCGCGGTCTATGCCTGGAGCATTTTCAGCAAGGCGTTCACCGCCAACTTCAAAGCCAAGCACGGCTTCGCGCTGTCCAAGACCGACGCCGCCATCCCGTTCGAGACCACCATCGGCATGATCTTCATCGGCACCTACATCGGTGGCCGGATCCAGGACAAGATCGGTCCGCGGCTGGTCGCGCTCGTCGGCGGCGTCGTCTACTCGATCGGGATCATGCTCGCCTCGCTCGCGACCACCTCGGGCGACCTGGGGCTGCTCGTCGCGACGTACGGCGTCATCGGCGGCTTCGGCCTCGGGCTCGCCTACATCGTGCCGATCGCCATGCTGCAGAAGTGGTTCCCGGACAAGCGCGGGCTCATCACCGGGCTTGCCGTCGGCGGTTTCGGCTTCGGCGCGGTCATCACCTCACCGATCGCCCAGCGGCTGATCGACAACAACCCGCTGGTGCCCACCAAGCCGTTCCTGCCGCTGGGCATCGCCTATCTGGTGCTGTCGGTCATCGGGGCGTCGTTCTTCCGCAACCCGCCCGAGGGCTACGCCGTGCCGGGCTTCGTCCCGGCGACGACCGGCCGGGTGGTCGACAGCGGTCGCGACTACACCCAGTCCGAGTCGCTCAAGACCCCGCAGTGGTATCTGCTCACGGCCATCCTCACCCTCAACGTGACGGCGGGCATCGCCCTGATCAGCCAGGCCGCGGCCAGCGCCACCGACATCGCCGGTTACACCAAGACCGCCGCCGCGAGCGCGGTCGCGCTGCTCGCCCTGTTCAACGGCGCCGGGCGGATCTTCTGGGCCGCGGTGTCGGACAAGATCGGCCGGATGGCGGCCTTCGTCGCCATGCTCGGGATCCAAGGTGTGTGCTTCCTGCTTCTGCCGCATGCCAACTCGACGGCCTCGTTCTTCGTCCTGGGCGCGCTGATCTACCTGTGCTACGGCGGCGGGTTCGGCACCATGCCGGCGACGGCGGGCGACTATTTCGGGGTGCGGCACGCCGGCGCGATCTACGGTCTGATGATCCTTGGCTGGAGCCTCGGTGGTGTCATTGGCCCGCAGATCGCTGCCAAGCTCATCGGTGACGCGAAGGACTACACGACGGCCTACACGACGATCGGCGTCATCGCCCTGGTCGCGATCGTCCTGCCGCTCGTCACGCGGATCCCGCGCACCCGTACGACGGTCAGCGAGGGCTCGCTGGGGGAGGTGTCGACTGCCCGCTAGCGCACTTCGAGCAGGGCGTCCCGGCGCAGCACGAACTCCCCGATCACCGGGGCGCCGGGCACCTCGCCCGCGACCAGCAAACCGCCGCTGGTCTGCGCGTCGGCGAGCAGCAGCAACTCGTCCTGGCCCAGTGCGCTCGCCAGGTGGGGGGCGACCCACTCGAGGTTGCGCCGGCTGCCCCCGCTGACGTAGCCGTCCCGCAGCGCCTCGCGGGCGCCGTCCAGGTAGGGCACCGCGGCCGCGTCGATCACCGCGGTGACCCGGCTGGCCCGGGCCATCTTGTAGAGGTGCCCGAGCATCCCGAAGCCGGTCACGTCGGTCGCCGCGACGACCCCTGCGGCGAGCGCCGCCTCGGACGCAGCCCGGTTCAGCCCGACCATCGTGGCGACGGCCTGCGCGAAGACCTCGCCGGTCGCCTTATGCCGGTTGTTGAGCACCCCGAGGCCGAGCGGCTTGGTGAGGCTGATCGGCACGCCCGCGGCGGCGGCGTCGTTGCGGAGCAGCCGTTGCGGATCGGCGATCCCGGTGACCGCCATGCCGTACTTGGGCTCCGGGTCGTCGATCGAGTGACCGCCGCCGATGTGGCAGCCCGCCTCGCGGGCGATGTCGTAGCCGCCACGAAGCACCTCGGTCAGCAGCGACATCGGCAGCACATCCCGGGGCCAGCCGAGCAGGTTGACCGCGACGATGGGCCGGCCGCCCATCGCGTAGACGTCCGACAGGGCGTTGGCCGCGGCGATCCGGCCCCAGTCGTAGGCGTCGTCGACGACGGGGGTGAAGAAGTCGGCGGTGGCGACGACGGCGGTCCGCGCGTCGATGAGCACGACGGCCGCGTCGTCGCCGGCGTCGAGCCCGACGAGGACGTCACCGCCGGCCAGGTCGAGCCCCCGCACCAGCTGCTCCAGCTCACCGGGCGGGACCTTGCAGGCGCAGCCACCACCCGCGGCGTACGACGTGAGCCTCATGTCCGTCGCCGCTGCTCGTCGAGGAGGCGGCGGAGCACCGGCAGCGAGCGGTGGTCCTTGTCGCGGTTGGCCGCGTCCTTGCTGCGGATGATGTCGGCGAGCGACGCGAGCTGCACCGGCGAACCGCGCAGCACGATCGTGACGGCGTCCCGCCGTAGGTCGTCGTAGCCGGTCGTGCCGCTCGGGACGAAGGAGATGTCGAGGTCGCC
>JBKJOO010000276.1:0-4825 GCA_046595615.1 Mycobacteriales bacterium | reverse complement strand
AGCGCAGGGTTGTTGGCGTGAGGCCGAGCAGGGATTGACCGCGGTCCTAGACCAGCTCTCGGCGTCACGGCGTGCCTCTCGACTCGACGCAGTGGTGCAGCTTGGCGAGCTGCGCCGCCGCCAGGGCCGGGCCGACGAGGCGGAGTCACTGTTCGCGCAGGCTGAATTTCACCCGTCTGCGATATCGGGTCGTGCACGGATGCAGATGTCTCGCGGCGACCCCGCGGCCGCCTGGACGACGATGCGGGCCCTGCTGCAGTGGCTGCCGCTGGCCAGTCGACTGGCCCGGGCAGAGGTTCTCCTGACCGCCGTGCTGGTTGCGCGAGCCGCCGAAGACAAAGACGCCGCACGGCTCCTCGCGACCGAGCTACGCCAAACAGCGGAACTGATCGGCTCCGGCTCGTTGTTGGCCACGGCATCGGCGGCCGACGCGGCCCTGGCGCCGCCGGCTGCCGCGGTCGTTCTGCTGACGGAGGCAGTGCGGAGGTTCAGCGCCGCCGGGCTGCCCTTCGACGAGGCCCACACCCGGCTCTCCCTGGCGGAGGCGCTTATCGCAACGGGCGAGGGGGCCGCCGCCCGGCACCATCTTGCGCTGGCGACGGAGGTCCTGTCCGAGCTGTCCGCCCTCGACGATCTGGCGCGGGCCTACCGGCTTGCCGATGCCGCCGGAGTTCCCGCGGCAGGTCCGCTCTCGCCGCGGGAGCGCGAGGTACTGCGATTGGTGTCGCAGGGGATGAGCAACCCTGAGATTGCGGTGGCGTTGGTCGTCAGTAATCACACAGTGCACCGTCACATCGGCAACATCCTCACCAAGCTCGGCAAAACGTCACGCACCGGCGCGGCCTCGTACGCCATCCACGCAGGTCTGCTCTGACGCGCCGGTCGCGTGCCGGAAGCCGATCCCTCTGCGAGATGACCGGGTCGGTGTCTGCATCACATCTCGTTGTGGGCCGTTAGCCGTCGCCGTACATCTGTGAACCTGGGGTGGTGAGTACGTCGCCGGTCTCAAGCCAGGTCTTGAGACCCGACAGGATCATCGGCCACCCGCCGTACAGGGCGGGTAAGGCGTCGTCGCGGAGGTGGTCGTGCGTGACGGTGAGCCTGCATGAGTCACCGACTGGTTCGATCTCCCACGTGACGCGGGTGGTTCCCTGCGCTTCGAGGTCGTCGCTCCAGGTTGTGACCATCGACTGCACGAGTCGGCGGGGCGCGTCGACGATAAAATTCTCGCCGCGGCTCAGCTCCCGTTCGGACCGCGGGTGGGTTGTGGTGAACGTCGATCCCTGCGACCAGTCGGAGTGCACCGAGGCGCCGAACTGGTATTTGGCTCGGGTCTCGGGATCGGTGATCGCGTGCCAGAGCTGCTCGGGGGTCGTTCGGATGTAGATCTCGAAGACTTTCTCCATCGTGGTCTCCAGGCTCGATTTGAGGTCGACTAGGCCGGCCGCCCAGCTCTCGGTGTACTTGGTGATCCAACGGTCGTGCAGCCGCCGGATCGGTATGACGTTGAGGTAGTGGTGTTTCTCGCGGCCGGACCGCTTGGCGACCACGAGACCGGCGTCCTCGAGGATCGCGAGATGTTTGGCTACGGCGACCCTTGTCATGTCGTGGGCGCGGGTGAGCGCAACGAGGGTCTGGCCGTCCTCGACGAGTAGGGAGTCGAGCAGCGCACGGCGCGTGGGGTCAGCCAGTGCCCGGAACACGGGGTCCATGCGGCCTTCCCGGCGCTCGGTGCTTCACTCAGCTGCGGCGTTCGGCGAGGTGGATGGTGACCTCGTCGCCGGTGCCCTTGCCGAGTTGCTTGCGCAGGTCAGCGTGGATCGGCAGCTTGTGGGTGCCGTCCCCGAGCGCCATGAACGAGCCTTGGAACGGCCGTCCGTCCACGGTCCCGGCGACTTTCATCAGGCCATGGGTACCGAAGAACTCGGCGGTCCAGTCGGTCGCCACGTAGGTCCATCCCCCCGGAGCCGTGCTGGTCTGCAACCTCGCGGTGAAGCTGCGGTCGAGTGCCGGGCTCATCGTCCGGTCTCGACGACGAAGAAGCGGTTGCCGTCCGGGTCGTCGAAGGTGAACATCGGGGGCACACCCTCCCAGCGCAGGACATCGCCCACGGTGACGCCTTTGCGGCGCAGCTCGGCGTGCTCTCGGCCGGCATCAGGGACGGCGAAGCGGATCCCGGTGTCGACCGCGCCGGCGCTGCGCTCTGCGGCGGTCAGTGCGATCGTCACCAACGCCCCGGCAGCGGCGACCTCGACCCAGCGCATCGTCGGTGTGGCTTGGCCGTCGACGCGCACCTCGAAACCGAGGGTGCTGACGTAGAAGTCGAGCGCCGCATCCTGATCAGTGACGTTGACGGCGATGGTCCGAACATCGCTGATGGTGGTGGGTGTGGCGGCGGTGACAGTCATAGCGGTTGCTCCTGGTGGGTCGTGGAACCCGCGATACGGCGCTGTTGGTGATGAACACAATAGGACACCGAATAGTTTCCTGTCTAGTGGGAGATGCATCGCCCCTCTGCGGGACGTGAGACTCCAGACTCGACCCTGTTCAAAGGGTCCCTGACGGTCTTCTACTCATCGCAGTGCCCTGTGTCAGATGACGAACGGCTACCGGGGCGGTCCTTGCGCCCAGAGGCGTTTGGCGCCAGTATGGCGCCATGCCTAGCGTGCAGATCAAGGACGTCCCGCCCGAGACCCACGGTGTGCTGCGACGACGTGCTGCAGCTGCTCACCAATCCCTGCAGGAGTACTTGCGTGCGAGGTTGATCGCCGAGGCCGCACGTCCCACGCTCGAGGAGGTGCTGGATCGAGCTGGCGGACGGGTTGGAGGAAGCTTGCCTCTAGACGTCGCCGCGGCCGTGCTTCGGGAGGACCGTGATCGTCGTTGACGCGAGCGTGCTTGCAACGGCTCTGATTGACGACGGCACGGACGGGGCCCTGGCCCGGGCTCGCCTGGGGGGTGAGGTGCTTGCCGCACCAGAGCTGATCGACCTGGAGGTGTCGTCCGTCCTCAGGCGACTGGTCCTGCGCGGCCACCTGCCGGTTCAGCGCGCGGAGCAAGCCCTGGGCGACTTGACGGCTCTGCCACTGCAGCGGGCCCCCCACCTTCCCCTGCTTGACCGTTGCTGGTCCCTGCGTGAGAACGTCAGCGCCTACGACGCTGCGTATGTCGCTCTGGCCGAGTCCCTAGGCAGCGTGCTCGTGACCGCGGACGTGAAGCTGTCGACAGTCCCCGGCCTGCGGTGTGTTGTGGAGGTACTGCGGCGTTCTAGCGCGTCCATGTGACAGCCGCGTGTCTAGGTGGATCGTCTGCCGGGCCCCAGGAAGCTAGCGCCATCACCGCCGGGCGGGCGGCCGTTAGCCGAAGGACCACCGGACACTGGCGGAGCCGATGACGGGCAGTCGTGATCTTGTCCGCAAGGGATCCCCAGTTAGACAAAGCCGTGGCCGGCTTCGGTGGACCCGATCTCGTCCGGTTGCTGCCTCTTACGGACCCTTCGTAGACGCTGCCTCGTGGCGACGAACAGCGACGTCGTGTTGAGCCGACGGCCCTGCCCTGGTCGCGACGCGACGGGTCGCTCGCGTGGAGTCGTGTTCTGCATCAGCCGCGGGCGGCACCCCGATCGAGCGTGCCGGAACAGCTATCGCAGGGGGGACTGGCCAGGGATCATCGGGCTTGGTGACCTGGTGGCGTGGCGTCATCGTCGTCAAGCTCGACCTGCCGGGCCCGTGGTGCCAGCTCGGGATCGCCCAGGAGGTCGGCGATCATGGGCGCGCGCCCACCTATGCAGGTCCAGTCGTCGTCCCACAGGGTGGAGACCAGCCACGAACGGTCCGACGGGAACATCACGTCGGGCAGCGACCCCTTCCCGGACTTCCAGGCATCGCTCAGGCGCCAGGACGCTGCCCGCTGGGGTCCAGCCTCGACCAGCACGTGCGGCCAGCTTGCGTACATGGTGATCCTCGGCGCGTCGGTGAACACAACGTCGTTGGAGCCGGTGTCCAGATAGCCGAGCCACCACGGCTGCGAAGTGGTGTGCGCGGTCAGCAGCTGAATGACTGCCGCATCGTGCCTGCCTTCCTGCTCCTCCCAGTGCCCAGGTAACTCCAGCGTGGCGTACGCCTCGAACACGGGCGGGACCGCCGACGTGATTGCCCTTGTGATCGAGGTGCCGTCCCGGATCCACGAGACCTCAGCGTCGTCCGCGATCCGCCAGACGCGACCGTCTTTGACACCAGTGACCGGTGTAGACGAAACCATCGCGCAAGCTAACCCACTCGCGACCGAGTCGGCGCCGTAGGCGGATCGGCTACTGGGACAGCGTGGAGCAGCTGATAAGCGGCGTCTGGCCTATCCATTTAACCGGAGTAGTCCTGGTCGGAGGCTCGACAAGGCCTCCCGTACGGTAGCCACGGGCTGCTGGGGGCGTGCGGAGTAGCCGTTCTGGTTTTGGGTGGACGATCAGGTCCCAACAGCACACGAGATGTCCCCGTGGACCTCGGGTAGTGCACGCCAGCTCTGGAAACCTCCACCATCCTCGGGCTACTCCGGTGAAATGGGTAGGCCAGCCAGGCCTTTAGGGGATCTGCAGGTACCGGGTCCGTCTCGACCCCCGCGCCCTGGAGTGGCCTCGTCCTTGGTGCGGAAGTGGTGCCGGCTCGGGACCTCCCACTCCAGCGTCGAGAAGAACGACTCGGCCGCAGCGTTGTCGAAGCATGACCCCACCCGCCCCATGCTCTGACGGATGCGCAGACGCGAGCCCAACGTCGTGAAGCCGGTCGCGGTGTAGGTCGAACCGCGGTCGGTGTGGAAGATGACGTCGCGG
>JBKJOO010000262.1:0-2651 GCA_046595615.1 Mycobacteriales bacterium | reverse complement strand
ATCCATGGCTCGGTGTCGGGCCGGGACGGGGTGGTGTCGATCGGCCAGGGCGCGATCCGCGGCTCGCGACGGAGCAACCCAGCGACGTACACCGGACTGCTCGACCCGATCCGCAAGGCGTTCGCGAAAGCCAACGGCGTGAAGGCGGCGCTGTTCAGCGCCAACTCCGAGGGCGCCTGCCCCGCATGCAACGGCGCGGGGGTTATCTACACCGACCTGGACATGATGGCCGGCGTCGCCACGACCTGCGAGGAGTGCGCGGGAAAGCGGTTCCAGGCATCGGTGCTTGACCACCACCTCGGCGGCCGCGACATCAGCGAAGTGCTCGCGATGTCGGTGACCGAGGCCGGGGAGTTCCTCCGCGCCGGTGAGACGCCCACGCCGACCGCGCACGCCATCCTCGACCGCCTCGCCGACGTCGGACTCGGCTACCTTGCCCTCGGCCAGCCGCTCACGACCCTGTCCGGCGGCGAACGGCAGCGCCTCAAGCTGGCCACCAAGATAGCCGAGAAGGGCGCTGTCTACGTCCTCGACGAGCCGACGACCGGCCTGCACCTCGCCGACGTCGAGCTGCTGCTCGGCCTGCTCGATCGGCTCGTTGACTCCGGCAAGTCGGTCATCGTCATCGCGCACCACCAGGCGGTCATGGCGCACGCCGACTGGATCATCGACCTCGGCCCCGGCGCCGGCCACGACGGCGGCCGGATCGTCTTCGAGGGCGCACCCGCCGACCTCGTCGCGGCCCGCCCCACGCTCACCGGCGAGTACCTCGCGGCCTACGTCGGGAGCTGACGCAGGCCCTGCCGCCGTGGGCCAAGATCGCTCTGCCGTCGAGGCAACACAGGTCGAGCGGTGGCGGGTCCAGCAACACGAGCGATGTCCCGGGGACCGCGGCGGCCACCGCCTCGACGAACCTCACGGCCGGCTGTCGGGAGCCTGCCCCGGTCTCAGGCGGGGTCGGCGTTGATGTGGAAGTTGACGGTCTCGACGTTGCTGGCCACCCCGAGCAGCTTGAGGTCGTCGGCGTTGACGATCCCGTCGTGGTTGAGATCGACGACCACGTCGGGGGCGTCGTTGAAGATGCCGTCGTGGTTGAGGTCGTCGACGACGGCGACGGTCAGCGTGGTGTCGACGTTCTGTCCGGCGATGGCGGCGCCGACGATCCAGGTGTCCCACATTTGGTTGGTGTCCGCGGAGCGGTTGGTGATCCCGGTGACGTTGAACAGCCCGGCGAGGTTGGTGCCGGGGCCGGAGAAGCCGGGCAGGGTGCTGTTTGTGGTGGAGGTGAGGACGACCAAGCCCGGCAGGCGGTCGTCATGGCCGGTGGCGAACAGGCCCTTGAACGGCGGTACGTTGTTGTGCGTCAAGGGCCCGGTGAGCTGCAGACCGGTGAAGCCGGACTGGGCCAGCCCGTGCGGGCCGCCGGGGAAGTCCAGGGACATGTCCACGAACCACCCCTTACCGCTCAGACCGGCGTTGTCGCCACCGTCCGGAGCGAAGATCTTGATGTCCACGGGATGACCGCCGGTGCTGGCGGTGTCGGCGGCGGCGCCCAACGGGGCGCCAGTGAGCAGCCCGGCCGCGGCGGCCAGGGCGAAGCTCGCGGCAGCGGCGAGATACGAACCGGTCCTGGTGCGCATGTCAAGGCCTCTCGAGAGCTGGGTGTCGGGCAGCCAGGTTTGTGGCCTGAGGTTGGACCGGCGCTCGACCACGTGCCGTCGGCACCCGGCAGCACCCACCGCCGTGGCAGGAGCGGCCGGGAGCCGCCAGCCGGGGTCGACCAGCCTGGCCCGAGCCTCGCGCGCGCACCTTGCGACATGCTGATGAGACCAACGCAGTACGACGACGGTGGAGGTGCTCGCGGCGGGCTGATGTACCCGATGCGGCCTCGGCGGGGGACGCGGCTCCCTCGCCGGCTGGCGGTGCGCAACGAGGCGACGCACTGGTCATGCGCTCATTCACAGCGCCGGTGACGTGGGTCAGCGAATGCCCGCAAGCCCCTCAGTTGCCCGCCCCACCCAGGAGGGCCAGGAGCATGGCCAGGGGCCTCTAGCTCCAGGGCATGCTCGGTCTGCTGCCACCGGCGGTGAGGGTCATGGTCACTCCTAGACGGGTCTTTGGTGGGACACCCTCAGGCTCGTCCTGACCTCCGACACCCGGTAGAGCTCGTGACCTGACGTACCCATCCGGTCAGGTGATGGGCCCGTGCGTGGAGGGCTCAATGGAGCAGACCGTCGCGCCCACGAGCCGTCCCACCGAAATGACGTGGCGACGACGATCCGGAGGCACCCGCCGCGCCTCCTCCTCGACGGCGATAGGTTCACGCTCATCGTCGGCTCCGCCATCAACCCTGGCCAGACCGATCAGCAGGAGCGCCCATGCAGTACCAACCCGTCGTCATCAGCCTGCCCATCGCCGACCGGTCATCGTCCTACGACTTCTACCAACGAGCGCTTGACCTGGAGGCGCTCGGAGACCCAGCCGAGGACGGCGTCCCCGAGCCGCTGCAGTTCGTCGTCAATCCAGGCCTTCGGGTGATGCGGGCGCCCCGTGGCTGCTTCGGGTGGACCATCGGTGGCGCCAAGGTGAGCTCACCCCGGCAGCACGAATGCCTCCTGGCGATCGGCATGACAACCGAAGCTGCCACCGAC
>JBKJOO010000164.1:0-4132 GCA_046595615.1 Mycobacteriales bacterium | reverse complement strand
CCCAGGGGCCCCACGGCCGGTGATCCACGGAAGCTGGGGCACCGATGTGGTCGTGTTTTCGGTGCCTAACCTTCCGTGGATCACGACGGACGGGGCAGCGGTACGTCGGGCGGGCAGCGGTACGACGGGCGGGGACCCGTGCGGGATCGCCCTCCGAGACGTGCTGCTCGCTCAGTCGTGGTCGGGGCGGTACCCCTCGTCATCGTCCTCGTCATCGCTGACCTGCGACGACGTGGACGTGCTCGGCGGCGACGACGCGAGCTCGCGCTTGAGCGCCTCGGGGTCGAGCGAGCCGCTGTTGTACTTCAGCTCGCGCGCGACCTTGGTCTGCTTAGCCTTGGCACGGCCGCGCCCCATGGCTCGACCCCCTCGTTCTGACGGTTGATGCGGGACCTGCGTCGGCCACCCGCGCGGCGGGTGGCGCCGGGAGTGCCCTGGAGGATCAGGCTACAGGGTCGATGGCCCGAGGACACCCCGGGCCGATGTCGCTCAGTTCCGGCCCGGTACCAGCACCGTCCGGAGCCGCCCGATCTCGGCCATCCGACGCTCGGCGAGCCGGTCGGCGGCGACGGCAGGCGGGACGCCGTCCGCGTCGGCGAGCCGGAAGATCGCCAGGGTCGAGTCGTAGATCTTCGCGGCCTTGGCACGGGCCCGCTCGAAGCGGAACCCCTCGATCTCGTCGGCCACCTGGACCACGCCGCCGGCGTTCGCGACATAGTCGGGGGTGTACAGCACGCCGCGTTCGGCCAGCGCCTTCTCGACGCCGGGATGCGCCAACTGGTTGTTCGCCGCCCCGCAGATGATCTTTGCGCAAAGGGTCGGGACCAACGCGTCGTCGACCGAGCCGCCGAGCGCGCAGGGGGCGTAGACGTCGACGTCGAGGGTCGGCAGCGCCTCGACGGCGGCCACCTCGACGGCCGGCAGGGCGGCGGTGAGCCGTCCGACGGCGAGCGGGTCGACGTCGCTGACGACGACGGTGGCGCCGTCGTCGAGCAGCAGGTCGACGAGGAGCCGGCCTACCTTGCCGACGCCTTCGACGGCCACCCGCCGGTCACGCAGCGACGGGGCGCCCCAGGTGTGCTCGGCCGCCGCACGCATTGCCTGGAACACGCCGTACGCCGTGAGCACCGCGCTGTCGCCGGCCCCACCGTGCTCGGGCGAACGGCCGGTCACGAACTCGCACTCCTTGGCGATGACATCCATGTCCTGGACGTAGGTGCCGACGTCGCAGGCCGTGTAGTAACGCCCGCCGAGCGACTGGACCATCCGGCCGAACGCGCGCAGGAGTGGTTCGGTCTTCATCGTTGCCGGGTCGCCGAGGATGACGGCCTTGCCGCCGCCGAGATCCAGGCCGGCGCAGGCCGCCTTGTACGCCATCGCCCGCGACAGGGCGAGGACGTCGGACAGGGCTGCCGCCTCGTCGGCGTAGGGGTAGAAGCGGGTGCCGCCGAGCGCCGGGCCGAGGGCGGTCGAGTAGATCGCGATGATCGCGCGGAGTCCGCTCGGCGGGTCCTGGCAGAACACGACCTGCTCGTGGCCGGCATCCTTGAGATGGTCGGTGCGGTCGAAGACGCCCATCGGGCTCCCTTGGCATGGCGGCGGCGGTCGCCTCCGCGCGACGGTCCGGGGGAGGTGTGCCCCGGCAGCCGAGGGTAGCCATCGGCGCATGCGACGATGCCGGCGTGATGGCGTACGTGGCGAGCCTTCGGGTCTATGAGCCGCTGGCCGCGTTCGAGGGTGACGAGCGGCGGTACTGGCAGCCGTACGTCGTCGGTGCGGCCCGGCTCGGGCCGGCCGAGGCGGTGTCGGTCGAGCGCGCGGCCGCGCTCCGGTCGGCTGCCGGTCGACCACCGCGGACGTTGCCGCAGGTGGGCGAGGAGGCGTTCGTCCTCGAGGTCGATGGGGTGACGCTGCTCTGTCCATGGCGGACCGAGGTGCGATCGTGGATGGCCTTGACCGAGTTCGTCGCGGACCTGCCGGACGAGGTCGCCGAGGCGTTCGTCCCGAGGGCGCTGGTGGAGCAGGCCGAGGTGGCCCTCGACCGCTGGCGGCTTGACCACGCCAACACCCGCACGCACGTGCTGACCTGCACCTGGCAGGTGCCGCTGCGGTGGTTCGTGCTGGTCGACTCCGACGAGCGGAGCTCCACCCCGGGCGAGCCCGGCGGGGCGGCCGGGGCGCCGCCGGGACGGCGTACCGGCCGTTCGCTCATCTACCGGACGCCGATGTCTCGGGCCCGGCGGCGGGTCGCCCGGGCGCTGTCGGTCCTGCGCCGGTCGGTCGAGGACGCCGCGGTCAGTGACGGGGTCGAGGACCTCGCTCGGTGGCTCGAGGAGTTCCACCCACGCTCGCTCGTCGAGCTGGACTACGGCGGCCTGGTGCACCTGCTCGACGATGCCGAGCTGGCACAGGACGAATCGGCCCGTGACGTCGCGTTGGCCCTCGCCTCGCTGCACGAGGGTGATTCGGCGCGGGCGGCGGCCGCCTACGGGCGGGTCACCGCCCGGATGAAGGCAATGCAGGCCGTCGAAGCCGCGAACTGAGGCGGTCAGGGGTAGTCACAACATGACCCTCGTGGGCTATACCGGACACAGGAGACATCGCAGACCCTTACTCTTGGGATAGGCGCCCCGCCTGCCCGCCCATGAGAGGACGCCCAGCGATGAGTAGCCGCACCCCCGACGCCGAAGCCCTGCTGACCCCCGCTGAGGTCGCCACCATGTTCCGGGTTGACCCAAAGACGGTCACCCGGTGGGCCAAGTCCGGCAAATTGACGTCCATCCGCACCCTCGGTGGCCACCGGCGCTACCGCGAGCTCGAGGTCCGCGCGCTCCTCGCTGGCATCCCACTGCCGCGCGAGAGCTGACCCGCACGAGCCGGCCTCCCCAGGTTCGACGGACCCGATCGTGGGTGGTCAGGGACGGGATCGAACCGCCGACCCTGCGCTTTTCAGGCGCATGCTCTACCAGCTGAGCTACCTGACCTGGTGATGCAGCGACCCCGACGGGACTCGAACCCGCGACCTCCGCCGTGACAGGGCGGCGCGCTAACCAACTGCGCTACGGGGCCTGAAGCGATCTCAAGCCTTGCTTGGAACTGTCGTGCCGTGCCCCCAACGGGATTCGAACCCGCGTAGCCACCTTGAAAGGGTGGAGTCCTGGGCCGCTAGACGATGGGGACGCTACCCAGACCTGAAGGCGCGCCCACGCCGTCTGGCCGTCGGGGACCGCAGCAGCATAGCGGACCCCGACAGCGCATGACCCTACGACGGCGACGGCCGGCCACCGTACGCCGGGGCAGGCGCCAGCGGGCGAGGACAGCCGCGGGCCCGGGGCGGAGCTGGACGCCGAATCTACGGCAGAGTAACCTACGCAACCGTAGGTTACGGGCCGACAGACAGGGGCAACCGATGGGCACTGCAGCAGCCTTCTTCGACCTGGATCGCACCCTGATTCGCGGGTCGGCCAACTTCCCGCTCGCGGTGGCGGCCTTCCGCGCCGGCTACGTGCCGCCCAAGGCGCTGCTGCTCGATGCGTTGTCGGCTGTCCGCTTCGTGCTCCAGGGGGCGACCGACGAGGGCAGCGCCGAGCTGCGCGAGCGGATCCTCGGGGCCGTCGCCGGCCACCCGGCTGCCGACGTGATCGCGCTCGGCGACGCGTTCATCCCCAAGCTCAAGGCCGCGGTGCTGCCCGAGGCCCGGCAGCTGCTGGACGACCACGCAGCGCGTGGGGAGGACCGGGTGGTGGTGAGTGCGAGCCCGATCGAGATCGTCGGACGCCTCGCCGCCGAGCTCGGCCTGGAAGGAGCCTGCGGAACCCGCTCCGAGATCGACTCGGCCGGCCGCTACACCGGCCGGCTCGCCGGGCCGTTCTGCTACAAGGTCGGCAAGGTCGCGGAGGTCCAACAGCTGGCCGGCGAACGCGGCTACGACCTCGGCCGTTGCTCGGCGTACAGCGACTCGATCAGCGACCTGCCGTTCCTGGAGGCCGTGGGCGTACCAGTCGCGGTGAATCCTGATCGGGAGCTCCGGCGGCACGCGGACGCGCACGGCTGGCGGGTGGTCGAGGTGGCCCCCCGCCGGTCCCGGCGGCTCAGCCCGGCCGCTGCTTGAGCAGCTCGCGAGCAGCCTTGC
>JBKJOO010000229.1:0-8677 GCA_046595615.1 Mycobacteriales bacterium | reverse complement strand
GCCGGGCCCCGGGACCAGGTGCAGCTCCGGTCGGCGCTGCTGGGGGACGACTCGATCGCCGTCGGGGCTGCTGAGCTCGCGTTCGCACCGCTGCTGGAGGATCCGCTGGGCCTGCTCGCCCGGCCCGGTCTGGCCCTGCGGGCGCCGGCGTGACCCTCGCCTGGGGGATCGCGGCGACCGGCCGGATCGCCCGCACCGTCGGGTCGGTCATCGCCGCCCACCCCGACATGCGGGTGGCGGCGGTCGGCTCGCGGGACCCCGGCCGGGGTGCGGAGCTGGCCGCTGAGCTGGGCGCGGCGCGATCGCACGCGTCGTACGACGCACTGGTGGCGGACCCGGACGTCGACGCCGTCTACGTCGCGACCCCGCACGCGATGCACGCCGAGGTGGTGGAGCTGGCGCTCGCCGCCGGCCGGCCGGTGCTGTGCGAGAAGCCGCTCACCCACTCCCTCGCCGAGACCGAACGCCTCGTCGATCTGGCCCGTGGGGCGCGCGTGTTCCTGATGGAGGCCATCTGGACGCGCTTCAACCCGCTGGTGCAGCAGCTCGCCGGGCTGGTGCACCGCGGCGAGCTCGGCGAGGTGCGCTCGGTCCACGCCGCCTTCGGGCTGGTCGCCCCCGACGACCCGGCGCACCGGCTGTGGGACCCGGCGCTCGGCGGCGGGGCACTGCTCGACCTCGGGATCTATCCGGTCGACTTCGCGCGGTTGTTGCTCGGCAGCCCGGACCGGGTCCAGGCCACCGGGACGATCGCGTCGACCGGCGTCGATGCTGACGCCGGCCTGCTGCTGAGCTTCCCGGGCGGCGCGCGGGCGCTGCTGGACACCTCGCTGACCGCGGTCCTGCCGTCGATGGCCACTGTGTCAGGCACCCAGGCGTACGCCGAGCTGGGGCCGGCCTTCCACGCGCCGACCTGGTTACGGCTGACCGGGCCGGACGGGTCATCGCGCGAAATTGGCGTCGCGGACCGGGCGGCGGGCTTCGTCGGCGAGCTGGAGGAGGTGGCCCGATGCCTCGCGGCCGGTCGGACCGAGAGTGACGTGCTGCCGCTGTCGGAGACCTTGGCCACGATGACCGTGTTGGACCAGGCCCGGCGGCTGCTCAGCTGAGGGCGCAGGCGTCGCTGGCGGTCAGCCGGAACAGCTGGGCCGGGCCGCGGCCGTCGCCGCGCAGCAAACCGCCGTTGCCGTAGCTGTCCGGTCGCAGGTCGAGGCGCACCTCGTGCACGTGCCCAGCCACCGGGGCGACGCGGAGCAGCAGCGCGTGCGGCCCTGGCAGAGAGCCGATCTCGGCGCACAGCACCCGCCACCGGGCAGCGACGACGGTCGTGGCGGCCGGTGCGAGCGGACGCGAGTCGAGCCCTGCCGGCGGGGGGGATCCGTCGAGTCGGCCGGACAGCAGGCGCACCGGCGCCGCTCCGAGGTTGGCCACCACCAGGTCGACCTGGCCCTCGACGACCGCCCCGCCGGACCTCGGGTGTGGCCGGGCCGACCAGGACACCAGCGACAGGTGCAGTGCCGAGGCCTCGCGGGCGTCGGCGGCCACCGCCGCGCGGGCGGCCCGGTGCCGCTCAACTCGACGCAGGTGTGCCACGACCGAGGTGCCGGCCTCGGCGAGCAGCCCGAGGCCGACCAGCCCGACGACCACTTTCGTGATGCGCGACGGCCCGGCCCGGCTGGTCTCCAGGACGTCGTCCGCCCGCGGCAGCCCGGCCGGGTCGACGACCGTGACCAGCGGTCGGTCGGCGTCCATCGGCCGAACCTACCGTCGGGGGGCAGACTGCGGCACCTGAGCCGCGACGACCTCGGCTCGACAGGAGGCGTCGTGCCCGTCGCACCGTCAGGCACCCAGGTGCAGCTGGTCCTCGGGGACGCCCGCGCCGTCGTCGTCGAGGTCGGCGGCGGCCTGCGCACGTACGACGTCGCCGGGCGGCCCGTCGTCGATGGTTACGGCGAGCAGGAGCTGGCCACCGCCGGCCGCGGGCAGGTGTTGCTGCCGTGGCCCAACCGGGTGCGGGACGGCCGGTGGAGCTGGCGTGGTCAGGATCTGCAGCTGCCGTTGACCGAGGTGGCCGGCGCCAACGCGATCCACGGGCTGACCCGCTGGGTGCCCTGGCAGCTCACCGCCGCCACCCCGACCGAGGCGAGCTGGGCGCACGTCCTGCACCCCCAGCCTGGCTGGCCCGGGACGCTGCGGTGCACGACGACCTACGCGCTGTGGCCGCACGGGCTCGCCGTCACGATGACCGCGCAGAACGTCGGGTCGACCGACTGCCCGCTCGCTGTGGGGATGCATCCGTACCTATCCGCGGTGGGTCTGGTGGACGACGGGGTGCTGACACTGCCGGCCGACCGGTGCGCCCCCGTCGACGAGCGCGGTCTGCCGACAGCCGCCATCGACGTGGCGGGGACCGGCTACGACTTCCGGGCCGGCCGGCGGGTCGGCGCGGACCGGCTCGACCTGCCGTTCACCGGGCTGGCGCGCAGCGCTGACGGGCTCGCCACGGTGAGCTGGCGCGACGGGGACCGCACGGTCGAGCTCTGGGTCGACGGGGCGTTCGGCTGGTTGCATGTCTTCACCGGCGACGCGGTGCCGCAGGCAGAGCGCCGTCGGCGCGGGATCGCGATCGAGCCGATGACGGCGCCGGCCGGGGCGCTCACCAGCGGCGAGGACCTCGTGGTGCTCGCGCCGCAGCAGACCTGGACCGGCCGGTGGGGCCTGCGGGTCCGGACCTGATCCTGCACCGGCCCGTCGTACCCGGTCGAGGGCCCGGCGGTCCTAGGGTCAGGCCGGTGGCCTCGTGATGGCCGGGAGGGCGGGGTCATGTCGCGCCGTGGGATCCGCACCGGACGGCGCGGTGGTGGCGGTGGTCGCCGCGATCGCCTTGGAGTCGGCGCTGCCGAACCGGCTCCGGCTCGGGCCGGCCGATCTTGACGATCTGGTCGCCGACACGCCGCCCGGGGCGACGACACCGTCAAGATCGCCGGGAACATGGCCGTGCTGCCGCCGTCGATGAGGGAGCCAGATGATGACGAACGGGACCGGACCGCTGGCAGGAGTCCGGGTGGTGGAGCTGGCCGGCCTCGGGCCCGCGCCGTTCGCGGCCATGCTGCTGGCAGATCTCGGCGCCGAGGTGGTGCGGGTCGACCGACCGGCCGGCGCCGGCGTGGCCCGGCAGGACGTCGTCAACCGGGGGAAGCGCTCGGTGGCAGTCGATCTCAAGGCGTCCGGGGGCCGGGACCTCGTGCTCGAGCTCATCGAGCGGGCCGACGTGCTGCTCGAGGGCTTCCGGCCCGGCGTGGCCGAACGGCTCGGCCTCGGGCCGGCAGCATGCTCAGCCCGCAACCGCCGGCTCGTCTACGGCCGGATGACCGGCTGGGGGCAGCAGGGGCCGCTGGCGAAGGTCGCCGGCCACGACATCGACTACATCGCGCTGAGCGGGGTGCTCTGGGCGAGCGGGCGCGCCGAGGAGCGACCGGTGCCGGCGCTCAACCTCGTCGGCGACTACGCGGGCGGCTCGATGTTCCTCGTGATGGGGGTGCTCGCCGCACTGCTCGAGGCCGGGCGAAGCGGCGAGGGACAGGTGGTCGACGCCGCGATGGTCGACGGGGCCTCGGTGCTCACCACCATGTTCACCGCGCTGCAGGGGATGGGCGTCTGGGGCGCTGACCGCGGAGCCAACGTGTTCGACACGGGGGCGCCGTTCTACGAGGTCTACGCCTGCGCTGACGGCCGTTGGGTCGCCGTCGGGGCGTTGGAGCCGCAGTTCTACGCCGAGCTGGTCCGGCTCACCGGCTTCCTGGCGGGCTCGCCGGACCAGGTGCGTTACGCCCAGCCCGCGCCGGCTGACTGGCCTGCCCACAAGGCGATGTGGGAGCAGCTGTGGCGCACCCGCAGCCGCGACGAGTGGACCGCGATGCTCGGTCACACCGACGCGTGCGTGCAGCCGGTGCTCGACTGGGCCGAGCGGCTGGAGCATCCGCACCTGGTCGAGCGGGGGACCTTCGTCGAGGTCGACGGGACCGTGCAGCCGGCGCCCGCGCCGCGCCTGTCGCGCACCCCCGGCGTCATCTCCCGCCGACCACCGGCGCCCGGCGAGCACACCCGCGAGGTCGCCGCAGAGGCCGGCCTGGACGCCGCGGCGATCGACGCGCTGCTCGCCTCGGGGGCGGTGACGCAGGCCTGAGGTCAGCCGCCCAGGTGTTGCAGCGCCAGTTCGGCGTACAGGGTGGCGCCGTCGGACAGCACGCGGTCGTCGAAGGCCGCCAGTGGCGAATGGTTGTAGGGGGCGGTCGCCGGGTCGGCGCCGGCTGCCGTGGCGCCGAGGAAGACCATCGCGCCGGGCACCGCGTCGAGGATTCGGGAGAAGTCCTCCGACCCGGTCAGCGGGTTGGGCAGGTCGAGGTAGCGCTCGGCGCCGAACCGTCCGCGGACGACGTCGGCCACGGCTGCGACCCGACCGACATCGTTGACGGTGATGGGGAACAACTCCTCAGCTGTGACGTCGACCTCGACGCCGTGGGCGGCGGCGATGCCCCGCACCACCCGGACGGACTCCTCGAGCAGGCGGGCCTGCGCCGCACCCGAGAACGACCGCATCGTCGCCGCGAAGACCGCGTCGTCCGGGATGACGTTGTGTGCGTTGCCCGCGTGGAACGAGCCGACGGTCAGCACCACCGGGTCGAAGACGTCGAAGCGCCGCGTGACAAAGGTCTGCAGCGCGGTGACCATGGCGCAGGCCGCCGGGATCGGGTCCTTCGCGCGGTACGGCGCCGAGCCGTGCCCACCGGCGCCGCGGACGGTCACCTTCAGCACACTGGACGCCGCCATCATCTGCCCGGGCCGGGAGGCGAACAGCCCACTCGGCAGCATCCCCGACGTCACATGCAGGGCGTACGACGCATCCGCGCGCCGGCCAGCCGCGTCGAGGATCCCCTCCTCGATCATCCGCAGGGCTCCGTCGTGGCCCTCCTCGCCGGGCTGGAACATGAACACGACGTCACCGGCGAGATCCTGCTGCCGGCTGGCCAACGCGGTCGCCGCACCGACGAGCATGGCCGTGTGCAGATCGTGCCCGCAGGCGTGCATCGCGTCGCCGTCAGCGGTGTAGTCCAGGCCGGTCCGCTCGACCAGGGGCAGGGCGTCCATGTCGCCGCGCAGCAGCACGACGGGGCCTGGACGGCCACCGCGCAGCACGGCGGTGACCGAGGTGGAGGACTGACCGGAGCTGACTTCGAGCGGCAGACCGTCGAGGGCGCCCAGCACGAGGTCTCTGGTCCGCGGAAGGTCCAGGCCAACCTCGGGGACCCGGTGCAGCCGGCGGCGCAACCGGACGAGATCGTCCTGCATGGCGGTGAGGTCGATGGTCATGGGCCCATCATGACGCCATGAGCGTCGACCTGAACGCCGACCTCGGCGAGGGTTTCGGGATCTGGACCCTGACCGAGGACGACGCGCTGCTCGACGTCGTGACGAGCGCGAATGTCGCGTGCGGCTTCCACGCCGGTGATCCGAGGGGGCTTCGGCAGGTCTGCGCTGGCGCGGCGGCCCGCGGGGTTGCCGTCGGTGCGCAGGTGTCCTACCGCGACCTGGTCGGCTTCGGGCGACGGTTCCTCGACGTCGATCCTGATGAGCTGGAGGCCGAGATCATCTACCAGATAGGCGCTCTGGATGCGCTCTGCCGCGTCGAGGGAACCCGGGTCAGCTATCTCAAGCCGCACGGCGCGCTCTACGCGGCCTGCTCCACCCACCCACTGCAAGGCGCCGCGGTCGCGCGCGCGGCGACTGCCCTCGACCTGCCGGTGCTGTGCGCGGCGGGTTCGTGGTTCGCCGGCTCGCTCGGCGGCCGGGCGGTGCCCGAGGCGTTCGTCGACCGGGCCTACGGGCCGACGGGAGCGCTCCTGCCGAGATCCGAGCCCGGCGCCGTCCTGCACGACTCCGACGTGGTGGTGGCTCGCGCAGTGCGGCTCGCGCAGACCGGGGACGTGGTCGCCGTTGACGGCTCGGTCCTGCACCTCGCGCCGAGGTCGCTGTGTCTGCACGGGGATACGCCAGGTGCAGTCGGCCTCGGGCGGCAGGTTCGGGCGGCGTTGACCGGCGCCGGCGTCGAGCTGCGTGCGTTCACGTGAGCGTGCACTGGTACGGCGACCGGGCGCTGCTGCTCGATAGCGCTTCGCCGCTGGCGCTCGGCGCGGCCGTCCGGCTGGCGGCCCCCGTCGGGCTCGTCGACGTCGTGCCGGGGGCGTCCTCGGTGCTGGTCTGCTTCACCGGGCCGGCAGCTGCCACCGCTGCGCTGGAGGGGCTGCAGAGCCTGGGGCCGGTCGAGGCGCCGGTGTCAACGCAGACCGAGGTGGTGCTCCCGACCGTGTACGACGGGGCCGACCTTGACCACGTCGCTGCCGCGACGGGATGCTCGGTGGCACAGGTGGTCTCGCGGCACAGCACCGGGAGCTACGTGGTCGCGGTCACCGGCTTCACGCCCAGCTTCGGCTACCTCAGTGGCCTCGACCGGGTGCTGCACCTGCCGCGCCGGGCCGAGCCGCGGACCGTCGTACCGGCCGGCTCCGTCGCGATCGCCGACCGCTGGACGGGGGTCTACCCGGTCGCGAGCCCGGGCGGGTGGCACCTGCTGGGGCGCACCGCTGCCGTCCTGTGGGACCTCGACCGCGACCCGCCCGCCCTGCTGCGTCCAGGTGTGCAGGTCCGGTTCGAGCAGGTCCGGTGATCCTGGTCCTCGCCCCGGGAGCCCGCACGCTCGTGCAGGACCTCGGCCGACCGGGCCTGGCCCATCTCGGGGTCGGGCCGAGCGGCGCCGCTGACACCTTGGCGCTGCGCCGGGCGAATGGGCTGGCCGGCAACGTTGCCGGCGCGGCCGCGTTCGAGGTGCTGCTCGGCGGCCTGGTGCTGGAGGCGCTCGCGCCCGCCGTCGTAGCGGTGGCGGGCGCCGACTGCGGGCTGCCACCGGTCGTCAGTCTGCGGACCGGGGAGGTGCTGCGGTTGGGGCGGCCTTCGGACGGGCTGCTGACCTATCTTGCGGTCGCCGGTGGCTTCGACGTGCCGTGCGTGCTCGGGAGTAGCTCGACTGACACCCTCGGCCGGGTGGGTCCGCCGGCGGTCCAGGCCGGCGATCAGGTGGCGGTCGGCCGCGCCATCCGGTGGGTCGACCCGCTGGAACTCGCGCCGCGGTTGGTCATGCCCGGCGCCGGTCCGGTCGTCGTCCGGGTGCACCCGGGACCGCGGCCGGAGGTCTTCGACGACGGGCTGGCTGAGCTGTGCCGGGCGAGTTGGACCGTCTCGGCCAGCGCCGACCGGACCGGCGTGCGGCTCGACGGGCCGGCCGTGCCCCGGCGTACAGGGGAGGCGGAGCCCGAGGGGCTGGTGCTCGGCGCGGTGCAGGTGCCGCCGGACGGCCGGCCGATCGTGATGCTCGCCGACCACCCGGTCACCGGTGGCTACCCGGTCGTGGCGGTTGTCCACGCCGACGACGTGCGGTTGGTCGCGCAATCGCGGCCGGGGACAGCGCTGCGCTTCGTGCCCGTCCGGTAGGCGACCGGCAGGTTCCGCCTACCCAGGTGATCACTGAAAGGGGAGGCCGGGTCGATCGCCCGGTCAGGTTTCGCGGAGCCCCAAGGCCTGCGGCATTTCGCGAACCGGGCACCGCCGAACCGGGTACCGCCGAGCTGCCTCCCGACCTGGCCGCAGTCCAATCCGGCCGGGGCAGCGGGCGGTGCAGGCTCCGCGGCGGCGAGCGGCTCGGTCCGACCAGCGCAGGCGCAGTTGTGGACCGGACGATGTGGACGTGATGCGGGACGAAGCTGAGTCGAGGGCGTGCGCGAGAGGTGCGGCCACCGGTTCACCGGCAGTGCCGGCCCACACCCCTTAGGTGCGGACCGGCCTCGTCGATCAGCCGCCGGAGGCGGCGCCGAAGATGTCCTGGTCCAGACCGCCTGCGTTGGGGCAGGTGTCGGCGGTGAAGGGGGCTGTCGCGCCGCGGCATTGCAGCACGTCGAAGCCTTCGCCGCCGCTGTAGCGCGGGTCGTCCCCTGCGACGACCTGACGGTTGTCGGTCCAGACGTTGTAGGCAAAGGCGCCGACCGACGAGACGTAGTTGTAGTCGCCGTGGAACGGCACCCGACGATTGCCGAACATTTCGTAGTCCGGGTTCTGCGAGACGGCGCTGAGCCGGCTCACCGACCAACTGCCGCCACCGTCTTGGGAGACCGCGCCGTAGGTGTCGAAGCCGTTGTTGCTCGCCAGGTGGAAGCCGGCGGCGTCTTTGGCGGTGCAGTCGCCGATCGCATTCTGCACGCTGTAGCAGGTGTCGTCGTTGCGGCTGTCGTGCCAGAGCGCGTGCAGGAAGCCGCCGTCGGCGTTGATGTCCGGGAAGAGCTGGTGCCCGTTGTCGACGTTGCTGATCAGCGACGGCTGGCTCCAGCTCGCGCCGCCATTGGTGGTCTTGGTGAGGTAGACCCCGCCCTGGCCGACCATCAGGGTGCCATCAACAGCTGCCGGCGCCGAGTTGTACGTCGAGGTCGAGGGTACGGCGCCCGGCTTGGTGGCGTCGAAGACGGCGTACAACGTCTTGGGGTCACCGCTGGAGTCGGCGGTCACCCGGACCGAGGAGTCGTGTCGGAAGAAGGTGAAGCCGCTCGTACAGGCGAACGGACCGGAGCCGCAG
>JBKJOO010000206.1:0-7525 GCA_046595615.1 Mycobacteriales bacterium | reverse complement strand
CCCACGCGTAGCGGTCCCCGGCGGGCACCTCGAGGCCGCGCCAGTGTTCGTCGCCGGTGAAGACGTCGGCGTAGCCGGCGGTGAACATCTCCGAACGGACGTGCTCATCGACGACCTCTTGCACCTCCTCGGCGCTGGGCCAGATGTCACGCAGGAATACCGGCTGCCCGTCGCTGCCGGTGCCGAGCGGCTCACCGAGCAGGTCTGCGTGCAGGCTGCCGACGAGGGCATAAGCGATGACCAGCGGCGGGGAGGCGAGGAAGTTCATCTTGCACTCGGGGTGGATCCGGCCCTCGAAGTTGCGGTTCCCCGACAGCACGGAACACACCGTCAGGTCGTGCTCCGTCACAGCCTGGGCGACCTGCGGGATCAGTGGTCCGGAGTTACCGATGCACGTCGTACAGCCGTACCCGACGAGGTTGAACCCCAGCTTGTCCAGGTACGGCGTGAGGCCGGCGGCGTCGTAGTAGTCGGTGACCACACGCGAACCCGGCGCCAGCGACGTCTTCACCCACGGCCTGGGAGCGAGCCCGCGTTCGACGGCATGCTTCGCCAGCAGGCCCGCGCCGATCATCAGTGACGGGTTCGAGGTGTTGGTGCAGGACGTGATCGCGGCGATGACCACGTGCCCGTGGTCGATCTCGGTCAGGGTGCCGTCGTCGAGAGTCACCGTCACCGGGGTCGACGGCCAGCCCCGTGGGGTGTCCCAGCCGTCCCGGTTCGTCGGCTGGTCACCGGCATGGTCGTGGCCGATCGCGACAGGGTCGCTGGCTGGGAACGACTCGCTGGACGCCTCGTCCAGGCCGGTTGGCGGCGCGTCGACCACGCTACGACCGGCCAGCAGGGCGCGGACCGTCTGGCGGGCGCGGGAGAGCGGGATGCGGTCCTGCGGGCGCTTCGGGCCGGCGATCGAGGGCTCTATCCTCGTCAGGTCCAACTCGAGGGTTTGGCTGTATACGGGCTCGTGGTCCGGGTCGTGCCACAGGCCTTGTTCCTTGGCGTAGGCCTCAACGAGGCGGACCTGCTTTGCCGGCCTGCCGGTGAGCCTCAGGTAGTCAAGCGTTACCTGGTCGATGGGGAAGATCGATGCGGTCGAGCCGTACTCCGGTGTCATGTTGCCTAGCGTCGCTCGGTTGGCCAGCGGCACGTTCGCGACGCCCGGGCCGTAGAACTCGACGAACTTTCCCACGACGCCGGTACGTCGCAGCAGCTCCGCGACAGTGAGGACCAGGTCGGTGGCCGTCGTGCCCTCGCGGAGCTCGCCGCTCAGCTTCAATCCCACTACGGGTGGGATCAGCATGCTCATCGGCTGGCCGAGCATCGCAGCCTCTGCTTCGATCCCGCCGACGCCCCAGCCAAGGACGCCGAGCCCGTTGACCATCGGTGTGTGCGAATCGGTGCCGACCAGGGTGTCCGGGTAGGCGAGCCCATGGTCGACGAACACCACTCGGGACAGGTACTCCAGGTTGACCTGATGACAGATGCCGGTGTCGGGCGGGACGACCCGGAAGTTGTCGAACGCCTGCTGCGCCCAGCGCAGTAGCTGGTATCGCTCCTGGTTGCGGGCGAACTCCAGGTCGGCGTTGACCCGGAACGCGTCTGGACGCCCGAACGCTTCGGCGATGACGGAGTGGTCGATAACCAGTTCTGCTGGGATCAGGGGGTTGATCTTTTGCGGGTCCCCGCCGAGCGCGGTCATCGCGTCGCGCATCGCGACCAGGTCGACGACGCAAGGCACCCCGGTGAAGTCCTGCAGCAGCACCCGTGCGGGCGTGAACTGGATCTCGCTACCGTGCTCGGCTCCCGGCTCCCACCCAGCGAGCGCAGCCACCTGCTCGGCAGTCACGAGCCGGCCGTCCTCGTTGCGCAGCAGGTTCTCCAGCAGCACTTTGAGCGCGTACGGCAGCCGATCGCTGCCCTGAATGCGGTCGAGCCGGAAGACGTCGTACGCCGTATCGCCAACCGTCAGCCGGTCACGCGCACCGAAGCTGTTCGACCGTACTTCCATATCGTCTCCCTGGGCCGAGGTCCTCATTATGACGCCGGCACCCAGATAAAAACAAGTTGAATTGGTATTAGTCTTTCAGTTCTTCCGATGGGTGAGCAGGTAGTCGCGGAGCGCAACGGCGTTGTTGTGGTCCCGGTCGCGTGAGCTGTAGAGGAGGGTGACATCGCCCGCAGCGGCAGCCTCGGCGAGCGGCCACCATCCCTCTGGGCTGCCGTCGAGCTCGGTGGTGTAGCGGCGGCGGAACTCCTCCCACTTCGCCGGGTCGTGCCTGAACCACTTGCGCAACTCAGTGCTCGGCGCGCTCTCCTTGCACCAACCGTCGAGTACGAGAGCATCTCGTCGCACCCCTCGTGGCCACAGCCGCTCGACGAGGTACGCCTTGCCGGCTGGCTGAGGCTCGTGGTCGTACACACGGGACAGTCGGATCTGGCCCACGGTTGCCTCCCGAGTTGGCCATGTGTCGTCGACGAGATGAGTGATGAGCTGAGTATGGCGCCTCTCGACGAAGGCGACCGAACTAGATCTTCTCGGCGACGATTCGCCAGTTCAGGTCGGCGATCTTGGCGCGCTCGGCCTCGGTCCAGGCCTGCCCCCCTCGTTGCAGCAGGTCGAGCGACTCTTCGATCCATGTGGGGACGACATGGATCGCCTCAAGGGCACGGACCAAGCGACGGCCACGCAGGATCAGGTCGCGCTTCTGCTCGCACAGCGGCCACGCCTCGCTCTTCGAAGGCGCTGAGAGGATGATCCGGAAGCCAGCCCGCTCGAGCGCTGCGCACACATCAGCCGGATACATCGACTGGGTCGCAGCCAGCGTCGGCAAGAACAGCCGGTGCAAGGCGACGTGCTCCTCGTTCTTCCAGTCGAAGAACGGCGTCAGCAGGTACTCCGAACACGAGTAGCGGGCCCCGGGCTTGAGGACGCGGTACATCTCGCGGGCGTGCAGATCGAGCTCAGCCTTCTTGAAGAACGGCCACACCGCCTGGAACGAGAAGCACCCGTCGAAGGACTCGGACGCGTAGTCCAGAGGGTCGTGGTGATCGCCGACCTTGAAGTGCAGCCGGTCGCTCATGCCGCAGCGGGCCGCCCAGGCGATCCCGTTTTCAACCTGGTCCGGATCGATGTTGTAGCCCGAGACCCGGCCACCGGTGAGGGTCGCGAAGTGGTGCGCGATCCGACCCCGGCCGCAGCCCATATCGAGCAAGTGGGAGCTGGAAGGGTCTTGCAAGCGGAGCTCGGTCAACACTGCTTGTTCGGTCAGGATCTGGTTGTCGTAAAGGCCCTTGGTCTCGTCCAGCATCGGAGGGATGTACAGCTTCTCCAGGTCGAAGACCGACAGCATGTTGTTGAGGACCTTGTAGTAGTCCGCGACTGCTTTGGTCTCCTGCGCGGTCTCGGTCGGCTCGCCTGCCTGCATGCGCTGGAAGAACCGATACGCGTCGATGCAGGCCTGCTTGTCCGCGGCTGGCAGCGTCGCCAACCGCTTCAACCCGATGGCGGCGGTCTTCACTCGGTAGGCATCCACAGTTACATTCATACAACATCTGGATGAATGCGTGAATGGAGAGGTCATGGGCTACCACGGCTGGCACGGGGACCCACCGCGCAGCGAGGAACTGGCGCGCGAGCGCCTCATCACCGCTGCGAACCGATGCATCGATCGGGTGGGAGTGGCGAAGACGACGCTCTCGGAGGTCGCCATCGAGGCGGGCGTGACCCGCCAGACGGTCTATCGCTACTACCCAAGCCTCGCGGATCTGCTCCGGGCGGTTGCCGAGAGCGGCGCGGCTGCTTTCGTCGATCGGATGCAGACGCACCTGCGGGAGCACTGCCTGCCGGTTGACGTGGTGATCGAAGCCATCGTCTTCTGCCTGCAGGAACTGCCACGCGAGCCCAGGATCGGAATCCTGCTTCACACCGACGACGAGGACCTGTTCGGGCGCGGGATCACCTCCTCCACCGGGTTCGACCTAGGTGCGCAGTTCCTGCGCCGGCTGCCCGTGGACTGGCTGCCCAGCGGGATCACCGATAGCGACCTCGACGGATTGGCTGAACTGATGCTGCGCCTCATCGGGTCTTTCACGCAGCACCCGTCAGCAACCCCTCGGACCGCCGATGAGGCGCGCAGCTACCTGCGACGCTGGCTCGGACCAGCCCTAGCAGCGGGAGTGAGCTGATGTCCCCAGGACAGGCGCGTCCGGATCACGAAACGTGATCGGACGAGTGAGGCCCTGCGGATCGCCGTGTTCACGATCCGTCTGCTGACGACCGCGGGTCCGCCCCGCTCCCGAAACGACTCGAAGGTCACCCGACGAGCAGCCCGGGTGATGCTCAGCTCGGCGTGATGCGAACGCAGCAATATCCAGGTTCAGGGGCCAGCCGTGCTGTGAGTGTGTCTGCGCCGACACCTACGAGGACCCCGCTGATGAAGTCACGGTTCATCCCGCAGATCAGCTCTCGGTGTTCCTCAGCAAGGTTGTGGAAGGGGCAGTTCAGCAGTGCAATCTCGCGGCCATGTTTGCGCGGTTCATAGCCGTGGGTGGTGAGGGCATCCATCAGCGCCGCCCGGCGCCCCTTGCGGCGGCGGCCGGCCTCACCGCCAACGCGTTCCCCGGTCTCGTGGGATACGAGCGAGACGGCGCGGTCCACGGGGATGGTGCTAGAGCCAGCGCGGGTCACGGCGTCAGCGAGCAGGGAGCTGGCGAGGTCGTAGCGGCGTGGGGGAAGTGTGAGGTCGATCTGTCGTGCCGACCGTCCGTAGAGCTTGGCGGGTCGGCCAGCTCCCGGCCCAGTACGTCCGGATAGTCGTTCGTAGCGCGCTTCGAGCAGGCCGGCCTCGACGAGCTTGTCGAGGTGGAACGCCGCGACCGAGCGGGCGACGTCGAGTGCATCGGCGGCGGTGTCGCGGCTGACCCAGTCGCGATCGAGGACGAGCCGGTAGACCTGCCGACTGAGTGGGTGCTCTAGTGCGGCGACACCGGCCACCTGTTCGTCGAGCCTGTCAGGCGTCATGATGCTATTCTATTAGCATACTTGCTTGACAGTACAAGGCGGGCGCTGCCAAATGCGTGCGTCGCGTCGTGGACGTGGACGCGGAACAACTGGATCAGGCGCACGTTCGACTCCGTGACTGGACATGTGTCGTCGGACGACACGAGTATGTCGTTATGGCTCATGACGTGTTCCCGCAGGCGACGCCCCAGATCAGCGCCCGACGCAAGGCACTGGCGCCGCAGACTCATGACGCGTTCACCGCGTTCAGCAAGCAGGTGTTCGCCGAGGGCGCTTTGTCTGAGCAGACCAAGCAGCTGATCGCGGTAGCGGTTGCACATGTCACCCAGTGTCCCTACTGCATCCGCGGGCACACCCAACTCGCGCATGCAAAAGGGGCGAGCGACGAGCAGATCATGGAGGCGATCTGGGTGGCGGCGGAGATGCGTGCCGGGGGTGCGTACGCGCATGCGGCGATCGCGATTGATGCGCTCGGCCACGACCCTGCCCCTGGCTGAAGCCGAACCTGCGTGCAAGCTCCCCCCGACCCGTTCCCCGGTCCCGCGCGCCGACAGGCAGACGGCGTGGTCGAAGGGGATGGCGTTGCTGTAGCGGGTGACGGCGTCGGCGAGTAGACGTGCGAGGTCGTGGCGGCGCGGGGAGTGACAGGCCGATCTCTCGCGGGTCCCGCGAACAGTCACGACCAGCCCTAAAACATGTTGTACTTGACGTAACAGACCGTCCGGGTGTTCTGTAGGTCAAGGCCAGAGAACAGAGAGGCGCTGACGGTGGCGACGACTCCAGCTCGACACGCCAACGTCGTTGTCGGCGTTGTTCACACCGCCGCCGGGCCCCTCGCGGGGCTCATGCTGATCCGACTGACTGGCATGCGGCGTGGTCGACCGATGTCGTTGTGGTGACCACTTTCGCCCTGTCCGCCGGGGCGAACTTCGGTGCGGTCCCAGGTCGGCATGCTTCAGGCGCGTGCAGCCGCGCGGTCCGTCTTCGTGGACGACGAAGCGGCCGGCGCACCGCGAAAGACAACCAGACACCCAGGAGGGCAGCCATGACGAGAAGATTCTCTGTGCGTCCCACACTCACGCTTAAAGGACGGAAGTTCCACGGGCTGCGCGGTTGGGCCGGGAAGCCGCTGCACCCGCCGCTCACGGACGTCCCTATTGGTCTTTATGTCTTCGCTGGTGTCCTCGACGTCGTCTCCTACGTCGGCGGTTCCGGCCACGAGTGGGCGCGCGAGTTTTGGCACGCGGGTACCTACGCTTTCGTCGGCGGCGTGGCCGTATCGATCTTGGCGGCTCTCACTGGCACCTGGGACTGGTGGAAGTCCTCTGAGGCCGGCACCCAAGCCAGACGGACGATCAACACCCACGCCACGATCATGATCACGGTCACCCTCGTGGCGGTAGCCGACATGGTGTGGCGGTTGGTCACCTTTGACTCGCACGCGGCAACCCCGGTCGGCATCATGGTCCTTTCCATCGTCGCCGCCGTACTCGTAGCGGTCGGAGCGACCTTCGGCGGGACCCTGGTCTTCGACTACGGCTTTAACGTCGAGACCGCCGGCGACCACCCGGCCTGGCACAAGTCTGAGCAGGACGTCTTGCACGGCCAGCAAGCTCCGGCCCCTCCGGAATGATCGCGGAGACGTTCGATGCGCGTGGTCGGCTGACCCGCGACGCACCGTCGGGCAACAGGTCAGCCAACCTGAGCCCGCGAGGAAGGTGCGCTGATGGACCGCCTGCAAGCCCTGCACGACGCCGGAGTGTCGATCTGGTTGGACACGCTGTCTCGGGACCTGCTCGAGAGCGGCGAGTTCGCTCGCCTCATCCGCGAGTGCTCGGTCACTGGCGCCACGTCGAACCCGACCATTTTCGCTGCGGCTATGACCGGCTCGATCAGCTACGACCAACAGCTCCGGCAGCTGTTGGACACCGGGGATCGCGACCCGCGGGAGATGTTCCTCGCGCTGGCTCTCGCCGATGTCCGGCACGCGGCGGACCTGCTACGTCCGGTCTACGACGCGAGCGCTAGCCCCGGTGTTTCAGTAAGCACCTGACCTGCCCTTGTTGATCATGGAGATCTCAGGTTCGGTGACGGGGCAGGCCGGAGGTCCGGCGCGGTGTCCGGGGTTTCCGTGATCGTTGAGCCTGGTGGGTCGCGGTGGTGCTGGCCTTCAGGCCGGGAGCGGGATCTGCCGCAGGCGGGTGAACGCCCTGGCCAGGGCGAGGGCCCAGGGCCAGTGCTCGGCCAGGCGCAGGAAGACTTTGCGCTGCCCGCGGGTGATGCGGGCAGCGACGTGAAGCAGTCGGTAGCGCAGCGCCTTGGGCTCGGATCGGTGCAGCTCAGGCTCGGTGGTGAGCAGCATCGACTGGGTGAGGGCGAGCAGGTCCGCAACGATCAGCGCGAGCTCCATCCAGACTTCGTGCTGTGCTCGTGTCGGAAGGGCAAATAGCCGATGCCGGTGTCTTTCCCAGTCCGGATCCGGTCCTCGACGCGAGCGTGCGCCCG
>JBKJOO010000227.1:0-7157 GCA_046595615.1 Mycobacteriales bacterium | reverse complement strand
GAGCGAGTTGGCAACGGCCATGATCGCGGCCTGGGCACGCAGCAGAGCCACGCCACCGCCGGGGACGACGCCCTCTTCGATGGCCGCCTTCGCGTTGCGAACGGCGTCCTCGATGCGGTGCTTGCGCTCCTTGAGCTCGACCTCGGTGGCCGCGCCGACCTTGATGACGGCGACGCCGCCGGCCAGCTTGGCCAGCCGCTCCTGCAGCTTCTCCCGGTCGTAGTCGCTGTCGGACTTCTCGATCTCGGCGCGGATCTGCTTGACCCGGCCGGCGATCTGGTCGGTGTCGCCAGCGCCTTCGACGATGGTCGTCTCGTCCTTGGTGATGACGACCTTGCGGGCCCGGCCGAGCAACTCGAGCCCGGCGGTGTCCAGCTTGAGACCGACCTCCTCGGAGATGACCTGCGCGCCGGTCAGGATCGCGATGTCCTGCAGCATCGCCTTGCGGCGGTCACCGAACCCGGGGGCCTTGACCGCGGCGGACTTGAAGGTGCCACGGATCTTGTTGACGACCAGGGTCGCGAGGGCCTCGCCCTCGAGGTCCTCGGCGATGATCGCCAGCGGCCGGCCGGACTGCATGACCTTTTCCAGCAGGGGCAGCAGGTCCTTGACCGAACCGATCTTGGAGTTGACGACCAGGACGTAGGGGTCGTCGAGGGTCGCCTCCATCCGCTCCGGGTCGGTGACGAAGTAGGGGCTGATGTAGCCCTTGTCGAAGCGCATGCCCTCGGTGAGCTCGAGCTCGAGGCCGAAGGTGTTGCTCTCCTCGACGGTGATCACGCCCTCCTTGCCAACCTTGTCCATCGCCTCGGCGATGATCTCGCCGACGGTGGTGTCGGCTGCCGAGATCGAGGCGGTCGAGGCGATCTGCTCCTTGGTCTCGACATCCTTGGCGGCGTTGCCGATGGCCTCGACGACGCTGGCAACAGCGGCCTCGATGCCCTTCTTCAGGCCCATCGGGTTGGCGCCGGCCGCGACGTTGCGCAGGCCCTCACGCACGAGCGCCTGGGCGAGCACCGTGGCGGTGGTGGTGCCGTCGCCGGCGACGTCATCAGTCTTCTTGGCGACCTCTTTGACGAGCTCGGCGCCGATCTTCTCGTACGGGTCCTCCAGCTCGATCTCCTTGGCGATGGAGACACCGTCGTTGGTGATCGTGGGGGCACCCCACTTCTTTTCCAGTACGACGTTGCGACCCTTGGGGCCGAGGGTGACCTTGACTGCGTCGGCGAGCTGGTTCATGCCGCGCTCGAGACCGCGGCGGGCCTCTTCGTCAAAGGCGATCATCTTTGCCATGCGTCGTTCCTCCCGGTCGGGGACGTGCCGACCATGGGTGCCCGCGACGGACGACCGGACTGCCGGCCTCACCCAGTGATCTGGCACTCAACACGTTGGAGTGCTACCTCCATGTTGGCACTCGACCCCCCAGAGTGCAAGGCGCGCCCAGTCCAGCAGCGCCGACGGCACCAGCCGAACGGGGAAGGGCAGCGCCGCCTCGAACGCCCTGTTGCCGCGCAACTGCGCGACCTGCTCGTCCACCCCCGCGCGCAGCTCGAGCACGATCACCGACGGCTCATCCGGATCGATCAGCCAGGACGACGCGGTGCCGGCCGCAGCCGCCGTCAGCGGGCGGGCGCCCAACAACCACTTCCCCCTCCGTAGCACCGATTCGAATCAGACATACCACCATCAAAAGGGCCACGGCGGTGGGGGAAGTGGCGGATCCGCCGCCGAGCGCGACCCGCGGCAGCACACGGCCGCCGATGGGACCGCCGTCAGCAGCCGGTGGACAACACCAGCACGGGTACCTCCGGGACGACGTTGCGCACCGGCAGGGTCGAGGCACCGACGCCGGAGGTGACGAACAGCCGCACCTCGGGGTACCAGCCGCGGTTCCACCGGTTGCCGGTGCGTTCGCTCACGGTGTGCACCGGCCGGCCGCGCACGGCCAGCTGGCCGCCGTGGGTGTGTCCGGCGAGCACGAGCTGCACCTGCGCCGGCACGTCGGCGACGACGTCCGGGTTGTGGGTCAGCAGCACCACCGGCGCCCCGGCGGGCACCCCGGACAGCGCGGCGTCGACATCCGGGGAGCGCTCCCACAGGTCACCGACCCCGGCGACCCACAGCCGGCCACCGAGCACGGGGACGGCCGTGTCCTCCAGCACGGGCAGGCCGGCGGCTTCCAGCGCGGCCCGGACCCGGTGTCCCCCGGCGTACCAGTCGTGGTTGCCGAGCACCCCGACGACCGGACCAGCCTCCCGCAGTCCGGTCAGGGCCCCGGCCAGGTCGGTCGCACTGACGTGCCGGCCGAGGGCGACATCGGCCAGGTGGTCGCCAAGCAGCAGCACCAGGTCCGGCGCCGCCGCCAGCACCGCCCGCACCACAGCGCGTACCCGGTCGAGATCCACCCAGGGAGCCCCGGCATGCAGATCCCCGACGACCGCGACCCGTAGCCCGTCCAGGTCGGCCGGCCAGCCCGGCGGCGACAGCGCGACGTCCGGGACCCGGAGCCGGCGGGGGGTGAGCACCCCGGCGTGCACGGTCGCGGCCACCGCAAGCCCGCCGGCCACACCGAGCAGCCGCCTCACCGCCCGGCGCCGGCGGCGGTCACTGCCCGGCGCCACTCGCTGTCATTGCCCGGCGCCAGAGGCGACGAACGCCTTGTACGACGGGGCAATGGTCGCCGTCGGCCCGACCAGGCCGGCCACCGCGTCGAGCGTCTTCAGCCCGTCACCGGTGTTGTAGAGCACCGTCTCGGCGGCCGGGTCGACCGCGCCGGTGGCCAGCAGCTGCCGCAGGGTCGCGACGGTCACCCCACCGGCGGTCTCGGCGAACAACCCCTCGGTCTCGGCCAGCAGCCGGATGCCCTCGACGACCAGCGCGTCGCTGACGTGGCCCATGGCGCCACCGGTACGGCGTACGGCGTCGAGGGCGTAGGGACCGTCGGCGGGGTTACCGATCGCGAGGGACTTGGCGATCGTCGAGGGCCTGACCGGCTTGACGGCGTCCCAGCCGTTCTCGAACGCCGTCGCGATCGGCGAGCAGCCGGTGGCCTGCGCGCCGAACACCTTGTACGGGGTGGCTTCCACGAGGCCGAGGCGCGTCAGCTCGCCGAAGCTCTTGTCGATCTTGGTCAACAGCGAGCCGGACGCCATCGGGATGATGACCTGCTCGGGCAGCCGCCAGCCGAGTTGTTCGGCCACCTCGTAGCCCAGGGTCTTGCTGCCCTCGGCGTAGTAGGGCCGCACGTTGACGTTGACGAATGCCCAGTCCTCGTACTCAGCGACCTCACTGCACAGCCGGTTGACGTCGTCGTAGCTGCCGTCGACGGCGATGAGCGTCTGGCCGTAGACGGCGGTCTGCACAACCTTGCCCTGCTCGAGATCGCTTGGGATGAAGACGATCGAGCGCAACCCCGCGCGGGTGGCGTGCGCGGCGACGGAGTTGGCGAGGTTGCCGGTCGAGGCGCAGGAGACAGTCGTGTAGCCGAACGCCCGGGCCGCCGACAGCGCCACCGACACCACCCGGTCCTTGAACGAATGCGTCGGGTTGCCGCTGTCGTCTTTGATCCAGAGCTTGCGCATGCCGAGGGCGCGGGCCAGGTTGGGGGCGTCGCGCAACTGGGTCATCCCGGCGCCGAGATCGACCCGGGTGGCGAGGTCCTGGCCGGCGGGCAGCAGGCCGGCGTACCGCCAGATGGACTGCGGTCCGGCCTGGATCGAAGCGTGGGTGACGAGGCGGAGCTTGTCCTCGTCGTAGGCCACCTCGAGCGGCGCGAAGCACTGGTCGCAGACATGGACCGGCGCCAGGGGGACCTCATTGCCGCACTCGCGACAGGTCAGCGAGGTGGCGGGGCTCCCGGCGAACGCCGTCGGGACGGTGAGCGTGGTCATGCGTCTCCTCATCTTTCCCACGCGGCGAGCGCGGGACGGAAGTGGCACCTGGCGCGAGCGCTGGTTGCCGGGGCGTCATCGGGCCGTATCCCTGGTGCCCCTCGGGATGAGCGTGCTGTGGAGTTATGAGCGAAACTGTAGCCGGTGGTCCTAGGGTCGGCGAGTGCTGATCGCCAGCAACCGCGGCCCTGTCTCCTTCGTCGAAGGCGACGGCGGGCTCGAGGCCCGACGTGGCGCCGGCGGGCTCGTCTCGGCGCTGTCCGCCGACCCGGCCGGCCAACCGCTGTGGGTCTGCGCTGCGCTGACCGACGCCGACCGGCGGGCCAGGCAGCAGGGTCTCGTCCCAACCGGCGTGTTGATGCTCGACATCGACCCGGTGACCTTCGACCGCGCCTACAACCGGGTCGCCAACGGCGCGCTGTGGTTCGTCGCGCACCTGCTGCACGACCTGTCCCGCGCCCCGAGCTTCGACGAGCGGTGGCGGCGGGAGTGGGCGTCGTACACGGCGTACGACGGGGCTTTCGCGAACGCGCTGGCCGAGCGGGCCGCGCCGGGCGAGGCGGTGCTCGTGCAGGACTACCACCTCTCACTCACGCCGAGGCAGTTGCGCGAGCAGCGACCGGACCTGCGGATCGGGCATTTCTCGCACACGCCGTGGGCGCCGCCGGAGGTGTTCGGCATCCTGCCGGACGAGATCGTGCACGACGTCCTGACCGGACTGCTCGGCGCCGACGCGGTGGCCTTCTTGTCGCCGCGCTGGTCGTCGGCCTTCACCAGGTGCTGCGTCGAGCTGCTCGGCGCGCAGCGGGTCGAGGGCGGCGTCGCCTTCGGCGGTCGGACCACCCGGGTCGGCGTGCACGCGCTCGGGGTGGACGCCGCCAGGCTGCGGGCCCGCGCCGCCGACCCCGACGTGGTCGCCCGGCGCACCCAACTCGAGCCTGTGGTCGGTGACCGCCAGCTCATCCTGCGGATCGACCGGACCGAGCTGAGCAAGAACATCGTCCGGGGGCTTGAGGCCTACCGGGAGCTGCTGCGCCGCCGTCCCGAGCACCGCGGCCGCGTCATCCACCTGGCCTTCGCCTACCCCTCGCGGCACGATCTGCCGGAGTACCGCGAGTACACCGCCGCCGTCCAACGGCTGGCCCGCGAGGTGAACGAGGAGTTCGCGACCGCCGGCTGGCTGCCGGTGCACCTGGAGGTCCGCGACGACTACGCCCGCTCGCTGGCCGCCTACGCGCTCGCCGACGTGCTGCTGGTCAACCCGGTGCGGGACGGGATGAACCTCGTCGCCAAGGAGGGTCCCGTGCTGTCGCCGGACGGCGTCGTGCTGGTGCTGTCGCGCGAGGCCGGCGCCGCCGACGAACTCGGCGCGGACGCGCTGCTCGTCAACCCCTTCGACGTCAGCCAGACCGCGGCGGCGCTGCACGAGGCCCTCGTCATGGCCCCCGCCGAGCGCCGGGCCCGGTGCGACCGACTCGCCGAGGCCGCCGCCGCGCTGCCACCGGCGGCCTGGCTCGCTGCGCAGCTTGCCGCGCTGCCGCCCGCCCGGTCATAACCTGCGCCGGTGCTCACCCTCACGGCAGTGCTGCACCCGTCCGCGCTCGACCAACGGCGGGGGGTCGTCCGGCTGCACCCCGATGTGCTCGGCGCGCTCGGCCTGTCGCCGTGGGACGTGGTCCTGCTCACCGGACGGCGTACGACGGGGGCGCTGGTCGCCCTCGCCCCGCCTGGATCACCGCAGGGCGCGCTGCTCTGCGACGACCTCGTGCTCGGCAACCTCGGCGTCGTCGACCAGAGCCCGGTCGAGGTGTCCCGGGTGCCGTCGACCGAAGCGGTCGCGGTGACGGTCGCCGGTCCGGCCGAGGTGCTCGCCGCGGTCGACCCGGCCGTGCTGCGGACCGCCCTGCTCGGCAAGGCGGTGACCGCGGGCGACAACGTGTCGCTGCTCCCGCAGGACCTCGCGCCGATCGGGGCCGTCGACGTCGTGGCCACCCGCAGGCGCCTGGCTGCCCAGTTGGGGCCGGCCTGGTCGACGCTGCTGATGACCATCACCGATGTGTCACCGGCGGGTCCAGCGGTCGTCACGATGGGCAGCGTCGTCGGTTGGCGGGGCGGCGGCTCGACGACCGGGAGCGCCACCCCGATGACCGTCCCGACCGCCGCGCACCCGCCGACCGTCGCGGATCTCCCGGGCCTGGAGACGCAGGCCGCCGCACTCGCCGAATGGCTCGGCCTGGGCTTCCACCACCGCGACCTGCTGGCCCGGCTCGGCACCCGGCCGTCGATGGGCGTGCTCGTGACCGGACCGGCCGGCTCGGGCAAGGCCGCGCTCGTCGAGGCCGTGGCCGCGTCCCTCGGCGCCCGGTTGTTGCGCGCCTGGGGACCGACGCTCGCCGGACTCGCCCCCGACGCCGCCGCCGGGCAGGTGCGCGCCCTGCTGAGCGACGGGGCCAGCACCCACCCTGCCGTCGTGCTGATCGAGGACATCGAAGCGCTCGCCCCCAGTGACGCCGGTGGCCCCTTGACCGCGGTCTTCCTCACCGCGGTCCGGGAGGCCGTTGCGGCCGGTCAGGTCGCGATCGTGTGCACCACCGCGCGTCCCGAGCAGGTCAGCCCAGCGTTGAGAAACCCCGGCACCCTCGACCACGAGCTCGCGGTCCCGCTGCCCGACCGCGCCCAGCGACTGCGGCTGCTGCGCGTCGCCACGGCACGGGTGCCGCTCGAGGCGTCGGTCGACCTCGATGATGTCGCCGGCCGGACCCCCGGCTTCGTCGCCGCGGACGTGCTCGCCCTGGTCCGCGAGGCCGGGTTGCGGGCTGCTGCCCGGCAGACCGACGCCCCGTCGCCGGTGGTCACCGCGCAGGACCTCGACGCTGCCCTCGAGGTCGTCCGGCCGACCTCCCTGGACGGCACTTCCCATGACATCGCGCAACTCTCACTCGATGATGTCGGGGACATGGTCGAGGTCAAGGCGGCCGTCACCGAGGCGGTCCTGTGGCCGCTGCAGTACCCCGACACCTTCGCCCGGCTCGGCGTTGCCCCACCTCGCGGGCTGCTCCTCTACGGGCCGCCGGGTTGCGGCAAGACGTTCCTGGTCAGGGCCATCGCCGGCTCCGGACAGGCCAACGTGCTGTCGGTGAAGGGCGCCGAGCTGCTGAACAAATGGGTCGGCGAGTCCGAGCGGGCGGTTCGCGAGCTGTTCCGTCGAGCCCGCGAGGCAGCCCCCTCGCTGGTCTTCCTCGACGAGGTCGACGCGCTTGCACCGGT
>JBKJOO010000182.1:0-19117 GCA_046595615.1 Mycobacteriales bacterium | reverse complement strand
ACCCGGGCCTCCCCGCGCCGGCCGACCAGACGGTGACTGCCGCCACCGCCCGGCCCTGATCGTCGTACCCACCGAGGCAGCGCGCATCGCGCGTACGGCAGCCCAGCAGCCATCGCATGCCGGCCGGCAACGCGGTCGCCGATGTCTTGTTCGGCAAGGTCAACCCGGGTGGCGAACTGCCCGGGCTGTATCACGCGGCGTGCGGGGGCTTCCGTTGGCGGTAGGTGCAAGTGGCGCCGCCACGGACCGCCCCAAGACACCAGGAGCCCCTTGTGACGCAGCGACCGAGCCCGGCTGCAGGACCGACCCGCCGCAAGATCTTGCAGGCAGGCATGACGGGTCTCGGCGCGGCCGCACTGACCGGCTTGGGCAGCGCTATCACCACCCGACCCGTTGCCGCCGAACCGCGGTTTGCGTCGCCGGGCTCAGGCTGCCCGATGGGCGCCGGTGGCTTCACCCCTTCGGCGACCTTCGGCCGGATCTTCGACCGGCCTGGCTTTGCTGCCGATAGTCCACAAGTGCGGCAGGCGCTGCTCACCATCGGCGAACCCGGTGGCATGTTGGACGCGCGCGACGATCTGTTCGGCTCACACGGCGGCCCGGTGACGTTGATCACCGATCCCACCTTGAATCTGGTGAATCGCAACAATCCACACGACACCGCCGGCATGACCTTCGTGGGTCAGTTCATCGACCATGACCTGAGCTTCGATGCGACCTCGAGGCTCGGCGTTGCCACCGACCCCAACACCTCGCCGAATGCCCGGTCCGCCCGTTTCGACCTGGACTCGGTGTACGGCGGGGGGCCGGTGACCCAGCCGGAGCTGTACGACCCCAGGGAGCCGATCAAGTTTCTGGTCGAGTCGGGAGGCCGATTTGAGGACCTGCCGCGACGGGCCGACCACTCCGCGGTCATCGGTGACCCACGCAACGACAGCAATCTCATCATCAGCGGCCTGCACGCCGCGTTCTTGCTCTTCCACAACCACGCCGTCGACACGGTCGGGACCGCAGCTGCCGAGCCCGTCGACACGTTCGAGCTCGCCCGGCGCTTGATGACCTGGCATTACCAGTGGTTGGTGGTCAACCGCGTCCTGCCCAATTTCGTCGGGCAAGCCGTCGTCGACGATGTCCTGCGGCATGGGCCGCGGCACTACCGGACGGACCACAACCCCTACATCCCAGTCGAATTCTCCGGTGCCGCCTATCGGTTCGGACACAGCATGGTGCGCCCCTCGTATCGAGCAAACCTCGCCGGTGACAACGGCCACCCCTTCTTCGGCCTGATCTTCGACTCCCGCGTCCAGGTGCCGGACGGCCAACAGCCACAGTCAGATCCGGGTGATCTTCGAGGGGGCTTCCGGGCGCCACGCCGGTTCGTCGGCTGGCAGACGTTCTTCGACTTCGGCGGCCCGTTCAGTGCGCAGACCAAACCCAACAAGCTGATCGACACCGTGCTGTCGACGCCCCTGTTCGCACTCCCGACGAGCGCGATCGCGCACATCCCTGGCGCGCCGGGCCCGACCGCCCTCCCGCAGCGCACCTTGCTTCGCCACCTGACCTGGTCACTGCCGTCGGGTCAGTCGCTCGCCCGCGAGATGGACCTGCCTGTCCTGCACCGCCGGGACTTCGCCGACCTCGCCGGCTTCGGCCTCCGTCTCGACAGTTCCACACCGCTGTGGCTCTACGTCCTGCGCGAGGCCCAACTGGTGAACGACGGCCAGTTCCTCGGGCCGGTCGGCGGCCGGATCGTGGCCGACGTGCTGCTCGGACTCCTGCTCGCCGATCCCATGAGTTACCTGACCCGGCAACCCACCTGGACACCGCACCTCGGCGCGCAGGGATCGGACTACCAGATCACCGACTTCCTGCGCTTCGCCGGTGTCGATCCGGCCAGTCGAGGCCAGTGACGCCACATCAGCCAAGCGGGTCGGCCGGCTCGGCAGCCGGTCGCGGGCGATGGCTCGCCCGAGGGTGCGCTCCGGCATAGACCTCACGCAACCGGTCCACGGTCACGAGTGTGTAGAGCTGCGTGGTCGTCACCGAGGCGTGGCCAAGCAACTCCTGGACCACCCGGACATCGGCGCCCCCGTCGAGCAGGTGGGTCGCGAAGGAGTGCCGCAGCGTGTGCGGTGACACCGGTACGCCGAGCTCGGCCCGCCGCGCTGCGGCCTGCAGGATCGTCCAGGCGCTCTGCCGCGAGAGCACTCCCCCGCGGGCGTTGAGAAACAACGCCGGCGTCCCCCGCCCGCGGGCGACCAGGCCGGGTCGGCTGCGCACCAGATAGGCCTCGACAGCGCGGGCGGCGTAGGAGCCGACCGGTACGACGCGCTGCTTGCCGCCCTTGCCGTCGAGCCGCACCAGCCCCTCGGCCCGGTCGAGGTCGTCGACGGCGAGCCCGATTGCCTCGGAGATCCGCGCGCCGGTGCCGTAGAGCAACTCGAGCAGAGCCCGGTCGCGGACGGCACGTGGGGTCTCGTCGGCGCCGGCAGCAGCGAGCAGCCGCTCCACCTGCTCGACCGTGATGGCTTTGGGAAGGCGCCGAGCCGGGGTGGGCGGCCTGACGTCGCGCGCCGGATCGTCGGCCGTGAGCCCCTCACGCAGCGCGAACCGGTGGAGGCCACGGACCGCCACGACCGCCCGGCCCGCGGAGGTCGCGGACAGGCCGGGGTGGTCGTGGTCGCCCTGCCGCAGGCCCACCAGGAAACCCGTGACGTGCGATTCGCCGACCTCGGCCAGGGTCGTGACGCCGACCGCAGCCAGGCTCCCGGCATACCGCAGCAGATCTCGGCGGTAGGACAGCAGCGTGTTGGCCGCCAGGCCGCGCTCCACGGCGAGATGATCGAGGTAGGCCTGGACGGTGCGTTCGACGCTCAGCCGAGAACCTCGGCCAGGACGGCCACGTCGAGCCCGTGCGCCTCGGCGACCGGGGCATAGGTACACATCCCGCCGACGGTGTTGACGCCGAGGGCGAGCGCCGGATCGGCGTCGACCGCGGCCCGGATGCCGAGGTCGGCGATCTCCACGACGTAGGGCAGCGTCACGTTGGTCAGGGCGTAGGTGGAGGTGTGCGGGACCGCTCCCGGCATGTTGGCCACGCAGTAGAACAGGCACCCGTTGACCTCGAAGGTCGGGTCGGAATGGGTGGTGGGCCTGGTCGACTCGAAGCAGCCGCCCTGGTCGACGGAGATGTCGACGAGCACGGCCCCCGGCTTCATCCGGGCGACGAGCGCATCGGTCACGAGCGTTGGCGCCTTGGCGCCGGGCACGAGCACGGCGCCGATGACCAGGTCGGCGTCGAGGACCGCCCGCTCGATCTCGAAGGTGTTGCTGGTGACTGTCTGCAGATGGCCCTGATAGATGCGGTCGGCCTCGCGCAGCCGTTGCACGTTGCGGTCCAGGAGGAGCACCTCGGCCTGCATCCCGAGAGCGATCGCGGCGGCATTCATGCCGGAGACGCCCGCGCCCAGCACGACGACCTTCGCGGCGTAGACCCCGGACACTCCGCCCATCAACACGCCACGGCCCCCGGCGCCGCGCTCCAGGCAGTGCGCACCGACCTGCGGCGCCATCCGCCCGGCCACTTCGGACATCGGCGCGAGCAGTGGGAGCGAGCGGTCGGCGAGCTGGACCGTCTCGTACGCCACGGCGGTCGTCCCCGCCTGCAGCAGCGCGTCGGTGCAGGACCGCGAGGCCGCCAGATGCAGGTAGGTGAACAGCACCTGGTCGCCGCGCATCCGGTGGTACTCCTGCGCCACCGGCTCCTTGACCTTGAGCAGCAGATCACCGAAGGCCCAGACGTCGTCGGCCGAGGGGATGATCTTTGCCCCGGCTGCGAGGTATTCCCCGTCCGGGATCGAGGAGCCGGCGCCGGCGTCCTGCTCGACGACGACCTCGTGTCCGTGCGCGACGAGCTCATGCACCCCGGCGGGGGTGATGGCGACCCGGTACTCGTGGTCCTTGACCTCTTTGGGGACGCCGACCCTCATCGGCCCGGCCCCTGCCGCGCCGGCACATCAGGACGTACGACGGGGCTCGCCGCGATGGTCATGCGGCCAGCCTAGGCGCCCTCAGCCCAAGGGCCGCGGTGCACGGCGGCCGCACCCGCCGGTCGCCTCATCCCGTTGGACGCTCACCATGCCGAACAGGTGCACGCTCCCGGGCCGAAAGCACCGGGCGAGCGTGGCGAGCACGGCCGTGGCGGTGGCACCTCGCCGCGAGGACGCGTTGGCGTAGGTGACCAGCCAGACGACCCTGCTGCCGAGCACCCGGGCGGTGGCCTCCGCCGGTGGCAGCACCCCACCGCCGAAGTTGCCGAGCGCGTCCTCGGTCCGGCCCGGCGCAGCGAGCAGGTCGGTTGGTCGCGGCGCGCCGGGATCCGCGCGCGCCTCGTAGAAATCGACTGCCGTCCGCACGCCCGCGGGCAAGAACACCGTCCCGTCCTGCGGGCGCGCGCCGTCGAGCACGGTGTCGGCTGCCGCCTGCAGATCCTCGTAGCGAAACGGCGCGGCCTGCAGCCTGGCACTGGTGTACGCCGATCCAGCGAGCAGCGACAGCGCGACAACCGTCGCCAGCCTCGGGTGGCGGCTTCGCACCAGCGCGAGCGCGAGCAGCAGGCTGAGCGCCGGCGCGGACTCCACGACGTACCTGTTGAGGTAGAGCGGGTGGACCAGCGACACCAGGAGCAGCAGGGGTCCCGGCACGACCAGCCACAGGGCAAGCCCCGGTTGGTCCCGCAGCCGGCCGCTGCGCCACGCCAGGAGCAGCACGATCGCGGCGGGCACCGACAGCCAGGCCTTGCCGCCGGCCATGGCCTGGAACCAGCCGGGCAGGCTGAGCGGTCCCGGGGTGTGCAGGTAGCCCACCTCGGCGGTCTGCCCGGCGGACAGCAGGAGCAGCGGCGAGGTCAGCACGATGGCCGCACCGACCGGCAGCAGCCAGGGCCGCACTGGTCGGCGGGCCAGCCGCAACCCGATCAGGTGCGCCGGCAGCAGCAGGACGAAGAACAGGTGGGCGAGCACGCCGACCACGACGCATCCGGCGTAGGCCATGCGACGGCGCCGACCGGGTCGGTCCGGCGCGCCCGCGAGCAGCAGGCCGGCGGCTGCCGCGGCGAGCACGGCGAAGGCGTATGGACGGGCGTCGGTGCCGAACGACAGGACGAACGGGTTGGTGGCGAGCAGCCCCCCGCCGAGGATTCCACCTCGCGGACCGGCCAGCCGCCAGCCGAGCCGGGTGGTCAGCGCGACGGCGGCAAGAAGCGCCAACGTCGATGGCAACCGGATGGACCACGCCGAGGTGCCGACCAGCCGGAGCCAACCGTGCAGCAGCAAGTAGTACGCGGCCAGCGGACCGTCCTGGTGCCCCAGCAGCCGCAACAACGCGCTCAGCGGCCGCAGCGCGGCTGACGCGCTGTCCACCTCGTCGGCCCACAGCGGGCTCCGCTGCAGGAACGGCAGGGTCAGCGAGGCAGCCAGGGCCACCGGCACGAGCCCGCCACAGCGGACCGCCGCCCGCAGCCACGCGGACCGGGTTCGCGGCATGGGCGCAGGCACTTCCCCGGCGTACGGCGCGGGCGTTGACGTCAGCGTCACGGCAGCACGCCGGGTGAGCGGTCACAGCAGTGCAGGGCCACGGCACCTCCTGCAGGGCAGGGTGCATGGGCGAACCTGATCCCTACCTGAACACGGCGTCAGCCGACGACGCGCACCGACCCGGCGTAGGTGCTCTGGTAGTAGCCGGACAGCGAGCTGATCTTCACGACGTCACCCGTGTGCGGCGCGTGGATCATCTGGCCACCGCCGATGTACATGCCCATGTGGTGCAGGTCGGAGCCGAAGAAGATGAGGTCACCCGGCTGCATCTCGTCCCACGAGACGCGCCGGCCGACGTTGATCTGCGCCCCGGTGTAGTGCGGCAACGAGACCCCGGCTGCGGCGTAGGCGAACATCGTGAGGCCGGAGCAGTCGAACGAGTTCGGTCCCTCCGCACCCCACACGTAGGGCTTGCCGAGCTGGGCCATCGCCGTACTCACCGCTACCTGGGCGGCATTGCCGCTCTGCTGGACCGGCGCTGGGGCCGGCTGCGGCGCCGGCGCCGGCGCCGTGTTGCGGCCGGACCCGTCACGGCTTGCGGTGCTGCGGCTGGCGCGGACGGCAACGACCTGCACCTGCTGGTTCGCGAAGGCGGCCAGGGCTTGCGCATTGGCATCGGCCTGCGCCTGCAACTGGGCGGCCCGGGCCTGTGCGGCCCGGCGATCGGCCGCGTCCTTGGCCGCCTTGATGATCGCGGCCTGCTTGACCTGCAGGTCGCGAAGAATCGCCTGCGCCCGGGTCGCTGCCTGCTCGACCTCCGCTTTGTCCCGACGTAACCCGGCCAGGGCGTAGGTGGCGTCACCGACGGCCGCATGGGCTTCGGCGGCCGCACCGGCCTGCTGGTGCCGCGCCACGGAGAGGCTCTGCATCACCTCGGTCTGCCCGCGGGCGACCCGGTCCAGGGTGCCGAGCCGGTCCAGCAGGTTGCTCGGCCCGGCCGTGCTGGACAGGACCGTGACGTCCAGCCCCCCGGCCCCGGAGCGGTAGACCTGGGCGGCGAAGACACCGGCCTGGCCGCGTAGCCGCGACACCACGGCGTCCTGGCGGACGAGCGCAACCTGGGCGACCTCGGCGCGCTGCGTCGCCTTCGCCACGGTGATCCGCCCGGCGTTGTAGCGCTCGGCAGCGGCTTCGGCCTGGCTCTGCAGCCGGTCGAGCTCGGCCTGGCTGGCCTTGATCTGCTGGCTGATGTCGGCCGAGGCCGGCAGGGACAGCCCGGTGGTGACCAGCGCTGCACAAATCACCAGCACGGTGGCCGACACCGACCAGCGTCGGAATACGCGGTGGGACGAGGACGGGGTGGGACGCGCCACAGCGCGGAGCCTTTCTTCCTCAGCCGCCTACCGGGTTAGCTGACGGGCTCGGGCTGAAGCTGCCCTACGGCACGAGCCCGGTCGGTCGACCGTGCGCGCGCCGATTCGCCCCAGGGACGGTGGGTCCCCGGCTCAGACCGCTCGCGCGGCCAATGACTCGGCGGTGCCGCGAGCCGTCTGTCCTTCGACAGGCTGTCGCTTGCAGCACCCGCAACCTAGCCGACCCGGCGCCGGCGGCCCGTCGGGACACTCCGCAGGGGGGCCGGATGGGTGGTCATGTTGCGTTCAGGTGCCGCCGATCATGCTGGTGTGCAGCCGGGGACACCGCCCCCGGGCAGGAGGATCTCGTGGCGCTGACCGGACTGCTGCTGCTCGCCGTGCTCGCCGTGCTCGTCGTGCTCGGTGTCGTCGTCGTGGTCCGCCGCACCGGTGTCCTGCGTTGGGGCAGCCTCGCGCTCGCGATGCTGTGCCTGGTCGGGGGCGTTGCGGCCGGGGTCAACCGGCACTATGGCCTCTACCGCTCGTGGGACGAGTTGTTCGGTCTGTCGAGCCGTGATCTCGTGCACGTCGGCGCAGCGGGTGTCCGGGCCGCCGTCGCGCCCTTGCCGGCCGGGAGCCGGCGGCTGGGCCGCGGCACGCTGCTACAGCTGCAGATCCCCGCACCCCGGGCGCACCTGTCGAGTCGGCGGGCCTTTGTCTACCTTCCGCCGCAGTACCGCGACCCGGCGTACGCGCGGACGTCCTTCCCGGTCGTCGAGGGCTTCCAGGGCAGCCCGGGCCGCCCCAACGACTGGATCAACGGCCTGCAGCTCGACCGGCAGATGGACGGCGCCATCGCGCACGGCTGGGTTGCACCGGCGATCGTGGTCCTCCCGGACACCAACGGGGGGCTCGCCCGATCGCTTGAGTGCACCAACACCGCTGACGGCAAGGCCGACGAGACCTTTCTCGTCCAGGACGTCCGCGCCTTCGTGACCGCGACATTCCGCACGGCGCCGACCCGCTGGACCGGTATCGGCTACTCGACCGGCGGCTACTGCGCGCTCGACCTCGCCGTCCGCCATCCCGACCGCTACGGCCGGGCGGTCAGCCTGGACGGCTACGCGCACGCCCTCGACGACCAGTACGCGCGCGGCCTGTGGCACTCCGCGATGGATCGACTGCAGCACAGCCCGGACTGGTGGATCGCGCACCGCCGACCCGAGCCGATCGAGATGTACCTGCTCGCCGGCCTTGACGACCGCGACGCCGTGCAGCAGACGACCTCGTTCTGGACCGACCTGGCCCGCTATCGCTGGCGTAGGCCGTACGACGCACTGGTCGGCCAGCCCAACGGGCACCACACCTTCTACTCCTGGGAGGCGGCGCTGGCCCCCTCGCTGTCCTGGGCACTGCCCGGCGCGCATCCGCTGCCAATCGCGACCGCCAGCCTCACCCAGCTGCGCGCGGCACTGCACCGGCCCCTGTGCGGGACCAGGCTAAGCGAGCCCTCAACCCAGTTCACCGGCGCGATCGGCATCGCGGGCTGTCACCATCAGCTCGACCCCCGGCGGTCGCCGCGCCGACGGGTGTTCGCTCACCGACTGGTGAAGTAGCCGCACGCGTCGAGGATCAGCCGGACCTCGCCGGTGCTCGCGGAGAGCTCGCTGGAACCCGCGCCCAGGCGCGCCACCACGAGGTTCGGCACGGCCTGGCCGGGACGCAGGTTGAGCACCGAGGTACGCCGGGCCGGTCGATCACCCGTCGCAAAAAGCTCGACGTCGAGGTCGCGGGTGGCGCCGACCCCGGTGAGGTTGAGCAGCACGGCGTCGGCGTCGGCCGGGATGCCGGCTGCACCGGCGAGGACCATCTGCTGGTCGTTGCCCCCCCGCACCGGAACTCGATCGACCACCCGGACCGGCGCGAGGGGGACGAACCGGTCCCCCGCTGCTGAGTAGTAGCCGACGACGTCGACCAGGGCCCGCACGGTGCCGCGCGCGGTGGAGATCTCGACGCTGCCGTCGACGCCGAGGGTGGCGACCACGGCCACCGACGCCGTCTGCCCGGCGACCAGGTTGGTGTTGCTCGTGCGGGCGCGGGCCGGCGCGCCGGTCGGATACACCTCGACATCGGTCGGACCCTGCGCCCCGAGCACGGTGAGGTTCAGCGCGACGGCGAGGACGTCGCTGCCGGCCGGTATACCGGCGACGCCGCGTAGGACGACCCGACGATCGGCGCCGGCCGCGACATTGCCGCTGCCGTCGCCGGTGTCCAGGATCCGGGTCGGGCCGACGGAGTTGTACCGCGCCCCGCTCTGGTTGCTGCTGTCGCCGTACCAACCGACGACGTCCAGCGCGACGTCGGCCGACGGGGCGGAGGTGGACAACGCCACCGTGCCGCCGGCACCGACCGGGACGGTCACCAGGTTGGCGACCGTTCGCCGCGCCGGCCAGTTCACGTTGGAGGTGCGCGGGCTCGGCCGGTGGCCGGTCGGGTAGATCTCCAGGTCGCCGGCGCTCGGTGGCAAGGCCACCACGGTGGCCAAGACCACGGCCGCGACCCCGCTGGTGGGAACGCCACCGACCCCGAGCACCGGCACGAGGCGGTCGGCCGAGGCGGTCACCGGAGCTCGTGTCGAGCGGGTGTCGAGGATCCGCGACGGGACGAGCGGGTGGTACAGCCCCGCGGTCCCGCTGCCCAAGATGGTCGTGACGGTCAGCGTGGCCGGGTCGGTGGTCGCTACCCCGATCGGGTCGGTGAAGACAGCCCGGTACTGCTCACCGGACTGCTGCGGCTGTGGCGTGACCGACAGGGTGGCGCCGCGCTCCCCGGTCAGGTCGGTGAAGGACGTGCCCCCGTCGGCGGAGACCTGCCACTGCAGCGCCGCACCCGCCGGCGACGCCGTCGCACTGAACTGGGCGGGCTGACCCGCCGGCACCGTCTGCGCCGCCGGTTGCGTGGTGACCGTGGGTGCCCCGGCGGCCTGGGTCGCCGAGACGAGGAACTGGTGTGCCTCGACCGTGTCGACCCGGAGGTCCTGGTCGGTCGAGCAGCTGCCCTGGTCGGTCAACGCGACCACCACGCGGGTGGCGGGGACGAGGTCCGGGCCGCCGGAGTCGCCGTCGCAGCTGTTGCCGCTGCCGGGCACGAGAAAGAGCCAGGTCCCGTCCCGACCGACGACGCGCTCGGTCGCCGCGCGGCGCTGGCCGGCAAATGGCTGCCCTGCGCCGACGACCGTCAGGTACGGATCCGGCTGGTTGTCCTCACGCCCCGGCGCGCCCAGCTCAGCCGGCTGGATCGCCGGCCCGGCGGTCAGCACGATGGCCGCGAGATCGTGCGCGTGGGACACCGACGGCCGGTAGCCCGGGGCGACGTAGTACGTCCCGGTGTAACGCGGTGAGCTCGCGGTGTGCACGGCCGAGAACTCCACCTGCCAACCTTGCCCGGTCGACGGACCGGCCCCGTGGGTCAGGCAGTGGGCTGCGGTCAGCACCGCCACGGCGCCGTTATCGGCTCGGACCAGGACGCCGGAGCAGCTCGGTGTGCTCGCGCCCGGTGCGAACAGCATCGCGACGTAGGGATGATCCGTGCCGTCGGGGCCGCCACCGGTGATCGCTGCGGCGGGGGCCGCGGTGAGGACCGGGACGAGCAGCACGGCGGCCAGCAGGCCCCGCCAGCCGCTCCGCGTCGCAATGGCTGCCGGGGTCACCAGCTTCAGGCTAGGGCGGCCGCTCAGGCGGCGTACAGGAGGGACACGTCAGGGTTGCTCGCCCGCCATGGCCAGCGCGACACGCTGCCGGCTTGCAGCTCCGACCGGCCCGCGAAAGGGAGACTGTTCATCGTGATACCCCGTCAGCACAGCGCCGGCGTCGTCCGCCGCCGACGTCTCGTGGCGGGCCTGTTCGTCCTGACCCTGGCCAGCTGCGGCGTGATCATCGCCCGCGAGGGGAACGACCGGGCGCCTGCTGCCCGGCCTGCCGCGGCGTCGCGCCGCGCGGCCATCCGTCCGGCGCTGATCCCGCCGACGGCCGCCCGGGATGGCCGTCTCGCGGTCTACGCCCACACGGGGGTCGGGCAGTTCACCGCCGCGACGCGCAACGTGCCCTACCGGTTGTACGTCCCGCAGAGCGCCGGGCACGGCGTGGACGTCGTGGACCCGGTCAGCCTGAAGATCGTCGGGCACTACCGGACCGGGCTCGACCCGCAGCACGTCGTCCCGTCGTACGACCTGAAGACGCTCTACGCCACGAACGACCTGGCGAACACCCTGACGCCGTTCGACCCGCGGACCGGACGGCCGTCCGGGCCGAGCATCCCGGTCGAGGACCCGTACAACATGTACTTCACCCCGGATGGCCGGCAGGCGATCGTGATCGCCGAGCAGCGGCAGGCGCTCGAGTTCTACGACGCGCACAGCTTCGCGTCGGTCACCACCGTCCGGCTCGACTGCGCCGGCGTCGACCACGCCGACTTCTCCGCTGACGGCTCATTTCTCATCGCGTCCTGCGAGTTCGCGCACCGACTGGTCAAGCTCGACCTGCGCAGCCGCCGCGTCGTCGGCTATCTGGACCTGCCCCGGTCCTCACCGCAGGACGTCCGGCTCAGCCCGGACGGCCAGACCTTCTACGTCGCCGACAAGAACCTCGGCGGGGTGCACCTCATCGACGCGGCCAGGTTCACCGAGGCCGGCTTCCTGCCGACGGGGCGCGATGCCCATGGCATCTACCCCAGCCGCGACGCCCGCCGGTTGTTCGTGAGCAACCGCGGCTCGGGCACGATCTCGGTCATCGACCCGGTACGCCGGGCTGTCGTCGCCACCTGGCGGTTGCCGGGCGGGGGAAGCCCGGACATGGGCGGCGTCAGCCCGGACGGCAAGGCCCTCTGGCTGTCCGGGCGCTACGACGCCAGGATCTACGAGATCTCCACGGTGGACGGCCATCTCATCGCCCAGGTGCGCATCCCGAACAAGCCGCACGGCATGTGCGTCTGGCCGCAGCCCGGCCGCTACTCACTCGGCCACACCGGCGACATGCGCTAGCTCGTCACCCGTCCAGACCCGGCAGGAACACGACCGGCCCGGCCACGCTGACGGCGACCGGCGCACCCACGGCCAGGGTCGTGGTGCCCTGACAGCGGGCGGTCAACTCACAGGTCTCGGCCGCGTCGAGCCGGACGGTCACGACTGCGTCATGACCGTAGAAGGCACGGGTGGTCACCACTGCAGGAACACCCGCGGCGCCCGCATCCACCAGCAACTGCTCGCTGTGCACGAGCACCAGTCCGTCGCCCCGGCCGGCTGCGCCGGACTCGGTGGTCCGGAGCACGCCCAAGGCGCAACGAACCGTCTTCGGGTCGAGGCGTACGGCGGGCAGCAGGGTTCCCGAGCCGAGAAAGCGGGCGACCCGCGCGGACACCGGCGCGGCGTACAGCTGTTCCGGGGTACCTGCCTGCACGATGCGCCCCGCGTCGAGCACGGCCACCTGGTCGGCGACGCTGAGCGCCTCTTCCTGGTCGTGGGTCACCAGCAGCGCGGTGGTCCCGGTCGCCCGCAGCAACCCGAGCACGTCGGAGCGCACCTGCGCCCGGAGCCCGGCGTCGAGCGCGGAGAACGGTTCGTCGAGCAGCACGATCTGCGGCTGGACGGCCAGGGCCCGGGCGAGCGCGACCCGTTGCTGCTGCCCACCGGACAGCTCGTCGGGGCGCCGGTCGGCCAGCCCGGCCAGCCCGATCAGGTCCAACATCTGCGCGGTGCGCTGCTTGCGGTGACCCCGGCGCACCCCGAAACCGATGTTGCCCGCGACGCTGAGGTGGGTGAACAGCCCACCCTCCTGGGGGACGTAGCCGACCTGCCGCCGGCGGGCCGGCACGAAGGTGCCGGGCCCGTCGACCAGGCCGCCGCCGAGGCTGATCCGGCCGGCATCGAGCCGGTCGAAGCCGGCCAGCAGCCGCAGCAAGGTGGTCTTGCCGCACCCCGACGGGCCGAGTAGCGCGGTCACTCCCCCGGCCGGCACCTGCAGGTCGAGTCCGGAGAGCACTTCGCGGGCGCCGTAGCTCTTGCGCACCCCGGTGGCGCCCGCCGCTGGCTGCCGGCCGACGTCGCTCACAGCAGCATCGCCGGGCGCTGCGGGCGGTCCAGCTGCCTGGTCAGCAAGTAGGTCGGCCCGACGGCCAGCAGCAGCATCAGCCCGGCGTACGGCGCCGCCGCGCCGTACGCCTGCCCGGTCGTGTAGAGCCAGAACTGGGTCGCCAGGGTCTGTACGCCGGTCGGGTGGAGCAGCAGGGTCGCGGTCAGCTCCGTAACGGTGGACAAAAAGACCAGCGCCATCGCGCCGGACAACGAGGGCAACAGCATCGGCAGGGTGAGCCGCAGCCAGATCAGTGGCCGGCGGGCGCCGAGGCTCTCGGCCACCTCGGGCAGCGCAGGCGGCAGCTGGGACAGGCCGGCCTTGACCGCAACCACCGCGAGCGGCAGGAACAGGGCGCTGTAGGACAGCACCAGCAGCAGGCTGCTCTGGTAGAGCCCGGCTGCGGTGCGCAGGGCGAAGAACACCAAGGCCAGCGCGACGACCACGCCCGGCAGCGCCCGGTTGATGTAGGTGGCCCCCTCCATCGCCGCGCCGAGCCGGCCGTGCCGCCGGACGGTGAGTGCCGCGACCGGCAGGGCCATCGCGGTGCAGAGCACGGCCGCCGAGCCACCGAGCAGCAGGGTGTTCAGCAGCACGACGACGGTGCTGGCCGGCGGCAGCGTGGTGGAGCTCCCCCGCAGCAGCCAGCTCGCGGTCGCGGCTAGCGGTACGCCGAGCGACAGCGCGGCCAGCGCCGCCAGCGCGGCCTGGCAGTACGGCGCTGCCCGGCCCAGCGGCAGTGGCCGGGCGGCGCGGGCCTGGCCGGCGCGGGCGTTCGAGCGACCCAGCCCGCCGGCCGCGCGCCGCTGGATGCTCAGCACCAGCAGGCACAGCGCAACCAGGACCAGGCTGAGGCCGGCGGCAGAGGCCGCATCGAAGCCCAGCTTGTACTGGTTGAAGATCGCCACCGCAAAGGTCGGGTAGCGCAGCAGCGCGAACGCGCCGTACTCACCGAACAGGTGCAACGAGACGATCACCGCGCCGCCGACGAGGGCCGGGCGCAGCTGCGGCAGCACGACCCGGATGAGCACCGCGGTCGGCCGCGCGCCGAGCGATCCGGCCACCTCATCCTGTTCGGGCCGGCGGGCCCGCAGCATTGCGGCCGCCGGCAGGTAGACCAGTGGGTAGAGCGACAGGGTGCTGACCAGCGACGCGCCCCACAGCCCCTGCACCGACGGGTTCAGCGACACCCAGGTGTAGCCGTTGACGAACTCCGGCACCGCGATCGGGAGCACCAGCAGGACCCGCCAGATCTGCCGACCGGCCAGGTCGGTGCGTTCGGTCAGCCAGGCCCCTGCCGCGCCGAGCAGCACGCTGGCGCAGGTGACGACGACGACGAGCGACACCGTGTTGGTGAGCAGCTCGGCGACCCGCGGCCGCAGCAGCAGCACGACCAGTGCGTCGTACGACGAACTGGCGGCTTGCCAGAGCAGGAAGACCAGTGGCAGTGACGCGAGCACCGCCACGACCGCGGCGAGCGCCACTGTCAGCGCGCCAACCGGACGGCCCCGGCTGGCAGCCGGGCGGCGCGGGTAACCGGCCTGCCTGACCCCGGTCACAACAGGTTCGCCTGCTGCAGCAGCTCGAGCGCCTTCTTACCGTCGCCGAGGTCGACCGGTGTCAGCGCGGGCGGCCGGAGCTCGGTGAACGGCCGCAGCGGCGCTCGCGTGCTCGCCCCGGTAGCCAGCGGGTATTCGAAACTGTCGCTGGTCGCGATGATGCGCTGCCCGGCGGCGCTCACCAGATAGGCGAGAAACCCCTGGGCGTCAGCTTTGTGCCTGCTGGACTGCAGCAGTCCGGCGCCGCTGACCGCGAGCAACCCACCCGGGTCGCCCGCCGCGAAATAGTGCAGGGCCGAATGGATCCGGGGGGCGCCGAGCTCTTTGCTCAGGCGGTACCAGTAGTAGTGCTCGACCAGGCCGGTCTGGACCTCACCGCGGTTGACGGCGGCGACGACCGCCTCGTTGTCCTCATACGCCTTGGCGTTGGCCTTCAGGCCGACCAGGAATCGCTCGGCAACGGTGTCGCCAGCGGTCTTGGCCAGCGCCGTGACGATGGGGCTGAAGTCGGTCTCGGTCGGGGCGAACGCGAACCGTCCCTTCCAGGCCGGTCCGGCGAGTTCGAGCAGCGTGGCGGGCAGGGCGGCCGGCTTCAGCCGGTCGGTGTTGTAGATCAGCGCTCCGGACCGGGCGGACACCCCGACCCATTGACCGGTCGGCGAGTCAAACTCGGCCGGCACGGCGGCGAGCGTCGCGGGCGCGACGGCAGCGAGCAGCCCCTTGGCCCGGACGGCCTCGAGCGGCGGCGGGTTGCCCGCGTAGAAGACGTCCGCCGGCGAGGACGCGCCCTCCTGCAGGATCTGGTTGGCCAGCTCGGCCTCGTTGCCGGACCGGAGTTCGACGCGCACACCGGTGCGCCGGGTGAAGTCGTCCGCCAGCGCCTGCACGGTCTGCTCGTGCTGCCCGCTGTAGACGGTGATGGCGGACGCCGCGCCGCCGCGCCGCCCCGAGTCGGCCTGGGGTTGCTGCCCGGTTGCGCAGGCCGCGGCCAGCACGGCGGTCAGCAGGGTCGCAGTGAGCGACCGCGGCCGACTGATGGGCATGACGGGGATCCCTTCGAACGACTGAGTTAGGGCAGCCTAACCTAAGCAGGCTCAGCTGGTGAAGGGACAGCTGCCCGGGGCGCCCAGCCGGGCCCGCAACCGCTGCTCCACGTCGTCGCTGATGACGTGTTCCCAGTCGCACGCCTGCTCGTGCGCGCTGATGGCGTCGAGACCGGCGAGGGTGACCAGCAGATGCTCCGCGAGCTCGTGTTTGCGCAGCACCGCCTCGGCCACCCGGCGCCCGGTCACGGTCAGCACGAGCACCTTGTCGGGCTCGCGCAGCTCCAGGTAGCCGTCCTTGGACAGTCGCTCGACCGCCTCGCTGATCGCTGGGGCAGTGTGCTGCAGGCGGTCCCGCAGGCGCGCCCGCAGCGCCGGCACCCCGGCCATCTCCAGCTCGAGGACCGTGCGCAGGTACATCTGGGTGGTCTCGGTGGTTCCCCCGACCGCAGCCACGGCGCACTCCTTCCTCAGCCCGAACCGACGCGGGGCTCCCACCCGCCAACCGACGCGCGCGAGGCCGTCTTCCCTCGGACCCGCCTGCAGATCATGCCCCGGCGAGCGGCACCTGCGCGTGCGCCCTGGCCGGCCACGGTGCGTCGGCTGGCCGCAGCCCGGCAAAGCCGCGGCGCGCAGCTTCGGCCGCCGCGAGCACGCCGACGCAGGCCATCGCGTTCTCCAACTCACCGGCCAGGGCGCGGCGGACTGCCTCATCGAGCGGCACCCAGCAGCTGGTCATCTCCGCTTCCTCGTGCTCCTGTACGTCGCGTTCGACCGCCCGCACGTCGCGGGCCAGGTAGAGCCGGATGGCCTCGTCGGTCATCCCAGGGCTGGTCAGCGTGTCGACCAGCACCTGCCAGGTGCCCGCGGCGAGGCCCGCCTCCTCGACCAGCTCGCGTTGCGCCGCCCGCAGGAACGACTCACCGTCCACATCGAGCAGGCCCGCAGGCAGCTCGTCGAGCCGACGCCCGACCGGATGGCGGTACTGGTTGACCAGCAGCACGTTGCCGTCGTCGTCCAGGGCGACGACCCCGACCGCCCCCGGATGGACGACCACGTCCCGCTGCGACGAACCACCACCCGGCATCTGCACGACGTCCCTGCGCACGGTGATGATCCGCCCCCGGTAGGCGACGTCCGACGACGCGACGGTGTACTCGTGGGGCGACGGCATGGCCGGCATGCTCCCAGGTGCGTTCAGCCGCCGGCCGGGGCGTACCGGCGCCGGGCCAGCACGATGCCGCCACCGACGGCGGCGAGGGCGAGCAGTCCGGCCAGGATGGCGGTGTGATGCCGGCGCCCAACCTGCTCCGCAGCGGCCGCCCGCTGGGCGACCGAGCGGCTCGCCCTGGGGAGCACGTAGTCGCGCGTGTCCAGGCCCGTCACGTCGTACGGCAGGGGCTTGGGGAGCGCGAAGTGGGGCGTCGGCGGGCTGCGGTGCTCGACCGCCACGCGGGGACCGTCGTCGACGAAATGACCGAAGGCCAGCACCCCGAAGGCGCCGGGTCCGGCGGCCGGGAGCGGCGCGCCTGCCTTCGGCGCAGTGAGCGGCGGCGGCTTCGGCAACCCCGGCACGGCGGGAATGACCGGCAGGGCCGGGACGGCAGGAAGCCCAGGCACGGTCGGCACGCCGGGCAACGCGGGTGGGGCCGGGATCGGCTGGCCGGGTGCCGGCGGGGCAACAGGAGCGGGTGGAGCGGTCGGGATCCCGGGCAGGCCCGGCAGGACGTCGGCCAGGGCTGGTGCGGCTACCCCGCCGGTGCCCAGGGTGAGCGCGATCAGCACGAGGGCGACGCGGTGTCTGCTCATCGGGTGGGCGCCCCTTGGTCGGCTGCGGTTCAGCTCACGCTACGCCGGCACACGTCAACGTATGCGCAGAATGCCCGAATTCATCATGATCGCCACCCCGACCTTCGCCGCGCTCTTGACGACCTGGTCGGCCGCATCGGCGGGTCGCCGGCAAGATCGTCAAGATCGCTACGGCTGCGGGGGTCAGGATCAGGTGGCGCGGCTCAGAGCGGGAGCATCCGGCCCTCGGCCCGGCGGACGGCCGCCGCGACCAGCTCGCGGAACAGCGGGTGGGCGCGGGTGGGCCGGGACCGGAACTCCGGGTGGGCCTGCGTCCCGACGAAGAATGGGTGGACATCAGCTGGCAGCTCGACGATCTCGACCAGCGAGCCGTCGGGTGAGGTGCCGGAGAAGACCAACCCGGCGGCCTCCAGGGCCGGCCGGTAGGCGTTGTTGACCTCGTAGCGGTGCCGGTGCCGCTCGGTCGCCGGGTCGTCGCCGTACGCGCGCTGGGCGACCGACCCGCGCACCAGGGCGGTCGGCCACAGGCCGAGCCGCATGGTGCCGCCCATGTCGCGCTCACCGGCGACGACGTCCTGCTGGTCGGCCATCGTGGCGATGACGCTGTCCGGGCCATCCGGCTCGAACTCGGCGCTGTTGGCCTTCTCGATGCCGGCGAGCGACCGGGCCACCTCGATGACCATGCACTGCAGACCCAGGCACAGGCCCAGCACCGGGACGTCGTGGGTACGGGCGTGCCGGATCGCCCCGACCTTGCCCTCGATCCCCCGCACGCCGAACCCGCCGGGGATCAGCACCCCGTCGACGCCCGCGAGTGCTTTCGCAGCGCCCTCGGGGGTTTCGCAGTCGTCGGACTGCACCCAGCGGATCTCGACCTTCGCGTCGTTGGCAAAGCCGCCGGCCCGCAGGGCCTCGCTCACCGACAGGTAGGCGTCGGGCAGGTCGACGTATTTGCCGACGAGCGCGACGGTGACCTGCCTGGCCGGCCGGTGGACGCGCTGCAGCAGCCGGTCCCAGTCGGTCCAGTCGACGTCGCGGAAGGGCAGCCCGAGACGGCGTACGACGTAGGCGTCCAGCCCCTCGGCGTGCAGCACGCGCGGGATGTCGTAGATCGACGGGGCGTCGACAGCGGACACCACCGCCTCGACGTCGACGTCGCACATGTTGGCGATCTTGCGCTTGATGCCCTCGTTGATCGGCCGATCGGAGCGGCAGACGATCGCGTCCGGGGTGATGCCGATCGTGCGCAGCGCCTGCACCGAGTGCTGGGTGGGCTTGGTCTTGAGCTCGCCGCTCGGCCCGATGTAAGGGATCAGCGAGACGTGCAGGAAAAAGCACCGGTCGCGGCCGACCTGCTGGCGGACCTGCCGGGCGGCTTCGAGGAACGGCAGCGACTCGATGTCGCCGACGGTGCCGCCCACCTCAGTGATGACCACGTCGATCTCAGGGCCACCCATCGCGAGGATGCGGTCCTTGATCTCGTTGGTGATGTGCGGGATCACCTGCACGGTGTCACCGAGGTAGTCCCCGCGGCGCTCCTTGGCGATGACCGTGGAGTAGACCTGCCCGGTGGTGACATTGGCGATCTGGTTGAGGTCGGTGTCGAGGAACCGCTCGTAGTGCCCGATGTCCAGGTCGGTCTCGGCGCCGTCGTTGGTCACGAAGACCTCGCCGTGCTGGAACGGGTTCATCGTG
>JBKJOO010000095.1:0-7514 GCA_046595615.1 Mycobacteriales bacterium | reverse complement strand
AGCACCTCGTTGATGTCCTTGCCACCCAGGGTGTACTCGAGCACCTCGGCCTGGAACCGCTTCCCCTCGCACACCTCGCAGACGGTGGCTACCCCGGCCATTATCGCCAGGTCGGTGTAGATGACCCCGGCGCCGTTGCAGTTGGGGCAGGCGCCCTTGGAGTTGGCGCTGAACAGTGCCGGCTTCACACCATTGACCCTCGCGAAGGCCTTGCGGATCGGGTCGAGCAGTCCGGTGTAGGTTGCCGGGTTGCTGCGCCGCGAGCCCTTGATCGCGCCTTGGTCGACCGACACCACCCCGTCCCGGCCAGACACCGAGCCCTGGATCAGTGAGCTCTTTCCCGACCCGGCCACGCCGGTGACGACGACCAGCACCCCGAGCGGGATGTCGACATCGACGCCTTGCAGGTTGTGGGTGTTGGCGCTGCGGACCTCCAGCACTCCCGACGGTGTCCGTACGGACGGCTTCAAGAAGGCCCGGTCGTCAAGGTGCCGCCCGGTGATCGTGCCGCTGGCCCGCAACCCCTCGACGGTCCCTTCGAACATCACCACGCCACCCGCCGTACCGGCGCCGGGCCCGAGGTCGACGGCGTGGTCGGCGATCGCGATCGTCTCCGGCTTGTGCTCCACCACCAGCAGCGTGTTGCCTTTGTCCCGCAGCCGCAGCAGCAAGTCATTCATCCGCTGAATGTCGTGGGGGTGCAGACCGACCGTCGGTTCGTCGAACACGTAGGTGACGTCGGTGAGCGACGACCCGAGGTGGCGGATCATCTTGACGCGCTGCGCCTCACCGCCCGACAGCGTCCCCGAAGCCCGGTCGAGGCTGAGATAGCCCAGCCCGATCTCTACGAACGATGCGAGGATCCGCTGCAGCGTGGTGAGCAGCGGCGCGACCGATGGCTCGTCGAGTTCGTCCACCCACGCAGCGAGCTCGCTGATCTGCATCATGCAGACGTCGGCGATGTTCTTGTCCCTGATCTTCGACGAACGGGCCGCTGTGCTGAGCCGGGTGCCCCTGCACTCCGGACAGGTGGCGAAGGTGACAGCGCGCTCCACGAAGGCGCGAATGTGCGGCTGCATCGCGTCGATGTCCTTGGACAACATCGACTTCTGGATCTTCGGGATCAGCCCTTCGTAGGTCAGGTTGACACCGTCGACCTTGATCTTGGTCGCCTCCTTGTACAGCAGGTCGTGGAGCTCGCGCCTGGTGAACATCTTGATCGCTTTGTCCGGGTCGAAGAAACCACAGCCGCTGAAGATTCGGCCGAACCAGCCGTCCATGCTGTAACCGGGGATGCTGAGCGCACCGTCCTTGAGGGACTTGTTGTCGTCATATAGCGCAGACAGGTCGATATCGGTGACGGAGCCCCGGCCCTCACAGCGTGCACACATTCCGCCAATAACGCTGAAGCTACGACGCTCCTTGACGGTCTGTCCGCCGCGCTCGATCGAGACTGCACCCGCTCCGCTGATCGAGGCGACGTTGAACGAGAACGCCTGGGGCGAGCCGATGTGCGGCTTCCCGAGGCGACTGAACACGATGCGCAACAGCACGCCCGCGTCGGTGGCGGTGCCGACCGTGGATCGGGCGTTGACCCCCATCGGCTCCTGGTCGACGAGGATCGCGGTCGTCAGCCCTTGGAGGACGTCGACCTCCGGCCGCGCGAGCGTCGGCAGGAAGCCCTGCACGAACGCGCTGTAGGTCTCGTTGATCAGCCGCTGCGACTCCGCGGCGATCGTGCCGAACACCAGTGAACTCTTGCCAGAGCCGGAGACGCCGGTGAAGACCGTCAGCCGGCGCTTCGGAATCTCGATGCTGACGTCCTTGAGGTTGTTCACTCGCGCGCCGTACACGCGGATCACATCCTGGCTGTCGGCGACGTGCAGCGCCGGCGACTGCGCGCCCGTCCCTTTACCCAAGCTCATCGCGTCTCCACTGTGAGAAGGAGCCGCCGTCGCGGTCTCCGTCGGCGTCGGCTGGCTCGATCGGACCAGCTTCGAGGGTTACGGTCCGCTGTCTCCCTGATCGGCCGTGTCGGCCGGAGTGGCGCGACGAACCGGTCACCCCGCTCCTGCGCTAGCCCGGCCATCTCGAGGACCTCGACATCGCACTCGATCATCGACACGTCACAGGTGGCCGAGTCCCAGCAGCAGCGCCTGGCGGTACCAAATAAACGCCAGCGGCACCGTGTACGGCGCACGGTACGCCGAGGCACTCGCCGCCAGAAGTCCCTGCCGCGAGCCGATGTTCGGTGTCGCGACGATGCCGAGCGCGGGAGCGGGGGCAGCCCTCATCGGTGTGGAAGCAGCCCGAGGACGTTGCCATCGGGGTCGGTGACGGTGGCCACCAGACGGCCGCCACCGACGTCGTGCGCAGGCTCCTGCACGGTGGCACCCGCGGCGGTCACCTCAGCCAGCTTCGCTTCGATGTCCAGGACGTGCCAAGAAGCCACCGGCGAGGCCATGCCCTGCCGTCCACCGCCCGGCACCGGTCCGATGTGCTGGCCCGCAGCCTCGAAACCGACGTAGGAGGACTCGCCGGGCTGCGGCGGCACGCCGAGGAGGGCGGGGTACACGGCCTTGGCCGTCGCCAGGTCAGACATGGGATGCAGCACGGTGTTGATTCCGAGTGAAAGCGCCGGTCATGGTTCCTCCTGAAGTCTTGGGTCGTGACGACCCCCGGTGGGATTGTCGGGCTGCTCAGTCAACGAGGGTTGTGGCGCCCAGCTGGTCGATGGTGAGTGCGCAAATCTCGCAGCTGAAGCATGCAGCTGAACGCAGCGAGGCTGGTTGGGCTCGACGGCGTCGATGCCACAGACGGAGGGTCGTCGTCCGTGCCGAGATCATCGGTCGCCCGGGCTCTGCCAACACTCCTGCACTCGTGCCCAGCGGTTGCGCTACGAACTGGCCCGGATCGACTGGCCCGCGGCCCCTCGCTCTGCGGACGCAGGCCGGGTCGGGCACGGGGACCAGCACCAGGTCGTCGATGCCCGCGAAGTCAGCCGGGTCGCAGGTGTAGTGGGGCAGGGCCTCGGCGCTGGCCGCCGCCGCGATCAGCGCGGCGAAGGCACGGGGCTGCCCGCGCCGTCCGGCCTACCGCAGGGCGGCGGCGACCCGGCCGAACGTCCGGCCGCAGCGCCGAACGGGAGCGGCTCGAAGGCGGCCTCCGTCTCCTGCGCGCGGACCTGTCGGAGGGCGCGGCCGCCGAGATCGTCGGTCGGGAGTGGCCCAACGGACAGCTCGGCCAGGGCGACGGCGGTGAGCCGGGCCCGCGCCGCAGGCTCCAGGTGGGCCACCACCTTGCCGTTTCGCGTTCGTGACCCGCTCCCCCGCTGCCACCCGGTCGATGACGTGGCCGCCCTGGTCGCGCAACTCCCGCATCGTCACCTCGTTCCTGGGGCCACGGCATCACCGGTGAGACACGTGGTCCGCCGGCCCGGTGAGAGAATTTTACTCAGCGCCTCGTCGTCGGCTGGTACATCATGGCCCGGAGTTCCGGACACGGGGGCATACGGATGAGCAGCACGGTCACGACGGAACAACAGACGGCGCCGGCGGGCCGGTCGGGCCGTCCGCGGCGACTGTGGGTGTTCGGGCTGCTGGCGCTGCTGGTGTTCCTGCTGGGCGGCGCTGGCGGGTCCTACCAGGGCAAACTGGCCGACGTCCAGAAGAACGACAACTCCGCATTCCTGCCGAGCTCGGCCGAGTCGACCAGGGTCAACCGCCTCAGCAGCGCCTTCACGCCGACCAGCACAATCCCGGGCTTCCTGGTCTATCAGCGGACCGGTGGGTTGACCGCGCAGGACGAGGCCAAGATCGCGGCCGACGTCGACCGGCTGCGGACTGTCGAGGGCGTCGAAGGCGACCAGGTCGGCGCCGCGCAGGTGTCCGCCGACCGGACGACCGCGTCGGTGTCCGCGCCGCTCGTCGCCAAGCGCGGCGAGGTCAGCGCCACCGGCCCGGAGCTCTCGGCGGCGGAGAAGCGGGTCGAAAAGCTGCTCAAGACCGGCAACCCGGACGGGCTCGTCGTGCACACCGCCGGCCCGGGCGGGCTCCTGTCCGCGCTCATCGAGGCGTTCAACGGCATCGACGGCAAGCTGCTCGGCGTCGCCGGCGTCGTGGTCATCGTGCTGTTGCTCATCGTCTACCGCAGCCCCGTCCTCTGGTTCTTCCCGCTGTTCAGTGCCGCCCTGTCGCTCGGCCTCGCGTCCATCGCGATCTACTTCCTGGCCAAGCACGACGTCATCACCCTGAACGGGCAGAGCCAGGGCATCCTCTCCGTCCTCGTGATCGGCGCCGGGACCGACTACGCGCTGCTGCTGATCAGCCGCTACCGCGAGGAGCTGCACGTCTTCCCGAGCCGGCTGGACGCGATGGTCAAGGCCTGGCGCGGCGCCGCACCGGCCATCGCCGCCTCCGCCGCGACGGTTGTCATCGGGCTGCTCTGCCTGCTGGTGAGCGAGCTCAATTCCAACCGCGGGCTCGGGCCGGTCGCCGCGATCGGGATCGCCTGCACGTTCGTGGTGATGCTGACCTTTCTGCCAGTGGTGCTGGTGCTCTGCGGCCGGTGGATCTTTTGGCCACGCATCCCGCGCGTCGACCAGCAGACCGACCTGGCCTCGCACGGCGGGTGGGCCAGGGTCGCCGGCGCGATCTCGCGGCGGGCCCGCCCGGCCTGGGTGGTCGCAGCGGTCCTGCTGCTGGCCTTGGTGGCCCTGGTGCCCACGCTCAAGGCAAACGGCCTGTCCACCGTCGACAGCTTCACCAACAACCCGGACGCTGTCCAGGGCCAGAAGATCTTCGACTCCAAGTTCAACCGGGGCATCGGTGCGCCGGCCGTGATCGTGACCGGTGCCGACCAGGCCGACGCGGTGATCGCCGCCGCCGCCCGGGTGCCCGGGGTCGTCCAGCAGGTCGGCGCCGTGTGCCTGCAGCCCGACTACGCCAAGCTGGCCGCCGCCCCCAAGGCCGCCCCGACCGCTCGCGGGCCAGGCGGCTGCGTGCCTGCCGCACTCGCCGTCTCGCCGATCGGTGGCCGCACCCTTGTCAACGCCCAGCTCACCTCGGCGTACGACTCGCCCGCGGCGTACACCACCGTCCAGCGGCTGCGCGCCGCGGTGCACGCCGTGCCCGGTGCGCGGGCGCTCGTAGGTGGTCAGTCCGCCCTCAACCTGGACGTGCAGGACGCCTCCCGCCGGGACCGCAACGTGATCATCCCGCTGGTCCTGCTGGTCATCCTCATGGTGCTCGGCCTGCTGCTGCGGGCACTGGTGGCACCCCTGCTGCTCATCCTCACCGTGGTGCTGTCGTTCGCCGCGACGTTGGGCGTCTGTGCGTTCTTCTTCAACAACGTGTTCGGGTTCGCGGGGGCCGACCCTTCGTTCCCGCTGTTCGCGTTCATCTTCCTTGTCGCCCTGGGCATCGACTACAACATCTTCCTGATGACCAGGGTGCGCGAGGAGACGCTGTGGCACGGCACGAGGAGCGGCGTGCTGCGTGGGCTCACCGTTACCGGCGGGGTGATCACCTCGGCCGGGATCGTCCTGGCGTCGACGTTCGCCGTGCTCGGGGTGCTGCCCCTGGTGTTCCTCGCCGAGGTCGGCTTCGCCGTCGCATTCGGCGTCCTGCTCGACACCCTGCTGGTCCGATCGGTGCTGGTGCCAGCGCTGGCGCACGACCTCGGCAAGCGGATCTGGTGGCCCAGCTCGCTCGCCCGGGGTAGTGACTGACCGGCCGGACCTGCACTCGGGCGCGGCAGGCGACTCAGCCTGGATGCACCGCGTTGCTTTGATGTTGAGTCGGCAGTAGTAGTTGATCTTGGCTCCTCGTCGTCGGCGCCTGAGGCGTCGTTGATCTGCCGGTCTGTCCGTCTGTTCCACTGGTGCTCCGGTGAAGGGCACCTCGGCGATCTCCGCGTCGCTGATCAGGCGTTGCTCGTCGTCTCAGGCCGCGTTCGACGTCGACGACCAGGCCGGGGGCGCCGTATTCGACACCTGACGGCCAGCCCCACCATGCAGCTCCTGCCCAAGCCGCCCGCGCTCCGCTGCGAGGTCGCCGGGTCCCTGTACGCCGTCGCGGCAGTCGCCACGGCCGCAGTGGGCGCGATCGACCCGCGGCCCGGTGAGGCGGTCGCGGTCTCGGCGGCCTCGGGGGGCGTGGGGACGGTCGTCGTCCAGCTGCTGACGAGGCTAGGCGTCCGTGTCCTCGCCATCTCCTCACCTGAGCACGCCGTCTGCCAGCCGGCACCGACGTCCTCATCGACCTCTTCGGACCCGAATACGTCCAGCAGGCCGTCGATCTCGTGACCCGCTTCCGGTGGACATCCTGCACAATCAATTCCTTTGCCCGGTCACTGAGCATTCAGTGGACGTAGGTCACCGATCGGGATGTTCCGGTGGCGTCGGTGAAGGTGAAGATTGCGGTCGTGTCGTTCAGTCGGTAGTCCACCTGAGCCTTGGCGCCATTGACGATGTACTCGAGGCGATAGTGGTTCTTGTTCGGCGACGTGAACCCGGTGATGGTGGCGCCCCGCAACGGGCTGCCCGCCGGACGGAACGGTTTCGTGGCCGCTTGCGGTTCGACCTGATCGCCCCGCACGGTGACGATGCTCCGCATGCCGCCATTGATGTGTACGGGTAGGTGCGGGTGCCGGGGTAGTGGTCACGGCCAGCCGAATCGAAGTGTCCGTTGAGTTCGTCGAGCTGAAGCCGCAAACTGGAAGCCCCCGGCCGACAACGCCTCATCCACACCGTGCGCAGCGTCGGCTACTCGGCCCGACGGCCCGACCGATGGAGAGCCTGCGTTGGCGACTGGCCCTGAGCATCGCCTTGGTCGTCACGGCGTCGCTCGGCGTGCTCGGCGTCGCCGTCATCGGTTCGAATCGGTCCGACCTGATGGGGATCGCCCGCCAGCAACTGGCCGGAGCACTGCAGAACCGACTGCAAGCCGGACCGCCGCCGTACCCACAAGCCGGTCGATCGGATCCCCGGCCGGTGGCGACGGCGCACCTGGTGATCGGTGCCGACGGCCGGGTGCGGATCGCCGAGCCGGCCGGGACACCCACGAACCCGACGCCTCTCCCTGTGCTGTCGGCCACGGATCTCGTCACCCTGCGCACCGGCGCAGACGTCACCGTGAAGTCTGTCGGTGGCAGCCTGCGCTATCTCGCGCTGGGAGCCACGGGGTCGCTGGGTGAGTTCGAGGTTGAGGCCGCGCCGCTCACCGTTGTCGATGCGACTATCCGCTCGCTGTCCTCGTCGATTCGTGGCCGGTGGCCTGTTCACGTTGCTGCTCGCCATCCTGGCTGTCGTCCTGGCCCTTCGCCACGGGTTGCAGCCGCTGGATGACATCATCGCAACGGCTGATGCGGTGGCTGACGGGGAACGAGACCAGCGCATCCCCACCGAGAAGGGTGCCAGCGAGATACGGCGGCTGGCCGTAGCCTTGGACTGCATGCTGCAACAGCAACGAGTCTCTGAGGCGCGGTTGCGGCAGCTCATCTCCGACGCGTCGCAC
>JBKJOO010000069.1:0-4666 GCA_046595615.1 Mycobacteriales bacterium | reverse complement strand
CTGGATGGACTTGGCTTCCTCGACGGTGATGACACCCTCGTTGCCGACCTTCTCCATCGCCTTGGCGATCATTTCGCCGATCTCGATTTCGCCATTGGCGGCGAGCGAGCCGACCTGTGCCACTTCGGCCGAGGTCGAGATCTTCTTGGTCTTGGCCTGGTGCTCGGCAACGAGCTCGCCGACCCGCGGGTCCTGCGCGCTGATGGCGGCGACCGCAGCGACCTCGGCAGGGGTCTCGACCGGGCTGGCGGCGGCGAGCAACGCCTCGCTGACGGCCTCGACGGCCGCGTCGATGCCAGCTTTGAGGCCCATCGGGTTGATGCCGGACGAGACGGCCTTGAGGCCCTCGTGGACCATGGCCTGGCCCAGCACGGTCGCGGTGGTGGTGCCGTCACCGGCGACGTCGTTGGTCTTGGTGGCGACCTCCTTGGCGAGCTGCGCGCCCATGTTCTCGTACGGGTCCTCGAGTTCGACCTCGCGGGCGATGGTGACGCCGTCGTTGGTGATCGTCGGGCCGCCGTACTTCTTGCCGATGACGACGTTGCGGCCCTTGGGGCCGAGCGTCACCTTGACGGCGTTGGCGAGCGTGTCGACACCGCGCTCGAGCGAGCGGCGGGCGTCCTCGGAAAAGCTCAGGGTCTTGCTCATGCAGGGTCCTCTCGGTGGTGCTGACAACGTGCTGGAGTTGATGGTCCCGGGCAACCGGCGGAGCACACAGCAGCGGCGACGCCCCGGGGCCCCGGGCGGGGTCTCGGGGCGTCGCCGTGTCGTGCAGGTGGGGTGTTACCCCTCGATGACGGCCAGCACGTCGCGGGCGGAGAGCACGAGGTACTCCTCGCCGGCGTACTTGACCTCGGTGCCGCCGTACTTGCTGTAGAGCACCTTGTCGCCGATCTTGACATCGAGCGGCACGCGGGCCCCGTCCTCGAAGCGACCCGGTCCGACGGCCAGGACGGTCCCCTCCTGGGGCTTCTCCTTGGCGGTGTCGGGGATGACGATGCCCGATGCAGTCGTGGTCTCGGCCTCGTTGGCCTGGACGACGATGCGGTCTTCGAGCGGCTTGATGGCGACCTTGGTCGCAGTGGACACGGTTCCTCCTACAGCATTGTCGAGGGGCGATCGCGGAGCCCGCCGTCGCGGGGGTCGAGCTCCTGTCGCTACCTGGCACTCTACCCATGCGAGTGCCAACTCCACAAGCCGGTACGCCGGGGCCGGCGAAACCGTCAGCCGCGGGCGGCCACGACGGTCAATGCCCGAGGTTGCTCGGTCAGCGTGCCGAGCAGCAGTTCGAGGGCCGAGGGGTCCAGCGCGCGACTGAACAGCCAGCCCTGTCCGATCGGGCAGCGCAGCCGACGCAGCACGGCCGCCTGATCCGGCTGCTCGATGCCCTCTGCCACGGTCTCGAAGCCGAGCGCCTCGCTGATCGCCAGGATTCCCTCGGCCAGGGCAGAGCCCTCGCTCGTGTGCAGCGCGTCGACGAACGACTTGTCGATCTTGAGGATGTCGACCGGCATGTGCTGCAGGTACGCCAGCGAGCTGTAGCCGGTCCCGAAGTCGTCGACGGCGACCCGCACCCCGAGCGCGCGCAGCTCGCGGAGCCGGCCGACGAGCACGTCGTCCGCGCCGGTGGTGGTGAGCAGCACCGACTCGGTGACTTCGAGGACCAGCCGGTGGGGATCGAGACCGGCGGTCGACAGCGCGGCCAGCACGCCCTGGACGAAGTCGGGTTCGGCCAGCTGGCGCACCGAGACGTTGACGGCCATCGACAGCCCCACCAGACCGGGGGTGGCGCCGGTGTCCCAGTCCACCGCCTGTGCGCAGGCGGTCCGCAGCACCCAGGTGCCGATGTCCAGGATCGCGCCGCTCTCCTCGGCCAGCAGCACGAACTCGAGCGGGGGGACGAGGCCACGCTCGGGGTGTTGCCAGCGCACGAGCGCCTCCACCCCGCGCCACCGGCCGCTCTCCAGATCCACCGTCGGCTGGTAGTGCAGGCGGAGCTCGCCGCGCTCCACGGCAACGGCGAGGTCGTGCTTCAGCGCGAGGGTGGCCACGATGGAGCTGTGCATCCCCGGTTCGAAGACCCGGGCCTGGGGACCGGTCCGGCGGCCTTCGCGCTTCGCGACGTACATCGCGATGTCGGCGTTGCGGAGCAACTCAAGGCCACTGGTGGCCAGCCCGGCGGCGGGTGGGGTGGCGATCCCGATGCTCGCCCGCATCGTGAGGGTGCTGCCGGCGAGCTCGAATGGCTCGGCGAGCACGATCATCAGCCGCTGGGCGAGCTCGCATGCCTGCGCCTCGTCGGCCGGATCTTCGAACAGGACGGCGAACTCGTCACCGCCGAGCCGGGCGGCCGTGTCACTGGCGCGGATCTCGCCGACGAGCCGCGCCGCGACCTCGCGGAGCAGCGCGTCACCCGCGTCGTGCCCGAGCGAGTCGTTGACCAGCTTGAACTCGTCGAGGTCGAGAAAGAGCACCGCGAGGCCCGGGGCCACGTCACGCCGGGCCAGCGCATGCTCGAGCCGGTCCAGGAACAGGTCCCGGTTGGCCAAGCCGGTCAGGCCGTCGTGGAAGGCCTGGTGCCGCAGGGACTCTTCCAGCCGGCGCTGCTCGGTCACGTCGCGGACGGTGAGCACGATCCCGCCGACCGCCTCGTCGCTGCGCAGGTCGCGCAGCACGACCTCCACATCGACCGAGGACGTCCCGCACTCACGCAGCAGCCGGCCGGACCAGGACGGCAGGTCCGCATCGTCGGGGTCACCGGTCAGGTGGGCGTCGAGGTGGGTGAGAAAGCCGAGCCGGTCCGCCGGGTCGACGAAGTCCTCGAACTGGCGCCCGACGAGATCCTCGGCAGGCAGCCCCAGGACGGCGAACGACGCCGGCGACGCGGACAGGACGACCAGATCCGGCCGTACGACGGTGATGAGATCTGCTGCGTTGCGGGCCAGTGCGCTGAAGTGTCGCTCGCTCCTGGCCAACGCGCGCTGCTCGGCGGCGGCCCGCTCGGCCAGCTCCTGGCTGCGCAGGACGCGGGCGAACAGCACCGCCCACCAGCCGGTAGCAAGGCCAAGGACGAGCAGGAAGCCGGCCACTGCGGTGCGCTCATAGGGCCAGCCGGGCCAGCCGCGGCGCGTCGCGATCCCGGGCAGCTCATGCAGCCCGACCAGCAGGGCAAACTCGACCGCGACCGCCGCGAGGCCGGCTGCGACGGCCCGGACGGTGCTCGTGCTGCCTGCAGTACCCACCCGTGCCCCCCACCTCGACTGTGCACCGGCGCTTTGATGCAAGGTCGGCAGGTCGGCGGGGGCCCTTGAGCGGCCCAGCCAGTCAGCCGCAGCACACGTCGGTGACGGCCATCGCGCTGTCGGCCGGCAGGTCAAGCGGCGAGGGCGCGACACCGGCCTGGACCAGCCGGGCGCCGAGGGCGGCCACCATCGCGCCGTTGTCGGTGCACAGCCCGGCGCGGGGCACCCGCAGCCGCAGCCCGGCGGCGTCGCAGCGCTCCTGAGCGAGCGCTCGAAGGCGGCTGTTGGCGGCGACGCCGCCACCGACCAGCAGCGTGTCGACGCCGTACTCCAGGCAGCCCCGGACCGCCTTGGCGGTCAGCACGTCGACGACCGCCTCCTGGAAGCTCGCGCAGACGTCCGCGACCGGTACCGGTCCGTCGTGCCGCTCGACCCAGCGGGCCACCGCGGTCTTGAGCCCCGAGAACGACACGTCGTACGACGGGTCCGCGCCCATGCCGCGCGGGAAGTTGATCTTTGTACGGTCGCCGCCGGTGGCCAGCCGATCGATCGGTGGGCCCCCGGGGAAGCCCAGCCCCAGCAACCTGGCGACCTTGTCGAAGGCCTCGCCGGCGGCGTCGTCGACGGTCTGCCCGAGCGGCGTCATCGTGCGGGTGACGTCCTCGACGAGCAGCAGCGAGGAGTGCCCGCCGGAAACGAGCAGGGCGATGCACGGCTCGGGCAGCGGCCCGTGCTCGAGAACGTCGACGGCGACGTGGGCAGCCAGGTGGTTGACCCCGAACAGCGGCAGGTCCAGGGCCAGGGCGTAGGCCTTGGCGGCGGCCACCCCGACCAGCAGCGCACCAGCCAGGCCCGGACCGGCGGTGACCGCGATGGCGTCGAGATCGGCCAGCTGCACCCCCGCGGTCGCGAGCGCGCGGTGCACGGTCGGGACCATCGCCTCCAGGTGCGCCCGCGAGGCCACCTCCGGCACCACACCGCCGAAGCGGGCGTGCTCCTCGACCGAGCTCGCCACGGCGTCGGCAAGCAGCGTCCGGCCGCGGACGATCCCGATCCCGGTCTCGTCGCAGGACGTCTCGATCCCGAGGACGAGGGGGTCGGCGCTCACCCAGCCGAGCCTAGGCGTGGCCGCTCCCCCGAGGTCCGGGTCATCACCCAGCCGTCGACGCCTCCGGTGTAATAGCCCCGCCTGACCGCCACCTGCTGGAAACCGTGCCGGGCGTAGAGCCGCTGGGCCGGCCCGTTGTCGGCGCGAACCTCCAGGCTGACCGTGCGCTGGCGACGGCGGACCGCCTCGTCGAGCAGCGCCACCAGCAGCCGCGCGCCCAGCCCGCGGCCCTGGTGGGTCGGCGCGACCGCCATCGTCTGGACGAAGCCCTCGTCCGGGGTGGTCGTCGGCTACGCCGGGCTGTGCGACCACCCGG
>JBKJOO010000003.1:0-3199 GCA_046595615.1 Mycobacteriales bacterium | reverse complement strand
GACGAAGCGGCGGCTCGCCCAGCAGCCGTGGCGCGACATGAACGACTACGCCGAAGCCAAGAGCGAGGTCATCCGCGACATCCTCAGCCGGGCCCGGGTCCGGAGAAATGGCACCAGGAGCGCCCAAAGGCAAGGCTGATGCTCACGATGAGTGCAGTCGGTTCGGATCCCGCCCGATGCCGGCGGGCGAATGCCCACGGCACGGACCGTCCAGTTGCGAGCTGGTAGCCAGCGCCTCCTGGGACAGTCCCTCGCCGGATAGGCCGTGACCTTCGGTCTGCATGGTCACCGCTCGTTCAGGGCGTAAGCATCTTGAAGCGCCAGCGACGCCTACAGCGGGAAGCGTGGATCGCCATGCAACGAGCTGTGGCGTCAACCCTGGTTGAGGTGGAGTCGGACGTGGACACTGCCAATGTGGAACGCGTGGTTGTACTCGGGAGAGGTGGAGCCGGGAAGTCAACGTTCGCCAGTCGACTCGGGTCCCTCGCCGACCTCCCCGTGGTAACCCTCGACGACCACTTCTGGCAGCCGGGGCTGAGGCCGATGCCGTCAGGCGAGTGGGTCAACCTGCAGCGTCGCCTCGCCGGTGAGGTGCGCTGGATCATGGACGGCGACCTGGGGCCGTACGACTCGCTGCCTGGTCGCCTTGAACGTGCGGACACCGTAGTCATACTGGACTTCAGCCTGCTCAGGTGCGCCTGGCGGGCGCATCGCAGATCTCGCGAAGCTCGGGACTTCTGGCGATGGTTGATCTCCTACCGACGGCACCATCGGCCGAAGGTGCTACAGGCAGTGGCGACGTACGCACCACAGGCAACCTTCATCGTCTTCCGGCATCCGAGGGCCCTGGAAGGCTGGCTCAGGGCGATCTAAAGCGACAACGAAGAGCCGCTTCCCAACGGCGGAGAACGGCACGAGCCGTCTCCAAATTTTGCTTGCCGTCAGATGCAGTCGGGGTCCGGGAAGATCACGTGGGTCCTCGCGTGTGAATGCACCTCCACCACCGGCACCCGCCCCGCAAGACCCCGATAGCCGTTGGTCTGCCGGTGCCGCTCAGTCTTGAGCGAGTTCGGCCAAAATCCTCCAGTCGATGTCGTGCGGGCCGCCCTGTAGGAAGTCGACGAGCAGCGCATTGACCACGCTGGGGCTCTCGATGGGCAGTGCGTGCGTGCCGGGCAGAACGGCGAGTCGGGCTTGAGGGATAGCGGCGGCGACCGCAGCGCTGTGCTCGAGGCGCACCTCGTCGTGGTCGCCCTGGAGCACCAGCGTCGGTGCACCAATAGCGGCCAGCTCGGTCAGCGCAATCTGCGGCTCCGTGCTGATCATCGCGACGGTCTTGGCGTACACCTCGGCGAAGTGCTCAGGACCGTCCGGTGACACCCGGTCATAGCTGTCGCGCAGGAACGCCGGCGGGTCATCGCGCAGGGCGATCAGGCGCCCCGTCAATCCGTCAGACACTGCTCCTTCGAGGTCGTAGTACTGCCCGATCAGCACGACCCGGTCCACCAGCTCCGGAGAATTCATCGCAACCAGCGCTGCCACCACGGCGCCATCGCTCCAGCCGACCAGGTGGCAGCGCCGGCCCACCGCCGTCTGCAGGAACGCCGTAGTCTCCAGCGCCATGGAGCGGTAGCCGAACGGTTCGGGCGTGTCCGGCGTGTGCCCGTGCCCGCGACGCTCGGGCAGCCAGACGGAAAAGCCTGCCGAGACCAGGGCCGCGACCTGCAGCGACCAGCCATCGGCGCCGGACAACGCGCCGTGCAGCATCACCACCGGATCGCCCTGACCGCTCACCTCGTAGTACGTGCTGACCCCCGCCACGTCGACGTACGTCACCCGCTACTCCTCCATCAGCCGTCACCGCTCCTCGACATGATCCTGGCGGAGGACGGGCAGCGACCTGGTGCCACGGGGGCAACTGACTCGTACCGCTGGACCAACCCCTTGCGGGACTTCACGCGAGCGTTCGAAGAGGAGCGCTGGGCGTCCCGGGGGCTTCCGAAGCAAGCCAGCCGACCTACAACTCGTACTTGAGTTCATAGCGGTGGGTGCCGTCCTTGTCGACGTCGAGGTGCAAAATGCCCGTGACTCCGACCAGCCCACCGGTGCCAGAGCCCGGCACGACCTCGTAGTGCAACGTCTGCGATCCATCGCGAAGCGATCCGAACTGTTGCAAGGCGAAGCTGCCCTGCCGATGTCCAAGGCTGCCTTGCACTGTCTCGATCGCGACGTAGCCGGCCGCACCGGCCTGCGGATCTCCGCCCGACAGCATGACGCCCGAACCGGTGCCCTGAAGGTCGCCGTGAAAGGTCTTGGAGAGCTCGAAGCGGCTGATCGCTCCGTCGAGCTCCGCTGAGCCGGGCTGCATCGTGACGTCGAAGGTGCCCCGCGCGGTGTTAACCATGTCGCTCATCCTGCACCCAATGGCGTGCCGTCCCGCAAGCGGTTCGTTAGCGGGACGCCCCTCCCGGCGCAGAGTCCAGCCCGAGGTAGATCGTCAGTTGGCGCACCAAGCGGTCGAGTTCGGGCATCGCGAGAAGCCCCCGACGCTTTAGCAGCCGACTCCGAGGCACAGGCTGTAGACCGGTCACGTCGGCGAAGGACTCGGCGTACCGCGTGAGCCCCACGTCGCGGTCGAGGGGTCCGTGGGTCTGGTCCGGCCCGTGAGTGCCGGTCACAGGAATCACCGCGACGTGTCCGAGGCGGGTGTTCAGCAAGTTGATGCTGAACACGACAGCGGGATGCAGACCGAAATCGTCAAAGTCGACGTCCCAGACCTCGCCGCGAAACGGCTCAGGCAGAAACATCGGCATCAGCGCCGCGGCGCCAGGGCCGGACGCCGATGGGCAGGGCGGGTTCGCGGCCCGCGTAGAACGAGTCCACGCTCCTGGCCATCCGCTCCTCGGCAGCTTGCTTGTGCAGCAGTTCGAGCGCGGCCTTGCAGCGGGAGGTGTTCCGGTCACGGGTCCCCTACAGATGACGTGATACCGAGCAGACCTGAACGAGTTGTCCGAGGAAGCTCCCCAGAGAGCTGGATGTGCCAGTTCCATGGTTACGTCGATTGCCTGGAAGACCGCGGGGCGAAGCGGCCCGTCGCATACACGGTGATGACGATCAGCATGACCAGCCCCGCCAACACGGCCGCCGCCTCGGCTGCATGCGCGACGCCCATGGCCCCTGCCAGCAGGCCCGTTGCGCC
>JBKJOO010000141.1:0-9388 GCA_046595615.1 Mycobacteriales bacterium | reverse complement strand
CTTCGCGCGTGCGTGGTGTCGATCACGACTTGACGCATGCGCGGCACGATTTCTTCCACGAAACCTGACAGTAGTCGGGGGTCATCACCCTCAACGTAGCGGCGCAGAGCGGTGCGTGTGGACGGGGCGGTGCGCGGTTGCCAGGATTCCGGCACCCGGGTCCGATCGTTTCGCAGGACGTGTCGCATCATGCCCTGCAAGGGGGTAAACAACGCTGATGCCGACTGTCGAGATTCACCCTGCTACCGCGGCTCGCTTTCCCGATCTACGGGCGGTACTCGGGCCGAAGATGCCGGATGCACCGGCGTGCTGGTGCCTCGCCTACCGTGTCAACTCCGCGGAGAACCACGCCCTCAAGGGCGCTGATCGTGCCAACCGGCTTCTGCAGATGTGCCAAGGTCCGGACGCGCCGGGGGTGATTGGCTACATCGACGGGGTTCCGGCGGGCTGGTGCTCGTTCGGCCCGCGCTCGGACATGGGCCGCTTGGTCCGGTCGCGCACGATCCCGAGCATCGACGACTTGCCCGTCTGGAGCATCGTCTGTTTCGTCGTCAAGCCGCCGCACCGGCGACAGGGGTTGTCCCGGAGCATGCTCGACGCGGCGGTCGCCTACGCGCGCGAGCGCGGTGTCCAGACGCTGGAGGCTTATCCCGTCGACAGGAAAGGAAAGCGGATAAGCGCGACCGCCGCGTTTGTCGGGACCACCGATCTGTTCGAGGCAGCGGGCTTTGTGCGGGTGCAGGCAACACTGGCCCGCAGTGGCGGGTTGACACGGTGGCTGGTCCGGCGCGACCTCTCTGACTGACCAGTACACAATTCGCGGCGTTGTTCCATGCGGCGGCGGATAGTGGTGGTGCCGGTGCCGAAGAGCTCGACGGTCACAAGGATTCAACTCACGTGCACATGTGGACGGCGTCGCGCGAGATGCGCCTCCACCGTCAGCCCCTTCGCGCGCGCCAGGTAAGCCGCGGCCAGCACAGCCGACACCGCGCACACGAGACCGCCTGCAACCAAACCGGACCGGGGCCCTCGAGCCTCGGCCAGCGCACCGATCAGCGGCGCCCCGACCGGATTGCCGCCGAGGAACACCAGCACATAGAGCGCCATCACCCGCCCCCGGACCTCCGGGCTCGAGCCGAGCTGCACCAGCGCGTTCGCGGTCGTCGTGAACAACAGGACCGCCACACCCGTCGGGACGAGCAGCACCACCGTCACGGCGTACGACGGGGCAAAGGCGACCGAGACCTCCAGCAGGCCAAAGGCGAGTGCGGCTCCGAACAGCAGGCGGGTGCGGGGCGCGCCTTCGCGCCGGGCACTGATCAGCGCGCCGAGCAGCGAGCCGACCGCCAGGGCCGAGGTCAGCAACGCGAACGAGCCGGCGCCCTTGTGGAACACCTGCTTGGCAACGAGCGCAAGGGTGATCTGGAAGTTCAGCCCGAAGGTGCCGACCATGAACACCAGGGCGATCGGCACCAGCAGGTGGGGTCGCTGGCGGACGTAGGCGAGCCCCTCGCGCAGTTGGCCCTTGCTGCGAACGACCCGGCGGCTGGGGTTGAGCTCGCCGGTACGCATCGCCAGCAGGCCGCCGATGACGGCGAGGTAGCTCACGGCATTGCCGAGAAAGACCCAGCCGGTGCCGACAGCATTGATCGCCAGGCCAGCGAGGGCCGGTCCGACGATCCGAGCGGAGTTGAAGGTGGCGCTGTTGAGGCTGACAGCGTTGGCCATGTCGTCCACGCCGACGATCTCCGAGACGAAGGCCTGCCGGACCGGCGTGTCGACGACACTCGCCAACCCGAGGGAGAACGCAAGGGCATAGACCTGCCAGAGCTGCACCACGCCGGTGAGGTCGAGAACGCCGAGCAGGACGGCCAACAGAGCCATCACCACCTGGGCACCGATGAGCATCCGACGCTTGTCGTAGCGGTCGGCCAGCACCCCGCCGTACAAGCCGAAGAGCAGCACCGGCAAGAACTGCAGCCCGGTGGTGATGCCGAGCGCGAGGCCGGGGTTGGGCGCGATCGACAAGACGAGCCAGTCCTGCGCGATGCGCTGCGCCCAGGTGCCCGACAGCGAGACGACCTGGCCGCCGGCGAACAGCCGGTAGTTGCGGACGCGCAGGGACCGAAACGTGCTCGATCTCATGCGCCGGCCAGCCGTTCGAGCACCACGGCGGCGCGTCGCAGGACCGCGACGTCCTCGGGATCGAGCTCCCGGAGTCGGCGGGCGAGCCAGGCATCGCGGCGACGCCGCTCGGCCCGCAGCAGGCTTTTGCCCTGGACACTCGGTGCGAGCAGCACCTGCCGGCCGTCGGTGGGGTGATCGGTGCGGGTCACCAGACCGGCCGCCTCGAGGGCCGCGACGATCCTGGTCATCGACGGCGGCTGGACCCGCTCGTGCGTGGCCAACTCCCCCGGGGTGAGCGGGCCGTGCCGGTCGAGCGTGGCCAAGGCAGCGAGCTGGGTGATCGAGACCGAGGTGTCGACCCGCTCGGCGCGCAATCGACGGGCCAGCCGCATCACCGACATGCGCAGCTCGCTGGCCAGGGCGGTGTCAGCGACGGTTGGCATGTCCTTAGCTTAGCTCATTGCCCTTGCTCACGACTTTCACGGGGCTCCTCAGGCAAGTGCTCGCTGGATCGGATCGATCGCGAAGTAGACGGCGAACAGCAGCGCGATCACCCACAGCAGCAGCCCGGGCGCCCCGACGCGCCCCTTGGCCGATTTGATGACGACGTAGCTGATGAAGCCCGCCCCGATGCCATTGGTGATCGAGTAGGTGAAGGGCATCAGGATGATCGTGAGGAACGCCGGGATGGCGATCTCCCAGTCGTCCCAGGGAATGTCCTTGACCTGCGTCAGCAGCAGGAAACCGACGACGACCAGAGCGGGCGTTGCCGCCTGGGCGGGCACGATCGTGGTCAACGGGGTGAGGAACAGCGCGACGACGAAGAGCGCACCCGTGACGAGGTTGGCCAGACCGGTGCGGGCACCCTCCCCGACGCCGGACGCCGACTCGATGAAGCAGGTGTTGGACGACGCCGAGGCGGCGCCACCCGCGACCGCGGCGATCCCGTCGACGAACAGCACCTTGCCGATCCCCGGCAGCCGTCCCTGGTCGTCGAGCAAGCCGGCCTCGTTGCTGATCCCGATGATCGTGCCCATGGCGTCGAAGAAGTCGCTGAGGATCAGCGTGAAGACAAAGATCACAGCGGTCACGATGCCGGCCTTGGCGAAACCACCACCGAGCGAGAAGTGCCCCAGCAAGCCGAAGTCGGGTTTGCCGACGATGCTCGACGGCACCTTCGGCGTGATCAGCCCCCAGGTCGTGACGGTGGCGAATGCGTTGATCACGACCGCGAGGACGGTCGACACGATGATCGAGATCAGGATCGCGCCGCGAACCTGACGGACCAGGAGCACGATCGTCAACAGCAGCCCGACCGCGAACACGAGGACCGGCCAACCGTTCAGCCGCCCGGTTGCACCCAGCTGCACCGGAACCGAGGCGCCCTTCGGCGTCGTCACAAATCCTGCGTCGACCAGCCCGATAAATGCGATGAACAGGCCGATGCCGACGCTGATCGCCTGCTTGAGTGCCAGCGGGATGGCCTCCAGGATCGTCTGGCGCAGCCCGGTGGCGACGAGCAGCACGATGCCGAGGCCCTCGATCACCACCAGACCCATCGCGTCGGGCCACGACATCGTTGGCGCGATGGTGAAGGCCACCAGACTGTTGAGGCCGAGCCCGGTGGCGATAGCCAGCGGCAGATTGCCGACCAGTCCCATGATCGCGGTCATCACCGCGGCGACCAGGGCGGTCGACGTGGTCAGCTGGGCCACCGACAGTGAGTGACCGAGACTGTCCTTGGCGCTGCCGAGGATGATCGGGTTCAGGACCACGATGTAGGCCATTGTGAAGAACGTCGCGAAGCCGCCGCGCACCTCCCGCTGCACACTCGAGCCTCGCTCGCTGATCTTGAAGAAGCGGTCGAGACCGCCGGTCGGTGCCTGGTTGGGGATGGGGCGCTGGGCCCTGTCGACGGTCGTCATGCGCGAGAGGGTGCCAGAGCCCGCGATGCGCAGCCGTCACCGGCATGTGTCGCGCCGGTAACCTCGTGCAATGGGCCCCGTCGCGCGCAAGCCGGACCCGGCGCCGCTCGAGACGGACGACGTGCGGATCGTCGCGATCGGCGCCGCGCTCTGGGGCATCGCCCTCCTGGCGCTGAGCATCGCCGCGCTCCTCGGCGCGCAGGTGCACGGCTGGTGGCTGGTGATGTGCCTGTGCGGGGTACTGCTCGGCCTCATCGGGGTGCGCTACTGCCAACGGCGGCGAGCCGCCCTCAGGGACTGACCCCCCTCCCGACTCGTGTCGTGATTTGGGAGCCAAAAATGGGCCCAGAATCACGACACCAGACGGTACGGCGGGCGACGGTACGGCGGGCCGGGGTACGGCGGGTCCGCGGCGGGCCTCACACTCGGTCGAGATCGCCCTCGGCCGGATCATTGCCGCCGCGCAGCCGGGCCGCAAGGGCGTGCCGCGCATCCCAGTCCCCGAGCCGCCAGGCGAGCGCGCGGGCCATCCCGTCGACGCCGACCACATGGTCCACCTTGCCGGCCACCAGCCAGCTCACCGGCACCTGCTCGCCGCCGGCCGTCGGTGCGGCCAGCCGGTCGTGGACCACCACCCGACCGGGTGCGTCCACGTCGCAGACCGAGCGCCACGGCAGCGGCGTGCCACCCGGGTCGACAGCCGGGACGACCTCCGAGGCGAGGGCGACATCGAGGGCCTCGGCGAGGTCGGCAGCCTTCGACAGGGGCACCGGCAGCACGGCGTACGGCGGGACGCGGGCCAGCAGGTCCGGCCGGTCGACCACGACGGCGTCCTCGGCCGGCACGACTGCCAGCTCGCCACCGAGAACAGCGCGGACTCGGTCGGGAGGATCGAGCACTGCGGTCGCCAACACGGCGTAGAGCCCCCGCAACTGGTCGCGCCCGACCCGACGCTCAGGGTCGGCGAGCCGGTCGAGCAGGTCGTCCGGGTCGAGCTCCGCCACCGTCGTACGGGCCCCGAGCCGGGCGGCCAACGGGTGCTGCGTCTCGTCGTATAGCCCCGCCAGCAACGGATCCGATCCCGGCAGCCGCAGGTCCAGCGGACACTGCCCGTCGAGGACCCGATGCCGACCCAGCCACCAGACGGCATAGGGCGTGAGCGATGGCTCGAGCATCGACAGTGCCTGCGGCCACGCGCTGTCACGGACGAGGTCCAGGTCGCGGACGACGAGACCCGGCTCGGCGCCGGGCGGCAGGGACTCGAGCCACTCGTCGAGTCCGTCGACGTCGTCGGCCGCCTCGACGGGCACGACGGCAAAGCCGCGCAGCACGCCGACGGCAGCGAGCACCTCGTCGTGGGCCGTCCCGGGTGCCACCACCCCGAACCCGGCTGAGGTGTCGACGACTGCGGCGAGCGGCCCGTCCAGCAGCAGCAACTCGCCGGCCGGGCGCCACTGGCCGTCGGTATCAGGCAGCGGCAGCTCGGCGAGCCAGGGAAGCTCGCCCGGACGCACCCCGGCTGCGCCGACGAGGCCGAGCACAGCCTCGACGAGCGGGGCGGGGTCCTCCTCGTCCAGGGCCTGTTCGACTGCGGCCCGCAGGCGTGGGTCCTCCAGCAGCGCGCGCGGCTCGGCCTCGACCGCGCCGAGGCGAAGCAGCAGCGGATGCGCGGCGGCGGGGTCGACCACCCGCAGGCCGAGCACCGATAGGTCGACGGCCGCGTCGGCCAGCAGCAGCCCCCGGGGGCCGGGCGCCAGCCGGCCGCCGACGAGCGGCACCGGCAGCGCGCCGAGCTGGTCCGCGTCGGGCGGCAGCGCGGCGTAGAGCCGGCCCCACCAGGCAGCGGGCCGGTCGATCCCGGCAAGCACCTCGGTGAGTTCGGCAAGATTGATCCGCCGGACCCCCAGGGCGCGCAGGGGTTGGGCCCAGCGCGACCCCGACCACTCGTGCGGCAGGACGCCGGGCAGCAGGTCCCCGAGTAGCTCGACGAGGTCGGGTGTGGCGCCCTCGAGCACCACCGCGTCACGGGCCCGGCGGTCCCCCGCAAGGACCGGGGCGGCCCGGAACGCCTGCAGCACAGCCGATCCCAGCGCTGCGTCAACTTCCCCCGCGCCGAGCGGACCGGGCACGAACCGCAGCCGGGCCGGGTCGTCGGCCAGCCCTTCGACGAGCTCAACGAGGGCTTCGGCCACGTGCCGCAGGACGGCGTCCCGGAGCGGTCCGGGCACGACCCGGCGCCGGTCCGGGCCGAGCGGCAGCGACGCCGCGATCAACGCCGGCAGGGACAGCGGGTCGTCGGTCGGGGTCGGCGCTCGCACCACCGCCTGGATCCCATCCGGGAGGGGGCGGGGGATCCCGGCGGCCGTCACCGGCACCGCGCACAGCACCGACCACCGGGTCTGGGCGCGCTCCTCGACCGGGCGGCCGGCGAGCAGGGCGGGATCCAGATCGCCCTCGAGGCGAACGACCCGCCAGCGCACCCCGGCGACCACGACGTCCGGCCCGTCGGGTCCGACGGTGAGCACGCGGTCGTCCACCTCGAGCCTGCTGAGCCCCGGCAGGACCAGCAGCAGGGTGGGGTCGACGCCGGCGAGCGCCGCGGAGACGGCAGGGACCGCCGCCGCGCGGACGACCACCCTGACTTCGGTGTCGAAGCCATCCAGCGGTCGCCCGTCACTCGCAAACGGCAGCCGCAGCAGGGGGACTCGGCCGTCGCGGGCCGCCAGCTCCCCGGCGAGCGACGGTAAGCCGGCCACCGCCTGAGTGGTCAGTGCGCGGGAAAAGCGGACCGACCCACTGGTGGACCTGACCTCAACCTCGTCCGAGACGGCGGCGACGGCGGCGAAACCGACGCCGAACCGGCCGACGGTCCGACCACCCCGCTTGGCCGAGGCGCGCAGCGTCGAGAGCCCGACCACCCCTTCGGCGGTCAACGGCTGGCCGGTGTTCGCCGCCGAGAGCACCCCGTCAGCGAGGTGGAATCGGAGTACTTCACCAGCATCAGAGGCATTCTGCGCCAGCTCGACGATGAGCCGGTCTCGGTAGCCACCGAGGGCGAGGTCGTCCTCGGCGTTGGCGTCCTCGCGGAACCGGGCCGGTGAAGCCGCCCACGAGGCGAGGACGGCGGCGCGCAGCCCGGCCGTACCGTGCGGGTCCGCCACCGCGTCGGGCCTGGCGTCGGTCAGCTGGCGTGCCCGTCCGGCGTTTCGGCCTCGGGGCCCTCCGGCTGCGCGGTGGCGACGAGCTCGAACTCGTCGTCCTCGACCACCATGCCCGGCCCGGTCACATGCGTGAGCTCGACGGGGGTCTCACTGTGCGCGCCGCACCCGTGGTCGAGCGACACCGCCCGGCTGTCATCAGGCGACTGGACATTTGCACACACGCCGAAGACCGCCCGAAGGGCACCGGCCAGCGGCACGAGGAAGGCGCAGTCCTGGCAACGGCCGGGCGCCTGGCGGGCCATCGGCGCGGTCGGGCCACTGTCCCCGTCGTACCAGCGGTCCGCCGTCGTGACCATGCCCTCCCAGGAGAGCACCCTGGCCCGGCCGAGGCCCAGCTCCCAGAAGGCCGCAGCAGCCAGGTCGGCCTCCGGATCGGCGTACGCCGGGGCGATGCGCGGGTCATCGGCCGCCGGCGGCAGCAGGTCGCCGGGCGCCAGGTCGCCGGGCTGCACCCGCTCGCTCCACGGCACCCAGGCGGGAGCGACGAGGGCGCCGCCGCCGGGCAGCAGGACCACCTCGTCGACGGTGACCTCGTCGCTGCCCTCGGCGCGGGCGACCGTGACCGCCCAGCGCCAACCGACGTAGGCCGGGTCGGTGCTGGCGAAGCTGTGCGTGACGACGAGCTCATCATCGGACTCGGCGCCGAGGTGCTCCCCGACGGCGCTGCCACCGGCCTCGATCGCGACGGCGCGGGCGAGGTCGACGGCGCCGGCCAGCAGCGCATCGACGTCGAGCGCGGGGGTGGGCGTCACGGGGGGCTCCTGCGGCTGGGTGGGTGTGGTGTCAGTGTCGTCGACCGCCGGCGCAGGCGCCCCATCGGCTCGGGGACCTGCCATCGCGCCGGATACTCTCGTCGTAATGGCGCGCAGCCTGCGCACAACTCCTGCCATGGCCTAAGTCCACCACGCCGGCCGCACCGCTCATCCGACCGAACCCAGACCGGAGCTCCGACATGACCGTTCGCCGCCCCGTCGTCACGTCGCTGACGGCCCTCGCCGCCCTCGCCGCGGTCGCCGGCTGCCAGCAGCCGACGCCAGCCGTCACCCTGGTCAGCAGCGGACACCGGGTGCGCACCGAGTCCGCGGTCTACTGCCGGGATGGCCAGACGGTGACGAAGCGGGACTGCGTCACCCACGGCGGCCGGCGCGAGGTGCTTCGCGTCCGCAACGGTGATCTCGTCGGCATCGACGTCGACAAGGTGCTGTCGGACAAGGGTTGGGAGCTCGTCGACGTCGACGCCAAGCAGCGCTCGGCCGTGCAGGACAAGCACTACTTCACCTTCAATGCCAACTTCGCCAACCGGCCGACCCCTGGCGTCATCGATTTGGAAGTGCGATCCCTGAGCCGGGTGGCGGAGGACGCGACGGTGACCGGCGTATGGAACTTCCAGCTGGTCCAGCGGTAGTCCGCCTCACTCGGTGCGGACCGTCAGCGGTAGGCGGGACCTGGTCAGCGCGGCAGCGCCGAGCGCTGCGAGCAGGGGCACGCCGAGCACGACGTACAGCACCAGCAGCCAGGGGATGTCGAGAAACGACGAGGGCAGTCCCGTGACGGCCGTGCCAGACCGCGTGAGCGGGAATGAGACTGCAATACCGGGCAACAAGCCGGCCACCGCGCCGAGCAGCGCGCCCAGGAGACCGATGCCGCCGGCGTACGCCGCGGCGACCGCTCGCCGGACCGTGGGCGGAGCGCCGACGGCCAGCAGCGTGGCGAAATCCGGCCGGGCATCGGACAGGGCCAGCAGCGCGGCGCTGAGTGTCCCGCCGAGCAGGAGGACGCCACCAACGGCGCCCAGCAGCAGCAGGGCGACGCGCCTGCCCCGGTCCTGATAGCCGCGCTCCACCGTCAAAAAACCCGCCCCGGCAGCCTGGAGCGCCTCCTGCACCCGTTGCTCCTGGTCGGTGCTGAGGGTCGCGTCGATGAGCAGCGCCACCGCCACCGGGTGGATGCCGAGCCGGCGTGCGGTCGCCTGCGACATCACGACCAGCACGGGTGCGGTGCCGGCAAAGCTCGGCACTCGATAGGCGGGCATCGTGTCGGAGCGGATCGGCTCGCCCGTCGGGCCGAGTTGTCGCAGGACGACTGGTCCGGTGCGGCGCGGCTGATCGGCCGGGA
>JBKJOO010000055.1:0-5941 GCA_046595615.1 Mycobacteriales bacterium | reverse complement strand
TCGCGTCGATCGAGACGGCGGACTTGCCGGTCTGCCGGTCGCCGATGATGAGCTGACGCTGACCTCGCCCGATGGCGGTCATCGCGTCGATGGCCTTGATGCCGGTCTGCAACGGCTCGGTGACCGGCTGGCGCTGGACGACGGTCGGTGCCTGCAGCTCGAGGATGCGGGTCGTCTCGGCGACGATCTCGCCCTTGCCGTCGATCGGCTTGCCAAGCGGGTCGATGACGCGACCGAGGAAGGCGTCGCCGACGGGCACCGACAGGATCTCGCCGGTGCGGCGTACCTCCTGACCTTCCTCGATGTGCGTGGCGTCGCCGAGGATGACGCAGCCGATCTCCCGCTCGTCGAGGTTGAGCGCGAGGCCGAGCACGCCGCCGGAGAACTCCAGCAGCTCGTTGGTCATCGTGGACTGCAGGCCCTCGACGCGGGCGATGCCGTCACCGGTCTCGAGGACGCGGCCGACCTCCTCGCGGGTGGTGTCCGCGGTGTACGACGAGACGTACTTCTCGATCGCGTCGCGGATCTCCTCCGGGCGGATGCTGAGCTCCGTCATGGGTGGCGCCTGCTCTCTTCGGTGTGGCCGTGCGGAAGCGGGTGGGCGAGCGGTGCGGTGCTGGCCTAGCGGGTGAAGATTCGGCGGGCCTCGCTCAGGCGGTGCACCGTGCTGCCGTCGATGACCTCGTCGCCGACCTTGACGACGACGCCGCCGACGACCGCCGGGTCGATCTCGACCTGGAGCTGGACCGACCGGCCGAGCTGGCGGGACAGCGCTGCGGCGAGCCGCTGCTGCTGTCCCTCGTCGAGCGCGACGGCAGCGGTGACGGTCGCGAGGGTGCGCTGACGAACGTCCGCGGCGAGCGCGGCGTAGGCCTCGAGACCGTCCTCCAGGGTCCGCCCACGCGGCGCCAGGACCAGCGCGTCGACGATGCGCCGGGTGGCCGACTTGGCCTTGTCGGCGAGCAGCCCGTCGAGCAGTGCGCGCTTGCGGTCCTGCGCCAGGGACCGGTCGGTGAGTACCGCCCGCAGGGCCGGCTCACGGGCGATCGTCCGGGCGAACCGGAACAGCTCGTCCTCGACGTCGTCGAGAGTGCCGTCGGCCTCGGCGACGAGGAAGACCGCGATGACGGCGAGGATCTCGATGGCGTCGACCAGGTCACGGGCCGAGCTCCAGCGCTGGCCGACAGCCTCGCTTAGCACCGTCAGGGCGAGCGGGTCGAGCTGACCGCCGACGAGTGCCTGGAGCAACTGCTGCTTGGCCGACGCGGGCGTGGTCGGGTCGCCGAGCGTGCGCCGCAGGTGGCCCTCGCGGTCGAGCAGCCGGACGACGCCGAACAGGCCCTCGGCGATTCCCCCCACACCCGCGGCGTCGGGCAGGCTGCCCGACAACGCGGTCAGCCGGGCCCGAGCGGCGACGAGGGCCTCGCGACTGGCTCCCTGCATCAGGAACCCGCCGCCGGCGCAGCCTCGTTCGACTCGAGCTCGGCCAGGAAACGGTCGACCACCCGGCGCTGCCGATCGTCGTCGGTGAGGGCTTCGCCGACGACCCGCTCAGCCAACTCCACAGCGAGCCGGCCGATCTCGCCGCGCAGCTGGGTGACGACCTGCTGGCGTTCCGCGGCGAGTTGCTCCTCACCGCGAGCGGTGATCCGCGCGGCGGTGTCCCGCGCCTCGACGGTGAGCTGGTCAACGATCTGCTTGCCCTGCTCGCGAGCCTCGTCCCGGATCCGGGCCGCTTCGTTGCGCGCCTCGGCCAGCTGCGCCTTGTACTGCTCGAGCGCCGCGTTGGCCTCGGCCTGCGCCTTCTCGGCGCGGGCCAGGCCGCCCTCGATCGCGTCGGTGCGCGCGGTGAAGGTCTTCTCCATCTGCGGGAAGACCTTCGTGATCAGCACGAAGCAGAGCAGGCCGAACGCAATGAGACCGATGATGATCTCGTTGAGGTGCGGCAGGATCGGGCTTTCCTCGGTCGCAGCCGCGAGGTAGGTCAGCACAGTCTGAACCGGCTACTTGCCGAAGATGAACGGGACGACGAAGCCCAGCAGCGCGAGCGCCTCGACCAGGGCGAAGCCCAGGAACAGGTTCTGCCGGTTGATGCCGGCCGACTCGGGCTGGCGCGCCACGCTCTGGATGTAGGACGCGAAGATCAGGCCGACACCGATCCCGGGGCCGATGGCCGCCAGGCCGTAGCCGATGGCGCCGAGGCTGCCAGTCACACCTGCAGCGAGTGCGGTCATTGTGGGGATCCTCCTGTGTTGGCGCGTGCCCTGTGCGGCCCGCGTCGAGTGGGGTGGTGCGGGTGGCTCAGTGCTCCTCGATGAGGGCACCGGAGATGTAGGACGCGGTCAGCACGACGAAGACGTAGGCCTGCAGCATCTCGATGAACAACTCGAAGAACGTCATGACGATCGACATGACGAGCGACAGCGGCGAGAACACCGCCGAGAAGTTGCCGGTGTTGAGCAGATAGGTCGTGCCGGTGATGAACACCAGCAGCAGCAGGTGACCGGCGAACATGTTGGCGAACAACCGGACTGCGAGGGTGAAGGGCCGCACGATCAGGGTCGAGATGAGCTCGATCGGGGTGATGATGAGGTACATCGCCTTGGGCACACCGGAGGGGAAGGCGATGCCCTTGAAGTACTTGGCCGCGCCGTGGTGCCGGATCCCCACATAGTTGAACAAGATCAGCGAGATGACGGCGAGAAAGGTCGGGTAGCTGAACTTTGCGGTCACCGGGATCTGCGCGAGCGGCAGCACACCGTAGATGTTCATGACCAGCAGGAAGAAGAACAGCGAGGCCAGGTAGGGCGCGAACTTCAGGCCCTCGGGGCCGATCGTGTCGCGGGCGACGCCGTCGCGGATGACGCGGTAGGCCGACTCACCTATCCACTGCAGCTTGCTCGGGACCAGCGAACTGCGGCGGACCGACGCCAGGAAGAACACGCAGACGACAGCGACGCCGAACAACAGCAGAAGGGTGAACTTGGTGATCTCGAAATGGACGCCGAGCACCGAAAAGTCGACCAGCGACGGCAGCCGGAAGGCGCCGGTGGAGGGCGCGCAGTAGCCGCTGTCACCCTTGTCGCAGGCCGCGGCCAGCACGGACGAGCTCAACGGGAATCCTTTCCAGCGGTCCTCACGAGCCCGGTCCTGAGGTCACATAGACGAGGTAGACGGCGGCCGTCAAACCGACCAGCACGCCGACCGGAAAGAACACTGTGATGCTGAGCAGCCGGTCGAGCCCGTAGCCAGCCCCACCCCATACGAGCATCCCGGCGAGGAGGGTCCCGAGACTCGCCCAACCCTGCCCCGCGCCGTCCGGCAGTGGTGCACCTGGATTGGCCGGGGGGCCCGGTGGAGTCGCCTCGGTCATGACGAACAGGACCTTAGCAGTCCGGCGCGAACGGCCCGTGCAAGCCCCTTTGCCTGCTGTTGACCCACACCCACCGCTCAGACCGGCGGCAGGACGACATACGGCGTGGGGCTCGTCCAGGCCCACCAGGACTGCACGAGCACCCAGGCCAGGGTGCCGGCGAGCACGCCCCAGGGCAGCCCGGCGATCAGCGGACTCCCACTGCGCTCGTACCGCAGCACGAGCACGCCGAGCACGACCACCGTGGTGGCGTAGGCGGCGAGGCCGACCGGGAGGACGAGGCTCGAGGCGAGTCGGTCGGCGGCGTCGACGACCAGGGTGCCGAAGGCGAAGGTGGCGGCCGCGATCCCCACCCCGAGCGCCACCCCGGCGCCCTGCGCCGGGCCGGCCGCGACCAGCCCGGTCAGCAGCCCCAACCCAGCGACCACCAGGCTGGCCGGCAGGCAGGCGCGCAGGTGGCCGAGCCGGGTGACCCGGCGCCGCCGTCGGGTCGCCAGCAGGAGCCCGCTCACGCTTTCGGGGCGCCGGCCCGAGCCGCTCGCAACCGGGGAACGCTGCTGGCGACGAGCGCCACCACGGCAATCCCGCCGGCAACGCCGACCACGGTCAGTGGGCCGGTGAGCGACGCGGCCACGCCGCTGAAGGCCAGCAGGGCGGTCCAGAAGTACATGATGAGCACCGCCCGCCGGTGGCTGTGACCGATCTCGAGCAGCCGGTGGTGCAGGTGCGCCTTGTCCGGGGCGAACGGCGAGCGGCCGGCCCGGGTGCGACGGACGATCGCCAGGAGCAGGTCGATGATGGGCACAGCCAGCACGGCCAGCGGCAGCAGCAGCGGCAGTAGGACCGGGAAGGCGGCCTTCACCGGCAGGTTTGCGTAGTTGAACTGCCCGACCAGGCTGGTCACCGACGCGACCAGCATCAGGCCGATGAGCATCGACCCCGAGTCGCCCATGAAGACCCGGGCCGGGTTGAAGTTGTGCGGCAGGAAGCCCAGGCACGCGCCGGCGAGCACGACGGCGATCAGCGTCGGCGAGGTGATCCGGTCCTGGCCGACGCCCTCGGTCACCCGGCCGCTGGACAGCGAGTAGGAGAACGCGAACAACGCCAGTGCGGCGATCGCGCCGACCCCGGCGGCGAGGCCGTCGAGGCCGTCGATGAAGTTGACGGCGTTGACCGTCAGCAGGGCCAGCAGCACGGTGAGCGGGACACCCTCGTCACCGAGCGAGATCGCGCCGACCCCGGGCAGGGTGATCGTCAACAGCTGCAGGCCGAGCAGGACCATGACGCCGGCCGCGACCGTCTGACCGGCCAGCTTGGTCAGGGCGTCGAGCCCCCACTTGTCGTCGGCGAACCCGAGCACCACGATCACGCCGCCGGCGACGACGATCGCCTCGACGTCGGAGTACTTGAAGACGTTGGACAGCGCCGGCAGGGAGTGCGCGACCAGGAAGGCGGCACATACCCCGGCGTACAACGCGAGGCCACCCAGCCGCGGGATCGCGACGGCGTGCACGTCACGGTCACGCGGCTCGGCCATCGCCCCGATCCAGATGGCAAAGCTGCGCGCGACCGGGGTCAGCAGATAGGTGACGCCGGCGGCGACGCACAGGACGAGCAGGTACTCCCGCACAGCGGTGCCGCTATCGGGGGTGCTCGGTCGGTTCCGCTGCCCGCGGGTAGGCGGGGTGAGCCTCGACGAGCGCGTCGACACCGGCCCGGATCTCGGCGGCAGCCCGCCCGTCCTCGTCGCGCACCGCACGGGAGATCAGGCCGGCGACCTCCTTCATCTCGCCCTCCTGCATGCCCTGGGTGGTGATCGAGGGCGTCCCGACCCGGATGCCACTGGCGACCGATGGCGGCTGCGGGTCGTACGGGATGGCGTTTTTGTTCAGGACGATGCCGGCGGCGGCGCAGCGGGCCTCGGCCTGCGCGCCGGTGACGCCGATGGCCTGCAGGTCGAGCAGGGCCAGGTGGGTGTCGGTGCCCCCGGTGACCGGTCGCATGCCCTCGGCGGCGAGCGCGTCGGTGAGCTGCTGGCTGTTGGCGATCACCTGCCGCGTGTAGGCCTGGTAGGCCGGCGTCGCAGCCTCTTTCAGCGCGACGGCCTTGGCCGCCACGGCATGCATCAGCGGGCCGCCCTGCATCATCGGGAAGACCGCCTTGTCGAGCTTGGCGGCGTGCTCGGCCTTGCAGACGAGCATCCCGCCGCGTGGGCCCCGCAGGACCTTGTGGGTCGTGAACGTGACGACGTCGGCGTAGGGGACGGGGCTCGGGATCGCCTTGCCGGCCACCAGACCGATGAAGTGCGCCGCGTCGACCAACAGGATCGCACCGACCTCGTCGGCGATGGCCCGGAAGGCCGCGAAGTCGATCGTCCGCGGGATCGCCGAACCGCCACAGATGATCATCTTCGGCCGGTGCTCCAGGGCCAGCTCGCGCGCCTGGTCGTAGTCGATGTCCTCGGTGTCCTTGGCGACGCCGTAGTGCACCGCCTTGAACCACTTGCCGCTGAAGCTCACCTTCGTGCCGTGGGTGAGGTGGCCCCCGTGCGGGAGCGACATGGCAAGG
>JBKJOO010000460.1:0-8049 GCA_046595615.1 Mycobacteriales bacterium | reverse complement strand
TTCATGAACCGGATCTTCCGCGGCAAGTACAACCAGTTCATCAACCACTCCTGGCAGATGTACCCGGTTGGGCTGCTGTTCGGTCTCGGCTTCGACACCGCCACCCAGGTCGGACTGATCGCCATCGCGGGCACCACCGCCATCGCCGGCGGACTACCGCCACTGGCGATCATCGCGCTGCCCATCATCTTCGCCGCCGGGATGTCGCTGATGGACACCATCGACGGCGTGTTCATGTCCAAGGCGTACGGGTGGGCCTTCATGTCGCCGGTACGCAAGATCTACTACAACATCACCACCACCAGCCTGTCGATCTTCGTGGCCTTCGCCATCGGCACCGTGGAGATCGCCGGGCTGATCATCGACAAGGCCGGCCTGACCGGGCAGCCGTGGGACTTCATCGCCGGCATCGACATCAACCTCGCCGGCCGCATCATCGTCGGCATCTTCCTCGTCGTCTGGATCGGCGCTGTCCTGAACTGGAAGATCCGCAAACTCGACGAGAAATACGGCGATGGAGACCGGGCTCTGCCAGCCGAGTCCGTGTGAGTTGACTCGGTACGCCGCCGCCGCACACGGCCAGGTCGACTCACTCCCCCCGGAGGCCGTGGCGGCCCTCCAGCGGCTACGCCAACTCGGACATCGAAGCACAGGCGCCTGCCGGCATGTCCTCAACGAACTGGCCACTACGGCCCGGCACCTGACGGCGGATGAGCTGTTCTCCACGCTGCCCGTCGGTCTCGCCAATTGCGAGCGCAGCACCATTCACCGGCAGCTCTCCCAACTCCAGCACGCCGGCATCATCCACTCCGTGCCCAGCAGTCGCGCCACCACCTATGGCCTCATCCACACCAGCCCACACCAGCACGAAAGTTGCCTGCGCTGTGGACGGACCATCGACAAGACCAGCTCGCCAGAAGGCGCCGACTGGCCCCCCGCGAGCGGCTTCCTCACCGCCGTCAGCACCACCGTCACCCTGGGAACCTGCGCCACCTGCCCGGGAAAGGACACGCCCGCTTGACCCGCGCGACCTAAGTCTCCGCGCCCACGGCACCGAAGCCAGCGCACGTGCCGTTGGGTGCTGGATATGCCGGTGATCCACAGGCATAAGTGCCGCTAGCCAAGATCATCTCGGAGGGCGGCGGGGGGCTGCCTCCTCAGTTGTGCACCCAATCGTGACGTCAAGGCTCTCGCCCAAACGCTGGCGGTTACTTCCCCTGCGCGGCATGGCCGGACGTTGGCTCTGCGGCAGCTCCTTCTACGATCGCCGCCAACTCCCCGCTGTTGGGCGCTCAGGCATCGCCGACGGTCGCTGTAGACGCCCTTCGGCGGCATCGGCAAACCAACCGGTCCATCGATCCACGAAGTCCGCCGGATCAGTGCGATCGATCTCCGTCGGTGGCCAGGCCAGCTGCATGCTTCCGGTCACGCCGCCGAATGCGATCGCGGCTTCGTCTGGGGTTCGGGCGTCCGGCTCGACGGCCGGCTGCGCTCGGCTGAAAGGACTCTCCATGAAGGCGAGCTCGTACCAGCCGTAACGGCCAGCCTCGCGTGCGTCGCAGAACCACATCGAGTGGCTGCGGCCTTCGTAGCCTGTCGTGTCGCGGCCGCTGCGCAGAACCGTGATCTGAGCGTGCGCTAGGACGTCGAAGGGGCCCTGCCACTCGCCGACTCTGAACGGTACTGAGACTCCGAGCTTTCCCGCTTGCAGATGCGCGACAAACATCATGTTCGAACCCGAACGCATCGGTTCGAACTCAGCCAACGGCGCGTGCGCCTCGATCGCGGCGCGGAGCGGGGTCACGATCGAAGCGAAGGTCGCGGTAGCTATCCCGAACATCTCGGTTCGCTGGCGTTCGGTCTCTTGACCGTGGCTAGCCGCCGCGTGGTCGTGCGCCAGGCGTTCGGACTCGGCCTGATTCACCTGGGCCAACCGAGACTCGCCGCCGGTAGCAGGTACTCTGGTCGCGTTAGCCAACCGCTGTAGGGCGTTCGCGGCGGTCGGGCGCATGGCCGGCGGCTTCCAGAGGCACTCCTCGATGAGCGCTCTCAACGCCAGCGTGCCGCTGGTGAGGGTCGGTGCAGGGTCATTCAGGTGCTGGGAACGAAAGTCGGGGCCGAGAAACGGACGCTCGCCAGACAAGATTTCGTACGCCATGACGCCGAAGGCGTACATGTCCGTGGCGTTCGAAGCGCGCTCCAGTCGCCATTGCTCTGGTGCTGCGTAGGGCGGAGACAAGTTGAACTTCCGTGTGTTGGTGACGGTGGCGTCCTCGGCGTAGCGCGCAATGCCGAAATCTGCCAGACACCACGTTCCGCTCAGAAGCAGGACGTTGGCAGGCTTCAGGTCTCGGTGCACCACGTGGCCGTCCAGGTCGGCCAGCGCTGTCACGATGTCCGTCAGAACCTCGACAGCCTCAGCGACCTGCAGTGGACCCGACAGTTGCGCTAGGTGTCGGGCCAGACTGCGGTCGGCTTTCGGCATGACAAGCACCCAGTGATCAAGGTGCTCGCCTTTGTCGAGGACGGGGACGACGTTCCGGTACTCCGCTGCGGCCAGCGAGTCACCGAACAGCAGTTCACGTTCAGCCCCTGGATCCTTTGGCACCAACTTGGCCACCGCGGCGACCCCCTCAGCGTTGACTACATCGAAGACTTGCCCGAAGCCTCCTTCTCCGTCGGCAAGCCGGGATCCGATAACCCACGTGCCCCCGTCGAGTTGCATCTGCATGGGCCGGAATGTACGCACCGCGGCAACGGCCGTGGCTCCCCCGCCAGTCACAGTTCCCAGCCGCTCCACGTCCGCGATCGCACGGCGCGGGCGGTAGCTATTGGGTACGCGTGCCAGCAGTCCTCCCCATGGCGCGGCTTCTGCGGGAATACCGCGACAGGCGACGCGGCTTCCCGCCGGATGCGCTGTAGCAGTTCCTTCCCGGTCGTCGCCTCATCGGCTGCAGGCGGATCAGTTGCGCCCCTGCGCCGTGAGTTGACCTGGGATAGTCAATACCGCTCATCGGCCATGAGCGAACGTGTCAGGGTGTAACGCAAGCCGAACCGCTTGCGGCGCTGAGCCGGGATGACCGGTGCCCGTAGGCCGATCCGCTTGTCGGAACGGGGGAGCTCCCTTGGGCCGATCAGGAGTTTGACCTCAACCTCGGTTGAGGTTGCAGGATCGACGTCATGACGATCTGGAGTTGCGCCACATGCGGCGTCGAGCACCCCGATAGCGAGAATGCCCCCGCGGTCTGCGCCATCTGCTCCGACGAACGCCAGTTCGTCCCCGCTACGGGGCAGCGCTGGACCACGCAGACGCAGATGGCTGCGGAGGGCTACCGCACCACTGTGGAGGAGTTGGAAGGGGATCTGTACGCCCTCACGGTCGAACCGGAGCTGGCGATCGGCCAGCGGGGCCTGATCGTGCGCACTCCGAACGGGAACTTGCTTTGGGAAGCGCCGGGCTACCTGGACCAGGAGGCCATCGAGGCCGTGCGTGACCTCGGCGGGCTGACCGCGGTGTCGGCCAGCCATCCGCATCTGACGGGCGCGTCGATCCAGTGGAGTCACGCCTTCGGCAGGGTGCCGGTGCTGGTCGCTTCGGCCGATCGGGCCTGGATCCGTCGGCCCGACCCGGTGATCGAGCTGTGGGCCGGTGTCCGCCAGGTGCTGCCCGGGGTCACCTTCATCCAGTGCGGGGGACACTTCGCTGGCAGCGCCGTTGCGCACTGGGCTCCCGGAGCGGGTGGACGCGGGGCGCTGCTGACCGGTGACACCATTGCAATCGGCGCTGACCGTGCCTCGGTCAGCGTCATGCGCAGCTACGTCAACAACATCCCGCTACCCGAACGCGCGGTCCGGCGCATCATGGCCGCGGTCGACCCCTACCCCTACGACCGTCTCTACGGAGCCTTTCGGAGGCTGGACGCCGACGCCCAAGTCGTGGTGACGGCCACGCTGGAGCGCTACATCACCTGGCTCCGAGGAGAGCTACCCGATGAGCCCGAGAGCTGATCCATAACCGGCGCCCGACTAACAGTGGCGGCCGTCCCGCTCCTCGATCGTCTATCGGGGCGTCAGAGGGCCAGCCGCATCGTGTGCGAGCCGTCGGCTGCACCGACCACCTGGAAGCCGCAGCGTTCGTAGAGGCGCCGCGCAGGATTGTCCAACTCGTCGCTCAAGCTCAGCGCCGGATGGCGCTGCTCACGTGCAGACTCAACCAACGCCTCGAGCAGCAACGACCCGACGCCTCGCCCTCGGTAGGTCGCGACCACGCCGACCGACAGCTCCGGCGTCGCTGCGTCGACGAAGCCGTAACCACGGTCTTGCTCGGATAGAAGGCGCAGCCAGGCAGCGCCGACCGGTGGTCCGTGCTCCGCGACTACCCCTATGTCGCCCGGGCGGGGCCAGCCGGTGACGTAGTGCGCCAGCTCTGGTCGTGCCAGGACCGACGGCACATCACCGCGAGGCCCGTCCGGTCGCCAGAAGGCCGCGGCGAGGAGCATCTCGGCGAGGAAGTCACCGTCAGCCGGGCCGGCGGGACGGATGCGAACGGGCATACCGACAGAGTGCCTCAACCCGACTGCTGATCGATCCTCGAGTGGGAAAGTCTCCTACGTGAGGGACGCTGCCCGCATGCGTCCACAAGCATTCAGCCAGCTCCGCATCGCCCGCCCCAGTCGCGACCTGAATCAAGCTGAGCGGTTCTGGGTCGACGGGCTCGGGCTGGAGGTGCTGTACCGGGGCGGGTTCGACGCCGAGGGCGGCCACGCCTTGCTGATGCTGGGATGGCCCGAGGCGGCCTGGCATCTGGAGTTGGTCGAGGATCCGAACGGACAGACGCCGCCCAGCTCCACCGACGAAGACCTCTTGGTGCTTTACGTCGGCCGCCCGATCGACGAGGAGGCCGTCGATCAACTGGTCCGTGCGGGCGGCCAGCGGGTCGCAGCCCGCAATCCTTACTGGGACAAGTGGGGAGTTACCGTCGTTGACCCCGACGGAAATCGCCTCGTCCTGGGCCATCGCTTCTGGCCTGACGGATGGACGTCCGGTCAACGATCTTCCTGCGGGGCAGGACACCGAGCCAGCCCGGACATCCGCGGTCTGCGACATGGCAAACCGCCAGCCGCAACGGTGGATATGGGCCTCAGAGAACGCGACCGACCTGCGTTTCGAGTCCGATGGTGACCGGCTCCGACCCGGGGTGAACGGGGAGTGGGAATCGACGCGTCTCGGGCCCGCGACCTGGCGCGCGGGGCGCCGCCGGCAGCCGCAGCGTGAACTCGGCCCCACCTGCGCGGGAGTTAGTGGCATGCACATCTCCGTGATGGGCGGCGGTGATGGCTTTGACGATAGCGAGGCCAAGACCGGAGCCGGTCCGCTCGCCTGGGCTCCGGGGCCGCCATTTGCGTTCGAATAGCGTAGGTAGCAACTCCTTGGGAATTCCCTGGCCATCGTCACGGACGTTTACGATGACGTCGTTGCCGTTTCGGCTGCAGCGAAGCCCGATCGTGTCGCCGTCGTTGGTATGCCGGACGGCATTCTCGATCAGGGCGTCGAGGGCCGACTCCAGCAATGCCGCATCGCCGAAGACCTGGCACTCCTCGGTCTGCACCTGCCAGTGTCTGGCCGCCGCCGGCGGCCATCGCAGTCCGGCCTGTTCGACCAGGTCTGCGACATCGGTGTCTTCGGCTTCGAGCAGCTGCTCGAGATCGGTGGCAGTCAGCAGCAGTAGTCGGGACGAGATCCGGGTGACACTGTCGAGCTCCCTCAGGATCACGTCGGCGTCGGCCATCAACTCCGGGTTCGTGAGACCAGCTCGCAGCAACTCGGTGAAGCCACGGGCGATCGTGACCGGGGTACGCAACAGATGCGATGCATCGCGCAGGAAGTCGCGTTCGTTCTGGCGTTGCCGCTCCTGTTCGGCGGCGTACCGCCGGACCTGCGCAAGCGCGGCCTCGCGACGTCGGGCGTGCAGGATGTTCGCCAGGAAGACCGCCGCCATCAGCGGGACCTCGGTCAACTCGGCGGGGTCAAGCCCATCGGTGTCGACCGCGATCAGCAAACTCCCGGCGGTGATCGTGCAGACGACCGCGAGCGCCAGCAACGTCCGGGTCGCCGACCAGGTGCGGTAGCCGTAAACCAGGGTCAGGCTGATCCAGATGAAGTGGAACGGGACGGTCTGGCCGACCTTGGCCGTCAGCAGGACGGCCGTGTTGCCGGCAACGAACGCGGCGAGGCCCAGCTCCGGAGCTGACCTACGCAGCGTTGAACGCATAACCAGCATTCCGGACGGTGGTGATGGTGTCGGTCGGTAGTTTTGCCCGCAATCGGCCAACGTAGACGTCGACCAGATTGCCGTTCTGGGCCGCGGCTGGCCCCCACACCTCGGTGAGGATCTCCTGGCGCGTACACACATCGCCCGATCGCCGAATCAAGAACGCGAGGACCAGACTCTCCCGCTCGGACAAGCTGACGACTTCTGCGCCGACGTGCACCCGCCTACTTCGCACATCGAGGGTCACCCCCGGTGACCGCAGGAAGCGACCATCCTCGCCAGGCGGACCCTCGGCGCTCTGGTCCCGGCGCCGGGCGTGCACCCTCCGGCCGCTCATCCGCCGCTCGCCCTGGCGTTGCTCGACGCGGGTCACGGTGCTGCCACTGCCCACCCGGGTATGGATACGCACCCGGGCCACCAGCTCGCCGAGCACGAACGGCTTGGAGAGGTAATCGACGGCTCCGAGCTCCAGACATCTGACCCGGGTGCGCGGCTCGTTCAGCGCAGAGATCATCATGACCCGCAGGCTGGGGTTGAGCTTGAAGACCAACGGCAGTAACTCAAGGCCCGAGGTGCCCGGCATGAGCACGTCGAGCAGCATCACGTCGTAGGTCTCGCGGCGTAGTTGGAGGAGCGCCCCGTCGCCATCGGCTGCGGTGTCGACCTGCATGCCCTGCGCAAGTAGCGCATGCGACATGAACCGACGGATGTCCGGCTCGTCGTCGACCACCAGCACACGCATTTCGGCCTCCCCGGCGCAGCTCCTTCGGTAGTCTGCGCCTGCCGCCCCGGCCAAGGAATGGCACAATAGGACTAGCTCGTCGCCAACCCGTCGCCCAAGCTCACGCCACCCATCCCGCCGGGTCGCCGGGGCCACCCTCCTACGCTGGATCGGCCGCCTGCGGACCGGCCGTGGCGCGCCTGAACTGAGCGTGAAGTCCGGTCAGATGGATATCCCTGATAATCGTTATGCGGACATCCGCATAACGATCACAACCTCGCCGAACGCGACATCCGCATGGTCAAAATCCGGCAGAAGATCTCCGGTTGCCTACGCACCTTTACCGGCGCCCAGCACTTCGCCGCGGGCCGCTCCTACACCGCCACCGCCGGCAAGAACAACTTCAACATCTACCAGGCCCTCGTTCAACTCGCCGACGGCCAGCCGGTCGATGACGGCGCGGGCGAAGATCTTGTGCAGTAGCGCGTGGTACTTCACGACCGATCGTGGGCTCAGGCCGCCGGTGGTGACGTCGTTGACCCAGGCTTGGATCATGGCTGGGCTGATCCGGCGCACCGGGAGGGGGCCGAATCGGGGCAGGAAGCGCTTGTCGAGGTAGTAGCGGTAGGCGGTGCGGGTGGACACTTCCAGGTGCTGCGTGGTGGGCCAGTAGGAGGTGCCGACGTAGTCGGTGAAGGTGGTGCGTCCGGCGATCGGGGAGGCCCAGTCGCCGCGGGAGGCGTCGAGTTCGAGTTGCGCGGCCTTCTTGGCGGCTTCCTTCTCGGTCTTGAACCCACCTTCTTCGTGGTAGCGGCCGTCGGCGCCGAGGTAGGCGGCGTAGTGCCGGACGGTCCCGTCCTTCAAGGTCTTGGCTCGGGTGTAGGACATAGGCGGTGACCTCCTCATGCGATGTCCATCATCGCACGGGGTTGGAGCTCGTTCCAGGCTCGTTCCAGAAGATGTGCCTGCCAGTCGGTGCCGGTCGCTGCCAGTCCATGCCGGGAGAAACGTTACGTAACAGAGGAAATAGGTGGCACCGACAGGCAGGCGGTGGCGT
>JBKJOO010000435.1:0-15385 GCA_046595615.1 Mycobacteriales bacterium | reverse complement strand
TACCACCAGGCGCACGAGCGAGGGGTCAAGCTGATCGGTGCGACGGCGCACTACGTCACCGCCGAGCTCGACGAGGGGCCGATCATCGAGCAGGAGGTGGCCCGGGTGGATCACACGCACACCCCTGAGCGGCTGGTCGCCGTCGGCCGCGACCTCGAGTCGATGGCGCTGGCCCGGGCCGTCGGCTGGCATCTGGACCACCGGGTGCTGCGCAACGGCGCGCGCACGGTGGTGTTCAGGTAGGTGGGCCGCGCCGGCCAACCGACCTGCACCGCGGCCGCGCTCCCGCACGACCAGGACAGCAGGGAAGCGGGCCGGCATCGCGAGCCAAAAGGGCCCAAAATCGCGCAGACCTGCTGCCGGCACGGACGCTTCACTGCTGTTGTGGTCGTCCGCCGAGGACAGGGGAGCCGGCCTGGGGCTGCGACCGGGCCGGCGGGAGCCGGAGCCGGCCTGTGGCTCAGGCCACCGCCAGGCCGAGGTCGGCGTAGACCTCGAGGTGCCGTTCGGCGCTGGCCCGCCAGGTGAACCGGTCCGCGACGGCCCGGCCGGCCCCGATCAACCCGCGCCGCAGGTCAGCGTCGGTGAGTGCCCGCGCCAGGGCGGCTGCCAGGGCCTCGACGTCGCCGACCGGCACGAGCAGCGCATCGCGGTCCGGCACGAGCCACTCGCGAAACACCGGCAGGTCGCTCGTGACGACGGGCAGCCCGGCGGCCATCGCCTCGAGCACGGCCAGGCCGAACCCCTCCATGACCGAGGGGAAGGCGAGCACGTCGGCCGCGGCGTACCAGGCGGGGATGTCGGACTCGGGCACGGTGCCGACGAGCACGACGTCGACGCCGAGCTCGAGGCCGAGCGGGCCCAGCTCGGCGAGCACCGCGTCGCGGTAGGCCCGGTGGTCCTGGAAGGAGTGACCGCCGACCACCGCGAGGACCGGCGCCGGCCCCGGATGATGGTTGAGCAGGTGGAGCGCACGGACCAGCGAGTCACTGCCCTTGCGGGGCTCGACCCCGCCGACGCTGAGCAACAGTGGCCGGTCGGTGGCCCCGACCGAGGCCCGCACCTCGGCGGCGCGGGCCGAGGGGGCGGTCGCGAACCGGGCCACGTCGACCCCGTTGGGGACGACGCCGGCCCGGACGCCGTAGTCCTCCTGCAGCTGCCGCTGCCAGACCTCGCTCACCGCGAGCACGAGGTCGGGCTCGAGGATCGCGGCCCGCTGGCAGTCCATCAACACCTGGCTGGAGAAGTCGTCCACGTGGTGCACCGTGCGCACGACCTGCACCCGGGCGCCGGCGTCCCGGACGCGGGCCGCTGCCCGGGCGCCGATGCAGTCCTGGGCGTGCAGCACCGGCTCGTCCGCGCGGGCCAGCACCCGCGCCAGGGCGTCGATGCTGCCCAGCACCTTGTCCTCGAGCGACAGCTCCCCGGCCGGTCCTGGCACGATCGTGACCGGGGCACGGACCGGCCGGAAGAACCCCGTGTCCGGATCGCCCAGGGCAACCACCCGAACCGGTGCGCCAAGGGCGTGCAGCGCCTCGGCGAGGGCGAGGGTGTGCACCACCCCGCCGCGCGGCTTGGTGGAGTAGGTGACGAGGGCGAGCGGGGTCAAGCGCCCACCTCCGCCAGCTCGGGTCGTCGCAGGACGAGCGCCGCGGCGGCGTGGGCCGCCCGTGCGTTGGTCTCCGGGACGATGCAGCCGACCGCCTCGAGCGCCGCCCGCTGCCGGGAGTAGACCTGGGGATCGCCTTCGGTGCCGAGGACGTAGGCGACGACCTGCGGGCCGCCGTCGGCCATCAACTCGGCGCAAACCGGCGCCAGCTGGCCGGCCGGGTCGGGGTGGCTGCCGTGGCCGAGCACGACGTCCATGAGGACCACGGCGACGGCGGGCTCCTCGGCCTGCCGCCGGAGCAGGTCGAGCCGGGTGGACGGGTCGATCATCGGGTGCGGCACGCCCCGGGTGTACTCCTCCGCCCCCAGGTCGAGCAGCAGGTGCGCGCCGTCCGGCGCGGGTGTGGCGCACTCCTTGCGCAGCGGCTCATTCGACCAGATCGGGCCGAGGTGCTGCTCCAGGATCGCCTGCGCCTCGTAGCACAGCGTGCCCCCCGAGAACAGGCCGCGGACCATCGTCCGCGAGTCGTTGAGGTGGACCGCGGCGACCGCGGCACGTAAGCCGTCGACCAGCCCCGGCACGGCGCCGCCGGCGAGCTCGGCGGCTGCCCGGGCACCCTCCTCGAGGGTCCGGGCCAGCCGCACCCCGGCGGGCGGCTCGAGGTCGTCCAGGCCGAGGAAGACCGCGACCGCCGGGGTGCTGCGGCATTCGGCGAGCACGGTGCGCGCCACGCCGGGATCCGGCGGCTTGGAGACCAGCAGCACCGCGGCGGTGCCGGCGTCGGCGTCCAGGGCGCGGGTCGCCAGCTGGGCCATCCGGCCACCGACGGCCTTGGACAGGTCGCGACCGCCGACCCCGACGACCTGCGAGACACCGACCCCCCAGCGGGCCAGCAGCGCCGAGACCTCCTGCGCCCCGGTGCCGGCGGCCGCCACGACGCCGACGGCGCTGTCGGTGCGCTCGCCGAGGGCGTTGGCGAAGCCGAGCCCGGTGCCGCCGAGGACCGCCGTGCCCGCGCCAGGGCCCATGACGAGCAGCCCGAGCTCAGCGGCCCGCGCTTTGAGCTCGATTTCCTGCTCCACCGGCACGCCGTCGCTGAACAGCAGGACATGCATCCCGGCCGACAAGGCATGGTGGGCCTCCAGCGCGGCGTACTCCCCCGGCACCGAAACGATCGCCACGTTGGTCTCGGGGTCCCGGCGGCCTGCCTCGGCGATGCTCGTCGGGGGCCGTTCGGTGGCCGGCCCGGCGGCGGTGCGCTCGGCGAAGGCCGCCTCGCGACCACTGGCGAGGGCGGCCCGCAGCGCGTCCTCGTCGTCGGCCTTGACCGCCAGGACGAGGTCGTTGGCACCCAGCCCGTCGAGCTCCCCACCGGAGAAGCCGGCTGCCGCGAGGTCTTCGAGTCCCTTGGGCGAGGCCATTACCGCGCCGGCCCAGGTGACCCCTTGCGTGTCGGTCATCGTCACGGTCGCCACCATCAGCAGCAGCGAGTCGAGGTAGGAGTCCTTGGCGACCTGCACACCGGTCGCCGTCATGCGACATCGACCGCGTCGGCGAGTTGCGCCAGCGCAGTCATGGAGGTCCCCGCGCCGGGCTCGCCGGCAGCCGCCGCGGCCAGCTTCGCCGCCGAGGTGATGATGACCCGGGATCCCCCGTCGGCGAGGAAGCGCAGCGCAGCGGTGACCTTGGGCCCCATGCTGCCCTCGGGGAACTGCCCGTCGGCGAGATGCCGCTCCGCCTCCTGCGGGGTCAGGACGTGGGCCGGCCGCTGCCGCGGCGTCCCGAAGTCGAGCAGGACGCAGTCGACGCCGGTCAGCAGGTAGAGCTCACTGGCACCAATGGCGGTGGCCAGCGCCGCAGCTGCGTGGTCCTTGTCGATCACGGCATCCACGCCGGTGAGGCTGCCGTCTTCCTCCACGCGTACGGCGACGCCGCCGCCGCCCGCGGCGAGCACCACGTGCCCCGCCTGCAGCAGCGTGCTGATCGCTGACATCTCCACCACCCCAGCCGGTCTGGGGGAGGCAACGACCCGCCGGTAACCGCGGCCGGCGTCCTCGACCATCGACCAGCCGCGGTCGGCGGCGAGCTCGGCGGCCAGCCCGGCGCTGAAGAACGGCCCGATCGGCTTGGTCGGGTGGTCGAAGGCCGGATCGTCGGGGTCGACCTCGACGTGGGTGACGACGGCGACGGCCGACCCGGCGCCGCAGTGCCGGTCGATGGCCCGGGCCAGGACGCTGCCGAGTTGGCCCTGGGTCATGGCGCAGAGCTGATGCAGCGGCTGCCCGGGGACGAGCGACGCGCCCTCGTCCTGCTGGATCGCCAGATTGCCGACCTGCGGACCGTTGCCGTGCACGACAGCGACCTGCCAGCCGGCGGTGCGCAACTCCGCCAGGCAGATTGCCATCTCGGCGGCGTTGGCGGCGATCTCGGTCCACGTGCCTTTCTCGTCGGCAGCGGTCAGGGCGTTGCCCCCGACCGCGACGACCGCAAGGGGGATCATCGGGAAACGCCAAGTCCGAGTCGGATAGCGAACGTCATGTGCACCATCGTGAACGACGGAGCAGAGGAGCGCAATGACCACAGCGGGTGGACCACCAGCCGGCGACGGGTGGGCTCAGGTCGACGACGCCCCGGTGCCGGCCGCGACCGCTGCCTCGTGGCAACAGGGCCAGGCGCGGTTGTTCCCGGCCGTGATGACCCGGCCGGACATCTACCAGCGGGCGGTGACGCTGGTGCGTTTCACCCTGGACCGGCTGCGCGAGCTCGGCCCGTCGACCGGCGCGCTGCTCACCGCCGACGCCACCGGCGCCGAGCTCGTGACGCAGGTCGTCGAGGAGCGCGGGCTCAGCTCGTTCGAGCTCGATCTCGGCCTGATCGCGCAGGCGGCACTCGCCATGCGGCACAGGGAAGTGCTGGCCGAGCAGGCGGCCGCGCGGCGGGTCCGGACCCTGCACGAGGCCCGTGAGCAGGGCCGCAGCTGGGTCGTGCTCGAGGAGGATGGCTCCTCCCCCGGTGACCCGTTCGTCCCCTACCACCGGCTCGAGGCCGAGGTGTCGACCGGCCGCGCGCTCCTCGTGACGGCGAGCCCCGACGAGGAGTTCCGCGCCAGCGTGCACGAGGTCCTGCCGGTGCAGGTCGACCTCGCGAGCGGGCAGGTCGGCGAAGCACCACCCGGCGCGGGCGAGGTCTCGGTACACGGCGACGCAACCGCCCGGGAGGAGCACGCCGCAGCCCTGCGAGCGACCTGAGCACCGGCCTTGCGCGCCCGGTGATGTTTCCTATAGTGAATGCCTAGCCCCGATGACGTGGACCGCTGCTGGACGAAGGGCCCGCCTGCATGACGATCACGACTCCCCTGCCGCACCCCGGAGCCCCGATCCCCTCCGCGGCCGAGGTGGCCCACCTGCTGACGGCCCTGCAGAGTCACGGTCTGCGCGTCGAGGTGCCGCTGGCGGCCCGCGCCGGCGGCGCAGGTCCGGCCGACGCCGGCATGCTCTACGTCGAGGGCGTCCAGACCACGGTCCCGACCAGTGCGGCGTACGTCCAGCATTCGCCCTATGCCCTGCGCGGCGAGGACGACGGCAGTTGGGGGATCTACGAGGACGGCCGACGGCTCGCCGGTGCGGCCCTCGCGCCCCGCCCGAGGTACTACGACCTGACCACCGAGGACGGCATCCCCTACCACCAGATCGCCTTGCTGCACCTGGATTCGGTTGCGAGCACCGTCCTGCAGACCTGCGCCTACTGGGGCAACGACGACCAGTGCACGTTCTGCGGTATCGGCGTGACCCTCGCCGCCGGCCGGACCATCGCCAAGAAGACGCCGGTGATGCTGGCCGAGGTGGCGCTGGCCGCCAAGGAACTCGACGGCGCGGTCGATGCGACGCTGACCACCGGCAGCACGGCAACGCCTGACCGCGGCGCGATGTACGTCGGGCGATGCGGCGAGGCGGTCAAGGCGGCGGCCGGCCTGCCGGTGCAGGTGCAGTTCGAGCCGCCGGCCGACCTCGACGTCATCGACCGGGTCGCCGACATGGGTATCGACTCGGTCGGTATCCACATCGAAACCTTCGACCCCGCGGTGCTCGCGCGGGTCGCCCCGGGCAAGGCGCGCTGGGGTGTCGATGCCTACTTCGGCGCCTGGGAGCGGGCTGTCAAGGCGTTCGGCCCGGGCCAGGTGTCGACCTACGTCATCCTCGGGATGGGCGAGGACGAGCGACTCACCGTCGACGGCTGCAAGCGGGCCATCGACCTGGGCGTCTACCCCTTCATCGTGCCGCTGCGCCCGGTTCCCGGCAGCCTGATGGAGGACCTGCTGCCGCCGCCGAAGGAAGCTGTCGAGGCCGTCTACCGCCAGGTCGTGCCCTATCTCGCGAGTAAGGGCATGTCGTCCGCGGGCGTCGCGGCCGGCTGCGCGCGCTGCCAGGCGTGCTCGGGCATGGGGGCCTTCGAGCGGGCGGACGGAGGCTTACGTGACGGCCGTCCTGCCCTCCCACTGTTCGCCTGAGCTCACCACACTGCGCTGCCGTCCGATCCGGGGGCCGGCCGAGTTGGCGGCGCACCACGCGATCCGCCACGCCGTCTTCGTCGACGAGCAGCGGCTTTTCGACCCCGACGACCTCGACGCGTACGACGTCTCCGGGGCGACCGTGCACGTCCTCGGCGTCGTCGACGGCGTGGCCGCCGGCACCGTCCGGCTGTATCCCCTTTCCGCCGACGGGCTCTGGAAGGGCGACCGCCTGGCGGTGCTGCGCGAGCACCGGCACGCCGGGATCGGTGGCCCACTCGTGCGGCTCGCGGTCGCGACCGCCGGGGCGCTGGGCGGCAACCGGATGCTGGCGCAGGTGCAGGCGCCCAACGTGCCGTTCTTTCTCGACCTGGGCTGGCGTCGCGAGGGCGCCCCCGCCGACCAACTCGGCATGCTGCACCAGCAGATGTCGATCCCGCTGCGGTGAGCCGGTCAGCCGCGCAGATTCGTGACGCCCTGCGCGTGCAGGTCGAAGACGGTCGCGGTCTGCGCACCGCGGCGCAGCCGCACCTGACCGCTGTCGTCGAGCACCCCGAGTGCTTCGGCGGTGAGCCCCCGGTCGCGAAAGCCGGCCACGCAGGCATCGACCTGCTCGACCGGCGTCGCCAGCACGAACGCGTAGCACGGGAAGCAGCCCAGCCACGCATCCAGTGCCACCCCGGCCGGCACCGGCAGCAGGTCGAGATCGACCTCGACCCCGAGCCGGCCCGGCTCCAGCAGCATCGCCAGCGAGCCGACAAGCCCAGCCATGCTCACGTCCTTGGCGGCGACCGCGGCGCCCGCCGTCGCGAGGTCGGCGAGCAGCCGCACGTCGCCGGCGAGCCGATTGCCCCGCTGGTGGAAGGATGGGAAGAACGGGAAGTCCGCCCGCATCGTGCCCTCGATGCAGCAGCCCAGGACCAGCACCTGGCCCGGCGCGCAATGGTTTGCCGACAGCACCCGGTCGGCCCGGCCCACCCCGAACGCCGACAAGGCCGGCGGCCCGTCGGTGCGGGTCAGATGCCCGCCGACCACCGGCACGTCGTACAGCTGGGCGGCCCAGTGCAGGCCGCGCAGCACCTCCCGGGCGACCGCCTCGGACCCGACCACCGTGTCGAGCAGGGCCAGCGGGCGGGCGCCCATCGCAGCCAGGTCATTGACGTTGGCGAGCACCGCCGCGACGCCCGCGCCGTAGGGGTCGGCCGCGACGAACGCCGGCAGGATCGCCTCGCCGCCGACCACGACCTGGCCCTGGCCGGCTGGCAGGACCGCGCCGTCGTCGCCCGGCCCGGCGTACCAGTCACCGCCGCCGAAGACCTCCGCCACGAGCCCGATGTCGGCCTTGGCGAGGACACCCGGCAGCTCCCGGAGCTGCTGGGCGAGGGCGTCGAGCTCGGTCACACGGGCCTCCAATCGGTGCGCGGTTGTCTACCATGGTGAACGTCGTGCCGAGCTTCCTCACCCTGCCCGAGCGCACCGCCAAGCCCCGGCGGCGCGGCATCACCCACGTGCTCGACAAGGGCCTGCCGGTCGCCGAGGTCGAGGCGCTGCTCACGGTCTGCGGCGACTACGTCGATGTGTGGAAACTCGGCTGGGGCACCGCCTACCTCGACCCGGGACTCCCCGACAAGCTCGCCATCCTCGACAGCCACGGCGTGCTCGCCTGCACCGGCGGGACGCTGCTCGAAGTGGCCTGGCAGCAGGGCGTCGCGCCGGCCTACTTCGACTGGGCCGCCGAGACCGGCTTCCCCTGCGTCGAGGTGTCCTGCGGCGTCGCGACGATGGGCGCGGCGGCGAAGGCCGACCTGATCGAGGCCGCAGCCGAGCGCTTCATCGTGCTGGCCGAGATCGGCAGCAAGGACCCGCTCGCCGCCGCCGTGCCGCAGACCTGGGCCGCCGAGGCCGCCGCCGACCTCGAAGCGGGAGCGACCTGGGTCGTCACCGAGGGCCGGGAGAGCGGCACGGTCGGGCTGTTCGCCGCCGACGGGCAGGTCCGCCCCGAGGTCGTGGACGCGGTCGTCGCCGCGATCGGCGTCGGCACGACGGTGTTCGAGGCGCCACAGAAGGAGCAGCAGGCCTGGCTCATCCGCCGGTTCGGCCCAGACGTCAACCTCGCCAACGTCGCCCCGGCCGACGCACTCGGGCTCGAGGCGCTGCGCCTGGGGCTGCGCGCCGACACCTTCGACAGCCGGGTGCGGGCCCGATGAGCACCGTCCCGAGCCGCTACCGCGAGGTCTCGGTCACCGACGTCGATGTGCCGCTCGAGCTCGAACCGCTGCGCGCCCTGCTGACGTCACGGCCGGTCTACCGCCGCACCCGCTACATGCTCGTGCGCCGGGCCGGCGAGGCCGCCCTCATCGAGGTGCACACGTCGACCACGACCCCGCTGTTCTGTGACGTCGACGACATAACCCTGCTGGCAGGGGTTTCCGACACGGTCTGGCTGCACCGGCCGGAGCTCGACACGGGCATCCCGAGCGACCTGGTCAAGGCCGCCGCCGAGGTGCCGGGCGTGCGCTGCGTCGTGGTCGAGGGGCGCTACGGCCACGTCAGCTTCGTGCTCGATCCCGCCCCCGTCCGGTTGCGCGTCCTGGACGTCGCCCCGCCCTGGCCGGCGAAGCTGCTGGACCAGGTCGAGCGGGTGCTCGCGACCGCCGAGGACCTGCCCGGCGTCCTGCCGGTGCCGCACGTCGTCGCCCTCCCGGACCTGCTGCCGGCGCAACCGGCGGCGCACTATCTGCTGCCCTGCCGCGGCGGGACGATGGAGGTGCCCGGCGCCGAGGTGTCCTATCTCGACGAGGTGCCGCCACGACAGGACTGGATCCTGCTCGGCTGCGCCCGCTCGCGGGCCATCCACGACGCCCTGTACGCCGGGACCGTGCCTCAGGTCGACACCTGCCCGCGCAACCTGGCAAGGGGCGTCCACCTGCAGCCCGGCGAGGTCCTGCTCACCAAGTGCTGCCTGCTCGAGGAGCACGTCGAGGTCGACGGGCAGACCGTCGTCGTGCCGTGGGGCGCGTCGTTCGGCCATCTGCGTGCGGCGCTCGACACCGCGGTCGGCCTGGCCCGGTGACGGCCCGGCTGGCCGACTCGGCGATGTACGCCCACCTGTGGGGCACGCCGGAGTCCCGCGCGGTGTTCGACGAGCGAGCCCGGCTGCAGGGCTGGCTCGACGTACTCGCCGCGCTGGCCCGGGCGCAGGCGGCTGAGGGCCTGGTGCCTCCGGGCGCCGCGACGACGATCACTGAGCTGGCGCAGGTCGAGCTGCTCGACCTCGACCTCGTCGCGGCGCAGACCCGCGAGACCGGGCACTCGACGCTCGGGGTGATCCGGGCCCTGCAGCAGGTGTTGCCGCCGGCGGTCCATCGGCACGTCTACGTCGGCGCGACCGTGCAGGACGTCACCGACACCTGGACCTCCCTGGCCCTGCGCGAGGTCTGCCGGCTGGTCCGCCGGGACGTGGTACGGGCCGAGCAGGCCGCGCTGGGACTGGCCGTCCGGCACCGCGACACGGTGATGGCCGGGCGCACGCACGGCCAGCCCGGCGCACCGATCACCTTCGGCTGGAAGGCCGCGTCCTGGGCCGACGAGCTCGGCCGGCACCTCGACCGCCTCGACGAGGGGGCGCCGCGCTGGCTGGTCGGCCAGCTCGGTGGTGGCGTCGGCACCCTCGCCGCGCACGGCGCCGCGGGCCTGGCCGTCCGCCGCCGCTTCTGCGCGGAGCTCGGCCTGGGCGAGCCGGTCACCTCCTGGCTCACCGCTCGCGACCGCATCGCCGAGGTCGGCCAGGTCCTGGCGATGATCAGCGGCACCCTGGCCCGGATCGGCGGTGAGGTCTACGAGCTGCAACGCCCGGAGCTCGGCGAGCTGGCCGAGCCGGCGCGGGCAGGCGTCGTCGGCAGCATCACCATGCCGCACAAGCGCAACCCCGAGCGCAGCGAGCATCTCGACACCCTCGCCCGGTTGGTCCGGGCCTCCTCGGGGGTGCTGCTGGAGGGGATGACCGGGGCGCACGAGCGCGACGGCCGCAGCTGGAAGGCCGAGTGGCTCGCGCTGCCCGAAGTCTGCCTGCTCACCTGCACCGCGACCCAACTCGCGGTCGAGCTACTCGAAGGGCTTGAGGTCGACATCAGTCGGATGGCAGTCAATCTCGGCCAGGAAACCCGCAGCGAAGCCGCGCTCGCCCTGCTTACCCCACGGCTGGGCAAGCATCAGGCGCAGGCCGCGCTGCAGGCCGCCCTCGCCGGCCCGGGTCTCGGCGCCCTGCTGACCGAGGACGAGCTGGCCTGCCTCGGCCCGGACACCGGCTCGGCCGGCTCGATGGTCGACCTCGTCGTCGCGAGGGCCCGGTCGTGACCGTGCTGCAGCGCACCCCGCTCGCGGTGCTGCCCACCCCGCTGGTCGACGCGCCCCGGCTGGCCGCGGCCCTCGGGGTCGCCTCGCTGCTGGTCAAGCGCGACGACCTGACCGGGTTCGCTGTCGCCGGCAACAAGGCCCGCCAGCTCGAGCTGCTGCTCGCCGAGGCCGGCGACGCTGACGTGCTCGTCACCGGCGGCGCGGCCGGGTCCAACTTCGTCCAGGCCGCGGCGGCGGCGGCAGCCTTCACCGGGCTGCGCTGCGTCCTGGTCCTGGCCGGTCCACCGCAACCCCGGGACGCCCATCCCAATCTCGCCGCCGCCACCGCCTGGGGCGCCGAGGTCCGCTGGACCGGCGATCCGGACCGCAGCTCGGTCGACGCGGGCATCGACTGTGCCGCAGCTGATCTCACCGCACAGGGCCACCGCCCGTACGCCGTACCGCGCGGGGGTGCCAACGCCACCGGTGCCACCGGCTACCGCCTCGCGGTCGACGAGCTCCTCCACCAGCTCGCCGGGGCACGGCCGACCGTCGTCGTCGCAACCGGGGCGGGCGGCACCCTCGCCGGCCTGGTCGCCGGAGCCGTCGCCCACGGCCGTCAGCTCCGGGTCGTCGGTGCGTCGGTCAGCCGGCCGCCCGACGAGGTGGCGGCGCGGGTGCTGTCGCTGGCCCGCCAGGTGGCCGACCGATCGGGCGAACAGCTGCCGACCGCTGCCGACGTGCACGTCGTCGATGCCCGCGGCCCCGGGCACGGGATCGCCTCGCCAGCAGGCAATCTGGCCGCAACGACCGCCTTGCGCGCCGCGGGGCTGGTGCTCGACCCGGTCTACACCGCCAAGGCCCTGGCCGTCCTGCCATCGGTCGTCGGCGACGCCCCCGCACTGTTCTGGCACACCGGCGGCCTGCTGGACGCCGTCGCCGGCTTCCTCGGCGCCCCGGCGTGAGCTCCGGCCAGCGGCTCGGACCGCCCCTGGACGGTCCCGCACCCGAGCTCATCGACTCGGGCTTCGCCCTCGAGAACGCCGACGCCCCACTGCTGCACGCCGGGCTCAATCTCGCCGACCTCGCCCACGTGCTCGACCTGCGTGGCCGCGCCGTCATCCCGGCCGGGGCTGCCCGGCGGCTGCTGACCCTGCTGCTCGAGACGGTCCGCATCGCCCCGGAGGACTTCCCCTACGACCCGGCGTACGGCGAGCCCTACAACAGCCGGGAGCGGCGCTTCACCCAGCAGATCGGTGACGACGCCGGGTGGCTGCACGCCGGCCGGCCGCGCCGCGAGGCCGTCCGGATCGCCCTGCGCCTGCACCTGCGCGGCCAGCTGGCCGACCTCATCGAGGCCGCCGCCGACCTCGCCGACACGATCGCGACGACCGCCGCCCAGCACAGCCGCACCTGGCTCCCCGACCAGACCTATCTGCAGCACGCACAGCCCTCGACGTTCGGCCACTACCTGCTGTCGTTCGCCTACCCGGTGCTTCGCGACGCACGGCGGCTCGTCGAAGCGCTCGCCTGGACCAACACGAGCCCCGGTGGCGCGGGCTGCGTCAACGGCAGCCGGTTGCTCGACGACCGCGGCCCGGTTGCGCAGCTGCTCGGCTTCGACGGCGTCATCGAACACACCCGCGACGCGATGTGGCAGACCGACGGCCTGGTCGACATGCTCAGCAACGCGGCGTCGCTCATCGGCACCCAGAGCAAGCTGGCCGAGGACCTCGAGATCTGGGCCAGCAGCGAATTCGACTACGTCACCGTCGCCGACGGCTACAGCCGGTCCAGCGTGCTGATGCCGAACAAGCGCAACCCCTATGCGCTGTCCATTATCCGCGGCGCCTCGGGCACGTTGATCGGTCGCCTCACCGGCTTTCTCGCCGTGATCAAAAGCCCGTCGGCCCGCAGCGACAATCTCATCTACGCCTACGGCGAGGTGCCACGCGCCCTGGACCTGGCCCTTCGCACGACCCGGCTGACCAACGGCGTCGTGCGCACCCTGGCTGTCAACGACGCCCGGATGTGGCGCGCGCTGGAAGCCGGCTTCTGCCAGGCCACCGACCTCGCGGAGTACGTCATGCAGACCTGCGGTCTGGACTACCGGACGGCCTACCAGGTCGTCGGGATCGCGGTGCGCACCGCCAATGCCGACGGCCTGCGCGGCATCGACCTCGACGGCGCCCGGCTCGATGCCGCAGCGGCGGAGTACGACGGGCGGGTGCTCGGCCTCGCCGGCACCGACCTGACCGACGTGCTCGACCCGCGGCACATCGTCGAGACCCGGACGGCGGCCGGTGGCGCCGCCCCGCCGGTGGTCGAGGGGATGGCCGCCGACTGCGCCCGCCAAGCCGGCGAGCTCAGGGTCGCGGCCCGCACGACCCGCGATGCCTTCACCCTCGCCACCGCCAGGTTGCTCGACGCCGCCGCGGCAGCCGCCGCCGCCGACCAGAAGGGCACCTAGATGGCCGAGGTCCTGCAGCTCCCCGCCGAGGTCGGTGTGGTCAACGTCGGCCTGCCGCTGTTCGCCGCCGCCGTCGCCGACCAGGGCAGGCCGTCGCAGCAGGTGGACTGGCGGATCCCGGCCGGCGGTGACCCGGTCGCGGTCGGGGCCCTGCGCAGGCTGTTCGGGCCGCTGACCGCGCGCGTCGACGAGGCGAACGCCGAGGTGCTGCGCCGGCTCGACACCGGCGTACCCGTCCTGTCGGGTGTGCGCGCCGCGGCAGCTGCCGTGCCTGCACTGTCCGGCCGGGTCCTGCTGCACGCCGGCCCCGCCATCGAGCTGGGCGACGCCTGCGACCCGCTGCGCCGGTCGATGCGGGCAGCCGTCGTCGCCGAGGGCTGGGCGGCCGACGTCGACGCGGCCGACGTGCTGCTGGCCAGCGGCCGGATCGACCTGCAACCGGCCAACGAGCACGGCGTCGTCGTACCCATGGCGACCGTGCTGGGTCCGACGACCCCGGTCTGGGTGGTCGGGCTGGAGGCCGGTGGCGCCACCGCCTGGGCACCGCTCGGCCAGGGCTCCGGTGACGTTGCCTGGTTCGGCCGGGACACCGCTGGCGCCGTCGAGCGGCTGGTGTTCCTGCGCGAAGCCGTCGCGCCCGTGCTGACCGCCGCGCTCGCCGACAGCGGCCCGGTCGATGTGCTCTCCTTCGCCGCCCAGGCGGTCGCGATGGGAGACGACGTGCACGTCCGCACGCAGGCCGCGACCAACCTGCTGCTCAAGCACCTGCTGCCGTCGCTGGTCGCCGGGGAGCACCCGCGGCGGGTCGAGGTCGCGCGATACCTGTCGGCCAACCATCTGCTGTTCCTCACCCTCGCGATGGCCGCGGCCCGGTCACTCACGGCCTGGGCGTCCCAGGTCGATGGCTCGTCGGTCGTCACGACGATGGCCCGCAACGGGACGCAGTTCGGCGCCAAGCTGGCCGGGCACGACCACTGGTTCCTCGCCCCTGCGCCGATGGTCGGCAACGCGCTCTACCACCCCGGCAAGGGCCCCGACGACAGCGCGCCCGACATCGGGGACAGCGCCGTGCTCGAGCTCATCGGCCTCGGCGGCGCAGCTGCCGCCGGCTCCCCCGCGGTCGGCCAGCTCGTCGGCGGTCTCGACAAGGCGGCGGCGCTGACGGCCGAGCTCGAACGGGTCTGCGTCGGCCGGTCCAGCCGGTTCACCCTCCCGACGTACGGCGGACGGGGCACCCCGCTCGCGGTCGATGTGCGCAAGGTCGTCGAGCACGGGATCACCCCGAAGGTCACCACCGGCATCCTGCATGTCAGCAACGGCAGCGGGCAGGTCGGCGCCGGCGTGGCCGAGGCTCCACTGCCGTGCTTCCGCGACGCCCTGCTCGACCTCGACGCCCGCCTGTCCGGGCGGCGCTGACGGGATGGACGCCGTCATCCGCCGGGCCAGGAGCTCCGACGTCCCCGCCGTCCGGGCCCTGGTCGACCACTACACGCCTGACCGGCGGCTGCTCGGCAAAGCCACCGTCACGCTGTACGAGGACGTCCAGGAGTTCTTCGTGGCCTGCGACGACGGTGGGCTGGTCGTCGGCTGCGGCGCCCTGCACGTGCTCTGGGCCGATCTCGCCGAGGTGCGCACCCTCGCCGTCGCGCCCGCCGCCCTCGGCCGGGGCATCGGCCACCTGCTGCTCGACCGCCTGCTGCAGCAGGCCCGCGACCTCGGCGTCGGCCGGGTGTTCTGCCTGACCTTCGAGACAGCCTTCTTCGGTCGGCATGGCTTCGAAGCGGTCCACGACGTGCTCGTCGAAGCCGGCGTGCAGGCTGAGCTGCTGCAATCGACCGACGAGGGGGTCGCGGAATTTCTCGACCTGGTCCGGGTGCGGCCCAACACCCTGGGCAACACCCGGATGCTGTGCCTGCTGCCCACCGACCCGGAGGACCACCGATGACCGAGCGCAATGTGTTGGGTGGCCCGCTCGAGGAGTGCGGCACCGATCCGATGACCGGGTTCACCCGGGAGGGCTGCTGCACCACCGGGCCGGAGGACATCGGCAGCCACACCGTCTGCGCGGTCGTCACCGAGCAGTTCCTCGCCCACCAGCAGCGCACCGGCAACGACCTCATCACCCCACGCCCGCAGTGGCGCTTTCCGGGGCTGCATCCGGGCGACCGCTGGTGCGTCGTGGCCGCCAGATGGCTGCAGGCCTACGAGGCGGGGGTGGCCGCGCCGGTGGTGCTCGCCGCGACCAACGCCCGGGCCCTGGACGTCGTACCGCTGGAGGCGTTGCAGGCCAGCGCGGTCGACGTGCCGGCCGACCCGAGCTCGCTCGGCTGAGCCGAGGGCAGCGGCCGCCCGCGCCTGCCCCACCGCGCCCGCCGCACGGCGCCTTCTGCGCCACTTGCCCCACCGCCGTGGGCAGGCGCGCGCGGCGGGGCGGCCACGGCGGTGGGGCAAGTGGCGCAGAAGG
>JBKJOO010000434.1:0-4646 GCA_046595615.1 Mycobacteriales bacterium | reverse complement strand
GCTTGCCCTTCGCACTCGGCAGCAACGGCTCAATCAGCGCCCACTGAGCATCGGTCAAGTTGCGTTCGCCAGACATGCCACCACCATCCCGCGGCCGACACGCCTGACTTACGCGACACACCCTAGCTGGTTCCGATGCGAGCAGAGAGGCCGGCGGTACCCTGGCTGCTCGCCGCCAGACGCCTGTCCAGCCCGCCACGTCCGCGCGTGGGGGTCAACGGTGTCTGGTTGCTAACCCACAGTCGTTCTTCTTCGGCCTCGGCGCCATCGGCAGGTGCTGCACCGAGCGTGGGGAGGCGGCGTTACTTGCGGTGGGGGAACCGCTACTTGCCACGCTCTAACCACCTGGGGAGGGCTGTTCGCGGCATCGGACATGCTGGCGCTCGGAACCATCAGGCGGGACGCTGCGTCCCATGGCTATGAGACTTCTTCTTTCGGGTGTTGTCCTGGTTGCCCTGGCCACCGGATGTACATCTTCCGGCGGCTCGACCACCGCCCTCCCCAGACCTGCCACCGTTCGAGCGCCCCTTCCCGAGACGGAAGTCGCGGTCAGATTGCTTGCCCGGCACGTCCGAGGACCCGTGCTATTGCCCGGCACTTCAGCAGTGAACGGCACCGTGCGGGTTCGCGGACTGCCAGGGGCCGGCGCCAAGGTCTTCAAGGTCCTAGGTGAGGGTCAGCGGTCCATAACGCTGCCGGCTGGCCACTACCAAGTCAGCGCAACTGTCGCTGACGGGCGCTGCGAGCCCGCTGCGCTGCAGGTCGGCGCAGCCGCGACGGCCTTGACCCTTTCGTGCACGGTCGGTCTGTCGACTGACTAGCGGCACGTGCCATGCGGCACCGCTAGAAAGTGCCGCTACCGCCCGACGTTGAGACCCGGCACTACCGTTCGTCCGGTGAATCCCCAGCCCAGCGAGGTGACGATCCGAGCCTTTGTCGCCGCTGACCAGGACGCCGTTCGCCGCCTCATAGTTGATGGCCTCGGCGCGAGGTGGGGCCAGGTGGATGAGCGGCTCAACCCTGACCTCAACGACATCGCGGCTACATACGGCGACGGACTGACCCTGACGGCATGGGACGGAGAGTCTCTAGTGGGCACGGGCACGCTCGCACCACGCGGTGGCGGCCGGGGGGAGATCGTGCGAATGAGCACGGCAGCAGGTCAACGACGGCGTGGCATAGGCACACGCGTGTTGGGAGACCTGGTCGCGGAGGCACGTCGCCGTGGCTTCGACACGGTCGTCTTGGAAACGGCGGCTCATTGGAGCGACACCCGGTTGTTCTACGAGCGCGACGGCTTTGTCTTCGACTACGAAGAAGCCGGTGAGTTCTGTCGTGACGCTTACTACCGGCTGTCACTACGCGAGTAGGTGCCGTTCTCCATGGTTGTCTGACCCGAATCGGCAGAGCAGGTAACGACAGTTACTGACGAGCCAGGGATCTTCTTTGGTGCCCTCGCTACTTGGCGAACTGCTGACTCAGCCACGCGTCCGCGTCGGTCTGCCATTGGGTGAGGGCGTGGCTGGGGCCGAGGGCGGCGAGGCCGTGGGGGAGGCCGGCGTAGATCCGAAGGTCGGTGGGGATGCCGGCTTGGCTCAGCCTCATGGCGTAGTCGACGTCTTCGTCTCGGAATCCGTCGGCACCGCCGACGCAGACGTAAGAAGGGGGCAACCTGGTCAGGTCGGTGGCCCGCGCGGCCGCCGCGGTGGCCGGGATGTTCTCGGTGTCGTAGAGGTCGCCGAGGTAGGAGCGCCACCCGAACGTGTTGGACTCCCGGCTCCAGAGAGCCAAGCCGTCCAGGCGGCTTGAGTCGGTGGTCTGCCGGTCGTCGATCATCGGGCACTCGAGCAGCTGGAAGGCGATGGGCAGTTCGGCTCGTTCTCGCGTCAGCAGGCCCAGGGCTGCCGCTAGGCCGCCTCCGGCGCTCGACCCGCCCACTCCGAGCCGGGTGAGGTCCACCCCGAGCGACTCCGCGTTGGCGTGCACCCAGCGCAGACCGTTATAGCAGTCTTCCAGTGGCCCGGGGTAGGGCGTCTCGGGTGCTAGCCGGTACTCGACGGAGAACCCGATGCAGCCCAGCTCTGGGCAGAGCCGGGCGAAGCGCGCGTCGTCGGTATCGGTGTTGCCCAGTACGTAGCCGCCGCCGTGCATCCAGTACAGGCCGGGCAGCGGGCCTGCGACTCCGGTGGGTCGGTAGACCCGGACGACCACGGTGCTGTCCGGGACGGGGTGGTCGCTGGACTCCACCCCCGGCAGGGGTTGGCGCAGAAGAGGCGGGGTGTCGCGGACCTGCGCCAGCAACTCAGGGCTCAAGTGGACGTCAGGAAGGCGCCTAACGGCTTCGCGCAGGGACGGGTCCAACAGGGACCTGCCGTCGACCGGGGGCATCGTTGCCATCACCGGACAGTGCCACAGCGCACGGGATCCGCGCAGAGCCGAGCGTCTCTCGTGCCGCCACGATGAGCCGGCCCTATTCGCAGTCCTGAGCGGCCGCATGAATGCCCAGGAGCAGGCGCTCTTCGCTGTCTCCGGTCAACGAGGAGCTGTCGTTGTTTGCTGTCGCGCTGCGAAACTGAGTTGACCTTGCGGCACGTGAATCCGGACCTCAGCTAGCCACCCGGGCGGCGCGAGGGCGTCAATCTCCACCTCCCCCTCGGGCAGCTCATGGGACAGGGCTGTCCGGGCGGCCCTCGTCGAGGGGCCTCCGGGTGGAGGGCGCCTTGGCGGGCTCGACTCCCGAGGTCACACCCCGCGGGCGCGGGTGTCACGCCGGGAGGGCTGGCATGTCCTCCCACACCACGCCGCTGATGCGCCAAGCGGTGTGGGTCCGGACGAGCTGCAGCAGCTTGTGGCCGCCCCCGACACGCAGGGTTCTGTCCTGGATCCATTCCTTGGCGTAGGCGCTCGACCGCTGCGCGACCCGGCCCACGACCTCGGTGCTCCTCGTCGTCTCCCACTCGCGAAAGCCCTGCAGGGCGCCCCCCAGCAGCAACGCTCGTCGCGGGGCGATGAAGCCGTCGACGTCGTATACGGCCTCGTCCGGGCCGGTGCGGACGACAACGGCCCGGCTCAGGAAGAGCCCAGGCAGCGCGTCGAGCCGTTCCGCGCACCCCAGGCCAGAGGCCAACGCCGCGAAGAAGGCGTCCACGAGCGCGTCGATCTCTGTCTCGTCGGTCATGCCGCGGCCACGTACTCGCTATCCAACAGGCCGAAGACCAGTTGGTCCTCCCACGCATCTTTGAACCAGATGCTGTGTACGAAGTGGGCCTCCTGCCGCATGCCGAGCCGTCCGAGCAGACGCGCCGATCGGTCGTTCCCGGTGATGCAGGTCGCGGTGATGCGGTGGAGCCCGAGACCGTCAAAGCCAATGCGCAGCACCGCGTGTGCGGCCTCCGCAGCAAGGCCCTGGCCCTGCGCCCGCGGGTGGAAGGCGAAGCCGAGCTCGCCCTGGCGGCTGGTGTCGCTCGCCCACTTGAGCAGCACCTCGCCGACGACCCGTCGCGTCTCCCGGAGCTCAACGGCGAGCACGAGCCAGTCCCCGGGGGCGCGCAGCGCGTCCTGCGCGAGCTTCGTCTCCAGCGCGACACGCGTCTGCTCCCGGTCGCGCACCGGCCAAGGCACGTACCGCACCACCTCGGCCAGGCTGTGAAACTCCAGGAGGTCGTCGAGGTCGCCCTCGCGATGCGGCCGCAGCTCCAGTCGCTGGGTCCTCACCGGGTAGTCCAAGAGCAGGTCGGTGGTCCGCGATTCGCTGTCCGTCATGTCGCCTCCTGCCCGATGCTGTCTAATGATGTTAGACCAGGAGGGGACGTATGTCGGAAACTGTGCGCGACCGGTCCTCCCGAGTCCCAGCCGGCCTGACCGCCGACACGATCGCGGAGGCCGCGCTGCTAGAGATCGCGCGAGGCGGCGTCGGTGGCTTGACGATGTCGCGAGTCGCCGACCGGCTTGGGGTGCGCGCACCTTCGCTGTACCACCATGTTCGAGACAAGCACGCAATGCTGCAGCTGGTCGCCGCGCAGGCGCTCGCCGCGTTCGACGGAGACCGCGCGGCGTACGGCCTCGTGAACGACCTCGAGGAGTGGGTCGAGCTCACCGCGGACGGCAGCAAGCGACTGCGGCGCCACTACCTCGCACACCCCGGGCTGGCGGCCTTGATGCAGGCGACCGCAGACGCCGACCGCCACCGGCTACCCGACGCGCGCGGGGCCCTGATCAGTGCCCAGGTTGACTCGCTGGTCCGTCTCGGGGTTCGAGAGACCGACGCGCGGCTGGCATTCCAGACTTGCGCGCACTGGACGCTCGCCGCCGTTGCGGCTGACAGCAGCGGCGCAACCGGCGCGGACGAGGCGACATTCGACCTGGGACTGGCGTGGCTCCTGCACGGCCTGAAGACCGAGCTCGGCCTCGCTCAGGCTCCGTGATCGCGACCCCGTCGCAGTCCCCCGACCAATACGCACGGACAGATTGGCTCACCGTCCGCCATCACGGCTAAGCGTCGCCGCCTCCAACAGACCCCGGTCCTCGACTCTGAAGGCCCTTGACTGCCACCGGAGACGTCGTCACCCATCAACCCGTGTAGACGGGAAGGTGCCCCTCCAGCGCCTCGGATCACCGGCATATCGCTGATGGAGAGGTGCCGTTAG
>JBKJOO010000045.1:0-9353 GCA_046595615.1 Mycobacteriales bacterium | reverse complement strand
GAGATGGTCGGTGTGACAGAGGTAGTAGAACCGGTAGTTGCGCTCCGGGGAGTGCGTGAGGACCACCTCGGGTCGCACCTGCCGGATCACCCGGGCCAGATCGCGACGCAGGTCGGGGTCGACGGTCACGAAGCCGTCCGGGCGGCCGAGGAAGGCGAGGCGGGTGACCCCGAGGGCGTCGGCGGCGGCCTGCTGTTCCTGCCGGCGCAGCACCGGCACCTGCGCGCGGTCCACCTGGTCGTCGAAGCCGCCCGAGTCGCCGTCGGTGACGCAGACGACGGTGATCTCGCAACCAGACCGGGCCCAGCCGGCCAGCAGACCGCCGCAGCCGTAGTCAGCGTCGTCCGGGTGGGCGGCGATCACGAGGGCGCGGGTGGGGACCGGGTCAGCTGTCATGGCGAGGGGCATACCCGCGCGTGGCGTCCCGTCACCGGGGCGACAACAGGTCCCGGACATGGCCGGTCTCGTTGAGGCTGACGAGCCCTCGACGGCCGTCCCGCGCGAACGCGATCCGGGAGATCGAGCAGTACGCCGGGGCGAACCAGATCGGCCTGTCCTGGCCGCTGACGTGCCCCGCCGCCGCGTTGATCGATCCGGCGTGCATGACCAGCACGGCCCGGCCGCCGGGATGCGCCGCCGCGATGGTCTCGACAGCCGCCGCGACGCGACGCCGGAACGCCACCGGGTCGACGCCGACGCTCGACAACTCCCCGCGCTGCAGCCGGGCCCAGCGCGGATCGCCCGCCGCCTGCAACTCCTCGACCGGCACGTAGGACCGCTCGGCGGTGTCGAATTCCGCCAGCCCCGACGCGACGACGGGTTCGAAGCCGAACGCCTTGGCGACGGGCACGGCGGTCTCCCGGGCCCGCAGCGCTGGCGAGGTGTAGAGCGCCGTCACCTGCTCGCCCCGCAGCGCTTCGACGAGCCGTTTGGCCTGCGCGCGCCCGACCTCGGACAGCCACGGATCGGCTGGGCTGTCGTCGGCGGTGCTGTCGATGCGTACCGGCAGGGCGTGCCGGATCAGGACGAGCTCCATCCGCGGCACCGTAGTCGTCGGTCAGGGCAGGAGCAGGCAGCTGTCGCCGAACTCGTGGGCGAGATAGCCCGCTGCCGCGCCGTACGCGGTCTCAACCAGGTCCCGGCCGGCGACCGCTTGGAGGAGCTGCAGGTGCGAGGCGCCCGGCGGGTGCCAGCCGGTGACGAGACCGTCGACGACGCGGGCCGGCCGGTCGTCGCCGAGCACCAGATCGGTCCAGCCGGAGCTGGGGACGACGGAGGAGTCCGGGCGCGCGGCGGTCTCGAGGGCCCTGGTGACCGTGGTGCCGACGGCGACCACCCGCCCGCCGTACCGCCTGGTGTGCTCGACGAGGCGGGCGGTGGCCGTCGGGACGGTGTAGCGCTCAGGCTGTGGCGGCTCACCCTGTTCGGCTGAGGAGAGCCCGGTGTGCAGGGTGACGGGGGCGACCGTCACGCCCCGGACTGCCAGGTCGGTGACGAGCTGCGCCGAGAACGGCCGCCCGGCACTGGGCATCTCGGCGCTGCCCGGATCCTGGGCGAACACGGTCTGGTACGCCGCGAGCGGCCACCGACCCGGGACGTAGGCGTAGGCGATCGGCCGACCGCGCCGGGTCAGCAGGTCGGTGAGCGAACATTCCCCCGCGAACTCGGCCTGCCACAGCCGGGCGCTGCCGAGGTAGGCGCCGACCAGCCGCAGGCGCGCCCCGGACGGCAGCAGGACCTGCTCGCCGTCGTGGGCGTCGGGCACGGGGCCGGTGGCGCTGACGGCCGGTCGTAGCTCGACGACCCACCGCCCATTCGGCAGGGCAGTGGCGACATGCACCGTGACGGCTCGCCCGTCGGCCCTACGCCCATCCAGGGCGGCGGCGACGGTGGCGCTGGTGTTGACCACGACGAGGTCGCCAGGTTCGAGCGCCGTGGCCAGGTCGAGAAAGTGCCGGTGCTCCACGGCGCCTGGGCGGGCGATGAGCAGCCGGACCTCGTCGCGGGCCAGCCCGCGGGCCTCAGGCGGCTCCGTGGCGTCGATCAGCATCACGGCGTGAGCAGCAGGTCCGCTGCTCGGAGTCGCCCGCTGGGCGGGCGTTCGTCGAGCAGTCGCAACAGCGCGGGCACGACCGACTCGGGAAGGGGCCGATCGGAGATGTCCTCGCCGGGGAAGGCCTCCTGGTGCATCGTCGTGCGCATGTCGCCTGGATCGACGGCATAGACACCGACGGTCGGCTCCTCGACGGCGAGCACCGCGCTGAGCTGGTCCAGCGCGGCCTTCGCGGCGCCGTACCCTCCCCAACCTGCATAGGCCATGACCGCGGCATCGGAGCTGACATCGATGAGGACGCCGCCGTCGCGCAACGCCGGCAGGAGCGCCTGCGCGAGCGAGAGGGGGGCCAGGACGTCGACCTCGAAGACCCGCCGCAGTTGGTCGAGGGGATAGTCGCCGAGCCGGACCAGCCCCGGCCCGAGGTGGCTGGCGTTGTTGACGAGCAGGTCGAGCCGGCCGTGCGCTGCGACGGCGGCGACGAGCTCGACCCGGTGTCTCGGGTCGGTGACGTCACCCGCAATGAGATCGGCGCCGAGGTTGCCCGCGGCTGAGGTCAGTTCGCGATCGTGCCGGGCGTCGAGGATGAGCGCCCAACCCCGTGCGGCGAGCGCTGTGGCGAAGGCGAGGCCGAGACCGCGCGAGGCGCCGGTGACAAGTGCGAGTGGCATCGGATCTCCTTGCTTTCGTGAGTGGTGACGACAAGACTGGAACTTGAAGTGCACTTCATGTCAAGGAGGACCCGTGTTGTCGACCGATTTGATGACCGTCGGGCAGGTCGCCCAGCGCAGCGGCTTTGCGCCGTCGGCGCTGCGCTTCTACGAGCGGGAGGGCCTGCTCATCACCTCACGGACGACCGGCGGCCAACGACGGTACGAACGCAGCGTCCTGCGCCGGCTGGCCTTCATCCGCGCCGCACGCAACGTGGGGCTGAGCCTCGACGAGATCGTCGTCGCGCTCGGTCAACTGCCGGGCGGGCGGGCCCCGACCAAGGCCGACTGGACCCGGCTGTCGCGCGCCTGGCGGGTGCGGCTGAACGATCGGATCGAGGCGCTGACCGCCCTGCGGGACGGCCTCGACTCGTGCATCGGCTGCGGGTGCCTGTCCCTTCGGCGGTGCGCCTTGTCCAACCCCGCGGACACCGCCGCAGGCCTCGGGCCCGGTGCGGCGTACCTGCCCCGGCTGCTGCGTGCGCCCGGGGAGGGTGAGCTGACCCGGTCGCTCGCCTAATCTGAGCGGATGCCCAGCCCCCTGCCTGACGGCGAGCCCGTGCCGCCGTCCGGTGCGCTGCCGGGCGGCGTCGTCGCAAGCTCGCCGTTCGGGGTCTATGTCCATGTGCCGTTCTGCCGTACCCGCTGCGGCTACTGCGACTTCAACACCTACACCGACCTCGGCGGACTCCAGGCGTCGTACGCCGGGACAGTTGCCGAAGAGCTGCAGCTGGCCCGCCGGGTCCTCGGCAGCGTGCCGCCGGTCGAGACCGTCTTCGTCGGCGGCGGCACTCCCACGCTGCTGCCAGCAGCCGACCTCGCCCAGCTGCTCAAGACGATCGACAGCGAGCTCGGCCTGGCCCCCGGGGCGGAGGTCACCACCGAGGCCAATCCCGACTCGGTCGACGCGAGATCCCTTGCTGCGCTGCGGGAGGCGGGCTTCACGAGGGTGAGCTTCGGCATGCAGTCGGCGGTGCCGCACGTGCTGGCGGCGCTCGACCGGACGCACACCCCCGGCCGACCGCAGGCCGCCGTCGCCGAGGCGTTCGCGGCCGGCTTCGAGCAGGTGTCGCTCGACCTCATCTACGGGGCGCCGGGGGAGAGCGACGCCGACTGGCAGGCCTCGCTCGATGCCGCGCTGGCGGCCGGACCGACCCACGTCTCGGCGTACGCGCTGATCGTCGAGGACGGCACCCGGCTCGGCCGGCAGGTCGCTCGGGGGGAGGTGTCGGCGCCGGACGACGACGCGCTGGCCGATCGCTACCTGATGGCGGAGGCGTCGCTGGCCCAGCTCGGGTGGTACGAGGTCAGCAACTGGGGCGAGCCCTGCCGGCACAACCTCGGCTACTGGCGCGGCGGTGATTGGTGGGGCGCCGGCCCGGGCGCGCACAGCCATGTCGGCGGGGTGCGGTGGTGGAACGCCAAGCACCCGGCGGCCTACGCGCAGCGCCTGGCCGAGGGCCAGACCCCAGCCCTGGCGCGGGAAGTGCTGACGGCCGAAGACCGTCGGGTCGAGCGGGTGCTGCTGGAGGTGCGGCTCGTCGAGGGCGTCCCGCTGGACCTGCTGCGACCGGCGGGCCTGGCGGCAGCGCACCGGCACGACGCCGGCGGGCTCCTGGACGTGAGCGACGACCGGGCGGTCCTGACGCTTCCCGGGCGGCTGCTCGCCGACGCCGTCGTCCGCGACCTCGTCGACTGATCACCCCCGTCCCCCGCCCCCCTTTTCAGTGATCAACAGGACATTGCTGCGTGACTCGCCGGGCGTGTCCCGCAGCGGTGTCCTGTTGATCACCTGGAGGGGCGGCGTGACGCCGCGGTGACGCAGCGCACACGGTTCGTCGCGGGTGTCTCGGCCCCGGCGCGGTAGCCTGATCAACAGGTCGCCCCGACGGGACCTCCTCCTGCGGGCGAGCCGTCCGCACGGTCGCTTGTGTGTCGTGCTTCGAAACCCGGCTGAACGCCCGCCGGACCGGTCCGCGTCGCAGTTGCAGTCCCGCGGCCCCGGCACGAGTACAGGAGCTTCAGCCTTGCCCGGTTACACCCGTTCCCCCCGCCCGACCTCGTCCTCGTCGCGCTCTTCCTCCTACGGCGGCAGTGGTGGCCGCAACCGCGGTCAGTCCCGTGGCGGCTCCCGCGCCAGCAGTGCCCCGGCCGTCAGGAGCGACCTCGAACTCGGCCTCGACGCCGCTGCCGACGCCAGCGCCGCGGACACCGCCGAGACCCCCACCTTCGCCGCCCTCGGGCTCCCGGAACGGCTCGTCACGGCGCTGGCCCGGCGGGGGATGGAGACCCCGTTCGCAATCCAGGCCCGCGCCCTGCCCGATGCGCTCGCCGGCCGCGACGTCCTCGGCCGGGGCCAGACCGGCTCGGGCAAGACGCTCGCCTTCGGCCTGCCGGTCCTGACCCGGCTGCTCGGCGGGACCCGGACGCCGCGGAGCCCGCGCGCCGTCGTGCTCGTCCCCACCCGTGAGCTGGCGCAGCAGGTGCACGACGCCCTCGCCCCGCTCGGCCAGACCGTCGACCTGAAGGTGATGGCCATCTACGGCGGCGCCTCGATGGGCCGGCAGATCGACCAGCTCCGCCGCGGCGCCGACCTGGTAGTCGCCACCCCCGGTCGCCTGCAGGACCTGATCGATCAGGGCGAGTGCAGCCTGTCGCAGGTCGAGGTCATGGTGCTCGACGAGGCCGACCACATGGCCGATCTCGGCTTCATGCCGGCGGTCACCGCGTTGCTCGACCTGACCCCCGAAGGCGGCCAGCGGCTGCTGTTCTCCGCGACGCTCGACCGAGGCGTCGACAAGCTCGTCCGCAGCTACCTCAACGACCCGGCGATGCACGCCGTCGCCGCGGCCGCCTCGCCCGTCGACACGATGGACCACCTCGTGTTCGCGGTCAGCCACGACGGCAAGGTCGACGTGGCAGCCGAGATCGCCACCCGGCCGGGCCGGACCCTGTTCTTCGTCCGTACCAAGCACGGTGCCGACCGCCTCGCCACCCAGCTGCGCAAGGTCGGCGTCGAGGCGGCTGCCATCCACGGCAACCTCACCCAGCACGCCCGCAAGAAGGCGCTCGATAACTTCACCACCGGGCATGCCCGGGTCCTCGTTGCGACCGACGTCGCCGCCCGCGGGATCCACGTCGACGCGGTCGATCTCGTCGTCCACTTCGACCCGCCGGCGGACCACAAGGACTACCTGCACCGCTCGGGCCGCACGGCCCGCGCGGGGGCCCGCGGCACGGTGCTGTCCCTGCTGCTGTCGGACCAGGTCCGCGAGCACCAGCGGATGCGCGAGCGGGCAGGCGTCGAGGCGAGCGCCATGTCCGTCGTCCCCGGGCACGAGGCGGTGCGCGCCCTGGCTACCTCGGGCGAGCCGATCGAGCTCAAGCCCCGCCCGGCCTACGTCGACCGGTTGCCGGGCAACCGCACCCGCAGCGGCCCTCCGCGCAGCGGTGGCCGGCCCCGCCCGCCGGCATCGGTCGGCGCCTCGGGTCGCCCCACCTACGCCACCTCGGCGCAGAGCCGGCGGCCGGCCGCCAGCTAGCCCCGCCCTCGCCCCGCCCCCGGGTGATCCACGGATGGTTGGGAACCTCAACGAAGATCACAACGGTGCCCCGGCTTCCGTGGATCACCGGGGTGTCACCCAGGCCGGCGGGTGACCACCCACCGGTAGGCCTGCACCAGCACGGTCAGACCGACCGTCAGCAGGATCCCGGACCGCAGCGCCCGACCCGGTGTCTGCCGGTAGGACAGCGGGCGGGCCCGGCCGTCCGGGCTGAGCTCGACCGGCAACGTCGTACCCGGTCGCGGGATGCGGGCCAGGTGCAGTACCACGGTCCGGCCGTCGGCGCGGGCGACGACGCCGATGGCGGACCGCCCGGTCACGACGGCGGTGGCGACCCGGCCGCCGGACCAGCTCACCCGGTCGGCCGTGAGCAACCCCAGCCCGACGACGACCCCCAGCAGCAGCGCCAGCCCGAGCACCGCCAACTGGGCGGCCGGCCCGGAACCGCGCGGGTGCGTCGCGCGGACCCATCGTCCGGCGTACGTCGGGGCAGCCACCGCCCCATGCTGCCAGCCCGGACCTGCGCGCGCCGACCTCGGCGGCCGAGCCCCTCTACGCTCGGGCCGTGCTCACCGCAACGGGTCGCCGGCTCCGCCTCGGCGGCCTGCTCCTCGCTGCGGTGCTGCTGTTGCTGGGCACCGCCGGCGGCGGTGACGACGACTTCCCGTTCGGGCCGTTCCGGATGTACGCCACGGCCGACGACCCGAATGGCCAGGTGCTCTCGACCACGCTCGAGGCGGTGACCGCCGCCGGGCAGGTCGTGGCCGTCGACGAGCGCGACATCGGACTGCGCCGGGCGGAGTACGAGGGGCAGCTGCCGCGGGTCACCCCGGCGGTGCTCCGTCAGCTCGTCGAGGTGCACGGCCGCCGGCGCCCTGGCGACCCGGCGTGGGTCGGGTTGCGCGTCGTCCGGACCGCCTACCTGCTGCATCACGGCACGCCGGGGGCCGCCCGTCGCTCGGTCCTGGCCAGCTGGGGCACCTCGTGAGCGGCTGGCTGCTGCAGCCTGTCGCGGCGGCCAGGGTGGCCTGGCTGCGCACGCTGGTCTACCTGTTCGTCCCCGTCGACGTGCTGGTCACGACGCCGTGGGTGGCGCGGCACGACACCGCGCCGGCCTCGCTCTACCGGCCGTTGCTGGTCGACCGGCTGCTCCACCTGCCGGCCCCGACGACCCTGCTGGTCCACCTCGTCGAGGCCGGGCTGCTGTTCACCGCACTCGCCGCCGCGACCGGGCGCGCCCCCCGGCTGCTCGGCGGCGCCGTCGCGGTGCTCTACCTGGAGTGGATGCTCATTGCGATGAGCTGGGGAAAGGTTGACCACGACCGCTTCGCCTTCCTGGTGGTGCTGTGCGTGCTGCCGACCGCCGGCCGGGCCGGGCACACCGACCGGACCCCGAACGAGGCGGCTGGGTTCGCGGTCCGGGTGACCGGGCTCGCCGTCGTCGCGACGTACCTGCTCTCGGTGGTCGCCAAGGCCCGCTTCGGCGGTGGGCTCCCGCACTGGTTGGACAGCGCGGTGTTCGTCCGGGCCGTGCTGCGCCGTGGGACGGTGCTCGGCACGCCGATGCTGCAGCACGTCTGGGTGTTGCAGGCCGGCCAGTACGCCCTCGTGCTGCTCGAGCTCGCCTCGCCGCTGTTGCTCCTGCTGCACGGCCGGTGGCTGTCCCGCGTGGTGGCCGGCTACGTCGCCTTCCACCTGGTGACCTGGGCCGGAATCGGCATCGTGTTCCTGCCGCACCTGGTCTGCCTGCTCGCCCTGCTGCCGCTGGAGCGGCTCCGGCTGCCGTCCCCAGCGGTGGCCCCGGTGGCTGTCCCGGGCTAGGAAGCGCGCGGCCGCTGGGCCGGTGGCAGCGCACAGGCCGGGGTGCCGCCCGGCAGCCGCCCCCGGTTGGCGGCGACCCACGCATAGACCCGGGCCGCGAGCCACGACAGCGGCGGGACCAGCAGGAGCCCGCCGGGCAGCCGCCAGGGCGCGGCGCTCGCGAGCAGCAGCCGGGCGACCGCCTCGTGCCCGCTGCTGACCCGGCCGTCGTCAGCCACCCACTGCAGCTTGTCCTCGCACTGCTGCCGGGTGAGGCCGAGGGCCGGCAGATCGGCGTGCTGCCAGGCCTGCACGGTGCCGGCGCGTAGCCGCAGCCGGCCGATCCAGCGCACCGCCGAGGTGCAGAAGCCACAGTCGCCGTCGTAGACCAGGGTGCTCACCCGCCGATCCTGGCACGCCCGGGCGGCGCTCCCGCCGTACACTTGGCACTCGTGTGTCTGGAGTGCCAGGGAGGTGCGGCGCAGTGCTCGACGACCGCAAGCTCGAGGTGCTGCGCGCCATCGTCGAGGACTTCGTCTCGACCAACGAACCGGTCGGCTCGCGCGCCCTGGCCGAGCGGCACGGCCTCGGGGTGAGCCCGGCGACGGTGCGTAACGACATGGCGGCCCTGGAGGACGAGGGCTACATCACCCACCCGCACACCAGCGCCGGCCGGATCCCGACCGACCGCGGCTACCGGTTGTTCGTCGACCGGCTGTCCAGCGTCAAGCCGCTGTCGAGCCCCGAACGCCGGGCCATCCAGAGTTTCCTCGAGGGCGCGGTCGACCTCGACGACGTCGTCCGCCGGACGGTCCGGCTGCTCAGCCAGCTCACCCACCAGGTCGCCGTCGTGCAATATCCCAGCCTGTCCCGCTCGTCGGTGCGCCACCTCGAGATCGTGCATCTCGCCCCGAACCGGCTGCTGCTCGTGCTGATCACCGACACCGGGCGGGTCGAGCAGCGCGTCCTGCAACTGCCGGCTGAGCTCTCCGACGACGATGTCGGGCAGCTGCGGCAGGCGTTCGGCCAACGGCTGCACGGCGCCAAGCTGGTCGACGTCCCGGACGCGCTGTCCGACCTGCCCGACGCCGCTCCCGCCGGCATCCGGCCGGTGCTGACGAGCCTGATGGCGGTCGTCCTGGAGACCCTCGTCGAGCGGCCTGAGGAGCGGATCGCGCTCGCCGGCACCGCCAACCTCACCCGGCACGCGATGGACTTCCCGCTGAC
>JBKJOO010000265.1:0-3334 GCA_046595615.1 Mycobacteriales bacterium | reverse complement strand
CAGGTTGTTGGCTGACGCGTCGGTCAGCACACTGCCGGCGCCATCGCGGATCGTCGGCGTGCCCCAGGTCGTGTACGTGTAACGGTTGACCGCGGTCAGTGTCCCGTTCGACTCGATGTTGCTGAGGGCCAGGGCGTCGCCGTGGCCGTTCCAGGTGACGAGATAGGTGCCGTCGTAGGTCGTGCTGCCGCCGGTCGTGACGATGGCGACCTTGAGGATCGCCCCGGCCTCGTCGACCGTGAACGTCCGGGTCACGACGACGGCCCCGGTGGTCGCGATCTCGCGGACGACCTTGTCGCCCTCGTACGTGAAATCCGTAGTCGTGGCCGAGCCTGCGGCCGGGGTCTCGACGATCTTGATCCGGTGGCCCTCGCCGTCGTAGGTGAACTCGACCTGGGCGATGCCGGCACCGCAGGAGGTGGACTTGCAGACGCGGATGAGGCGGCTCTGGCCGTCGTACACATAGGTCCAGCTGACCGAATTCTGGGTCAGCAGCGACAGCCGGCCGTCGGCGTCGAATGCGACAGTGCAGGTCGGCCCGGTGCAGGTCGCGAGCTGACCAGCGGTCGAATAGCCGAATGTCCGGCCGGGCGATGCCGTCCGATTGCCGGCGGCGTCGTACGCATACGTTTCGGGATTGCCGGTGCAGGTGGTCGTGTCGCCGACGCCGGTCAGCTGGTTGCGAGCGTCGTGGCAGTAGTAGCGGGTGACGGCGCCCGCGCCGTTGTTCTCGGTAACCCGGGTGCGATTGTCGTTGCCGTCGTACTCGGACTGATCGGCGATCGTGGACGAGACGATGTTGCCGCCGGTGCAGACCGGTCGCTCGGCGCTGAGACAGACGTACTCGGTGATCGACGTCAGCCGGTTCCGGCCGTCGTACGCGTAGGTCGTCTGGTGCTCCTTGCCCGACGCGGTCGGCAGGAAGACGCCCTTGGGCTGGTAGTTGGCCGTCGGGTCGTAGGTCGTCTCAGCGAGCCCAGGGACATACAGCGAGATGCGCTGGTTGCGAGCGTCATAGGTCGACGACCTCGCCGATGTCGGCTGGGGGTTGGTGAAGGCGAGGTCCGCCTGGTGGCACCACTCGGCCGGGGTCGCCGCCCAGGTGCAGCGATCGGTCGGGTTGCCGGCCGCATCGCGGTTCGCTCGTGCCCAGGTCTGGCCGCTCAGCGCTCCGGAGGTGTCGGTGTAGCGATACTCGGTGGTCGGCTCGTCGAGCGGGTTGAGGATCGTCTCGACGACGCGGGCGACGGGCCCTGCGGTCGACCAGGTCTTGCGCGCGTTGCCGGCCGCATCGAACGTCGTCGCGGCGAGGATGTCGCCGCCGGTGACAGTGCTCGAGATCTGTCGGCCGCGGCCGTCGTACGCGTTGGTGATTGTTCGCGACCCCGTGCCCGTGCAGGGTGTGCCGGACGCCTTGCCCTCGATGACGACCTGGGCGAGATCGCGGTAGTCGTAGGTCGTGGTCGTGCAGGTGAACTCGTCGTCGACGCTCGTTTCGCGGCCGCCGATGTCGGACGTGGTCTTGGTGGTCTGGGCGGCACCGCCTGCGCCGAGGTTGGCACCAACCGTCCTGCTGATGGCCCGGTCGAGCGCGTCGTATGTCACGGTCGTGTCGGACGAGATCGCCGGGCTGCTGCCGGCGGCTTCCGCGGTCTTGGTCACACGGCCAAGCTCGTCATACGTCTGCTCGGTCCGGCCGGGATCGTTGCCGCCGGCCGGATCGTTGGCCTGGACCTGGTCCTCGCTCCAGAGCGGGCGACCGGACGGGTCGAAGCCAGCCTTGCTGGTGATGATCGCCGCCGTGGCACCCACCCCGTCGGTGTCCTCGTACGTCTCGACAGCCCGTCCGGCTCGATCGAACGCGGTCGCGGTGATCCGACCGCCGAAGTCGGTCGCGCTCCGGACCAGGCCGAACTCGTCGAATGTCGAGGTGCTTGTGTTCTGGGCGATCGAGACCGTCGGCGTCGTTGGCGTCTTCTCGGCAACCTGTCGATTCAGCGCATCGAATGTGCGGGTCGTGGCGAAGTGGTCGTTGATGAGGCAATTCGCCCCTTGCGAGATCGAGCATCGCGGGTCGCCGACCCTACCTTCGAGTCGGGCGATGGTCCTGGGACGGGCAGGGCCCCGACCTCGGATGCCGACGCATCAGGCGCGACGCGGCGGGTGCTGGCGACCTCGTCGAGGGACCCCAGCACGTCCGGCCCGCTACCCTGCTCATATGCGACCCAGCTTGAACATCCTCGAGCCCGAGCTCATCGAGCGGATCGTCGACGAGGCGATGCGCGTCCTGGCCGAGACCGGCATGGAGATCCGCGGGGCGGGAATGCGCCAGCGGCTCATCGATCACGGCCTGCCGACCGACGCCAACGGGCGCGTGCTGTTCCCGCGGGCGGTCGTGGAAGCCGCCATCGCGAGCGCGCCGTCGTCGTTCTGGCTGTACGACCGGGACGGCAACCCGCACGCCGACATCGGCGGCGATCGGGTCCATTTCATCCCGGGCTCGTCCGGCCTGAAGATCCTGGATCACCGGACTGGCGAGACGCGGCTCGCGAACTCGACCGACTTCGTGGAATACGTCCGCCTCGGCGACGGCCTGACCAACATCCCGTACCTCTCGACGGCTTTCTCGACCAACGACGACATCGAGGCCCAGGTGTCGGACGCCTGGCGCCTGTTCATGACCTTGACGAACTCGAAGAAGCCGGTCGTGTCGGGGGCGTTCACGGAACACGGCGTGCCGCGGATGGCCGCGATGATGGAGCTGTTCCGCGACGGCAGGGCGGACCTCATCGCCCGCCCGATGAGCATCTTCACGATCACCGCGACCGGGAACTTCCGGTACAGCGAGGACTCGTGCCAGAACATGATCGATTGCGTCGAGGCCGGCATCGCGGTCGAGATCGTGCCGGTCACGCTGATGGGCCTCATCGCCCCGGTCACGATCGTCGGCGCCACGGTCTTCCACACCGCCGACGTGCTCGCCGGCATCACGATGGCCCAGATCATCCGGCCCGGGGCGCCGGTCCTCTTCGGCGGCGCGCCGGCCACGTTCCACATGAAGATCGCCAGCTCGCCGATGTCGGCCATCGAGGCGATCCAGCTGGACGCCGCGTACGTCGCGGTCGGCAAGAGCCTTGGCCTGCCGACGCAGTCGTACCTGGCGTTGACGGACGGGCCGATCCTGGACGCCCAGGCGGGGGCCGAAACGTTCGGGAGCGCGCTCATCGCAGCGCTGGCCGGCGTCAACTCCGTGTCCGGCCCGGGCATGCTGGACTTCCTGCTCGTGTTCAGTCTGCCCAAGCTCGTCTTCGATGACGAGATGTGCGCCCAGGCG
>JBKJOO010000462.1:0-10067 GCA_046595615.1 Mycobacteriales bacterium | reverse complement strand
TGCTGCTCGCCACCCCCGCGCTCGACGGACTGGGCTCCGGTCCGCTCGCCGCGAGGCTCGCGGCCACCGCAGGTGGTATCGCAGCGGTCGCCGCCGGGTCGGCGCTCTATCTCGGCGCGCACCTCGGCCCTGGCCCCCGGGACGGCCTGATGGTCGCGCTCGTCCAACGCACCGGCTGGCGGGTCGGCACCTGCCGGGCCCTGCTGGAGCTCGGGGTCCTCGTCCTCGGGGTGGCCCTCGACGGGCCGGTCGGGATCGGCACGATCGCGTTCGCCGTCGGCATCGGCCCGGCCGTCCAGCTGGCCTTCCGGCTGCTGCGCCAGACCCCGGTACGCCGTACCGCCGAGGCCCCCGCGTGAGCGAGCCGAGCGTCGAGGTGCGCCCCCGGCAGCTCACCCTGGTGTGCCGGCTGGTCGCCGGGCTCGTCGTCGTCGTGTTCGGAGTGCTCGCCGTGCTGCTTCCGCGGGGCGCCGCCGGCGGCCAGAGTTTCGGTCTCGGCGACCAGATCGCCTTCTTCCTGGTCGGCCTGCTGCTGGCCGGCGGGGTGCTGGTCTTCACCCGCGCCCGGGTGCGGGGCGACGCCGCCGGCGTGCGGGTGCGCAACGCGCTCGGCGAGCGCTTCTTCCCCTGGGAGGTGGTGGTGGCGGTCCGGCTCGAGGACGGCGCCCCGTGGGCCCAGCTCGAGCTCCACGACGACGAGACGGTGGCGATCCTGGCGCTGCAGGCCGGCGACAAGGCGTACGCCGTCGACGGGGTTCTCGGTCTGCGCCGGTTGCTCAACGCCTCCCGCGGTCAGTGAAAGGCAACCTTCACCGGCACCGCTGCCGGTCCGATGCAGACCGGGTGACCCGCCGCCTCGCGCTGCCCCTGACACTCGCCCTCGCGGTGCTGGCCGTCCCGTCGGCTGCGCCGCGGTCGGTCCCGGTCGCCGTCGCCAGGACAGCGGTGTCCCAGCCCGACCCGGCCGCGGCGGCGCTCGGCCAACGGGTGCTCGACGCGCTCGCCACCTCCGGCGCGACCACGCTCGGCGCCGCGGTGGACGTCGAGGGATACGGGCCGGTGCTGCGCAGCTCAGCGACGGCCGGGCTGCCGCCGGCGTCGACGCAGAAGCTCTTCACGACGGGAGCGGTCCTCGTCGGACTGCCACGCGCCATGACCCTGCGCACCGCCGTGGTCGCGGCCGGCGCGCCCGCCGCCGGCCGCCAGCCGGGCAACCTGTGGCTCGTCGGCGGCGGCGATCCGTTCCTGACCGGCGCCGACCTGCAGGCGTTGGCCGGTCGGTGCGGCGCGCCCACGTCACCGTCATCACCGGGGCGCTGGTGCTCGATGACAGTCGGTACGACGCCCGCCGCCGGGCCCCCGGCTGGAAGCCCGAGTTCGTGCCCGGTGAGAGCGGCCCGTTGTCCGCGTTCGCCGTCGACCACAACAGCTGGCGCCACGACGCCGCTTTCCTGGCCGATCCCGGCCTGCCCGGCCTCGCCCGCTTCCGGGGCGCCCTCGCGTCGTACGGCGTGCGGGTCCTCGGTGGCCTGCGGCGCGGCGGCCAGCCGCGGGGCGCGCACGCCCTGGCCGAGCACCGGTCCGGTCCGCTCCCGGCCGTCGTCCGACGGATCGACAAGGACTCGGACAACTTCGCCGCCGAGTTGCTGCTCAAAGAGCTCGGCCGGGTCCGCCGCGGCGAGGGGAGCAGCGCCGCGGGTGTGCGCGCGGTCAGTGACGTGCTAGGCCCGCTCGGTGTGCCGGTCGGGCCGGCCGTCGACGGCTCGGGCCTGTCGGCGTACGACCGGCAGACGCCTGCGGCTGAGCTCGCCCTGCTCGGGGCGCTGGATGGCACCGTTGCCGGCACCGCGTTGCGGGCGGCCCTCCCGGTGGCCTGCCTGGACGGGACGCTCGCGCACCGGATGTGCGGTACGCCGGCCGCCTTCACCGTCGTGGCCAAGACCGGCACCTTGGACGGGGTGCAGGCGCTGGCCGGCTGGACCACCACCGCCAGCGGCCGATCGGTGCGGTTCGCGTTCCAGCTGACCGGGTTTCGGGACGGCCTGGCCGCCCGGGCGGCACTCGACCGCGCCGCCGTGGTCCTGTCGGCCGCCGTCGGCTAGCCGCGAACCCGCCGGGCCGCGTTGGTCTTTTCACCATGGCGGTGCAGGTGGTGGCGCTGCTGCATGAACCTCGTCCGGTCCGGCGGCGCGGTCCAGCGCTCCGACGTGCGGCTTCGCACCGGTGGCACTGGCGCGCACGGGCGGATCGGCTCGGGTGACCGGTCTTTCGGGCTCTTGACACAGCTCGTCGCCGGCAGGTCTGCTGTCCCCCCAACCATGCGCAGCGGTCGGCGTTGCACTGGGCGCGGAACGGCGAGCTACCTCCCACCAGCAGTCCCGTCGTCGTGCGCCAGGTACGCCTTAGGCCTGTGCTCAGCCGCTCGAACTCCTGGAGAATCGCCCATGAACGTCACCGCGCCGGAGCCCGCTCCTGGAAGCATCTTCCGGCTGATCTACCGGAGCCACGACCTTCTCCCGGTGGAGACCCGCAAGGCCGATCTCGGCGAGTTGTTCAGCACCGCCCGGTCCAACAACAAGGCGCGGGACATCACCGGCGCGCTCCTGGTCGCGGACGACTGGTTCGTCCAGACGCTGGAGGGTGACGAGTCGGCGGTACGCACCCTGTTCAGCCAGATCGAGAAAGACCCTCGGCACGACTCGGTCGCCGTGCTCGAGGAGCGGATCGTCGACGCCCGGGTGTTCTCGCGGTGGGCGATGGCCAAGGTGGCAGCCGACGGCGAGCCGGACATCCCGCTGATCAGCAACAAGAGCGGGATCACGCCGGCGGCGGGCCGGGCCATCACACCGGAGCAGGAGACCATCCTGCAGACCATGCGCGACGCCGCTCGGAGCGAGGCCCACACGGGCTAGCGGCCGACGCCGAACGAGCCGGCGCAGTTAGGTCGTGGGCCCGCTCGTCCGGCGACGGCGCCAGACCGGGCTCCCGGCGAGTGCGATGAGCAGCAGCGGGCTGAACGGCAGCAGCGCACCCAGTGCCACTGCTGCCGTTCTGGTGAGGGCAGCGAGCGCGTGCCAGCCGCTGCGCAGGCCGTCGGTGAACCCGGCGCTGCCCGTGCCGGCCACCGACGTCCCGGTCCCGTGCAGGGTCACCTCGAGCGTGCCAAGGTCGACCTGGTCGGCGAGCGCGGCGGCCCGGTTCTGCAGGGATTCCAGGTCGGCTTCCCGGCGGGTGAGTTCCCGCTCGATCAGGGTGATCTCGGTGACCGAGACCGCCCGGGCGAGCAGGACCCGGACCCGCGTGACGCTGGCCCGCTGGGTGGCGAGCCGACTGCTGAGATCGACGGTCTGGTCGGTGACGTCCCTGGCCTGGACCTGCCGGCCGGATTCCTTGCCGAGCCTGGCCACCGCGCCGAGCGCCTCGCCGAGCCGCCGGGGCGGGATGCGCAGGACCAGGTTGGCCGTGCCGCGCCCATCGCGGGAGCGGGTGTCCCGCTGCACGAGCCCGCCGAGCGAGGTCGCGAGGGCCGTCGTACGGTCCGCTGCCGCCGACGCGTCCGGGACCGTGACCGTGATCGAGGCGGTCCGTACGACGGACCGTTGGACGGCGGGCAGCGCCGCCGCCGCCACGGCGGGTCCGGCCGGCGGCCCGGCTGCGCCCCCCGTCGCTGCGGCGCTCCTGCTGGTGTCACTGCCCGCGGAGCAGCCCGCGATCAGCGCGGGGGTGACGAGCAGGGCGAGGACGAGGCGACGGTGCACGGGAGGCTCCGGGCTGCTGGTGACGGGCCGCGGTGGGCGGTGACTGCTTGGACGCAGCCTGGTCGCAGACCGATCCCGATGTCGGCCACGAATCAGCACCGGTCCGGTCACAGCTCGGACGAGGCCCCGCAGCACGCCCGTCCGCCGAAACCGACGGCTCGCTCCGCCGAGGACGACCACACCAGCAGGGAAGGATGATCGTGAGGCCGCCCGCCGGGCTCAATCACGCTTGGCCGTCGAGCCGGGCCGTCGCCTTGCCTGCTGTTGTGGTCGCTGCCCCACCAACACCGCAACGGCCAAGTCATCGCAGGCCAAACCTTGCCCCGCGGCCAGGACAATGACGAGTTCGCGCCTCGTGAGGCCAGCGCCTGAAGGTCCGGCGGACGAGCCCGCACTAGCGTCGTCGCCGTGACCGAGGATGGCTTGGCTGATCCCCGCCTCGCCGCAGCGTTGGCCGCCGGTACCGCGACCATGGCTGTCCGCGCCGAGCTGCTCGCCGCCCTCGCCGACGCCAGGCTCTTCGCGGCCGTCACCGCGACCGCGACCGGTGTCGAACCGACAGCGTCCGGACTGCGTGCCGAATCCGGCGCCGAGCTGGCGGTGGTCCTGCTGCAGGGGCCGGACGGCTCGCGCGCGTTACCCGTCTTCAGTGACCTGGCGGCGCTGCGCCGGTGGCGCCTGGACGCCCGGCCCGTCCCCCTCACCGGCGCGCAGGCCTGCGCCGCTGCCCTGGACGAGCGGGCCTTGACGGTGCTCCTTGACCCGGCCGGAGCCGCGGTCGTGTTGGCGGCCAGTGAGGTGGCGACGCTGGCCGCCGGCTGGGTACCCGTGGCCGGGTCGAGCCTTGCGTTCCGGCGTACGACGGGGCGCTTCGGCCCGCTCGCGCTGCCCGCCGACCCCCGGTTGGTCGCCGCGCTGCGGGAGGCGCTGGCCGGTGAGCCGCTGCTGAGCGCCCGGCTGCTGTCCGGTCCGGATGGCCCGGTCCTCGGGGTGGTGCCGCGGGCCGACCTCGGCGCCGCCGCACTCACCGGGCTGGCCGGTCGGGTGGTCCAGCGGCTCGGCGCCGCGCTGCCCGCGGAAGGGCTCGACCTCGCAGTCGTCCCGCCGCAGGGGCCGGGGCAGCCGGTGCTCGGCCGGCGACGACCCGGCTGGCTCAGACCGGGCCGGTGAGCTGCTCGCCAGGGCCCTCGCCCCGCGCGTCGGGCAGGGGCGAGGCTTCCCGGAACGCCCGCTGCAGCGCCTGCAGCCCGTCGCGCAGCGGCCCGGCGTGCACCCCGAGATCGGGCCTGGCCGCCGTCACCAGCCCGGCCAACGCGGTGATGAGCTTGCGCGCCTCGTCGAGGTCGAGGGTGGCCGGCCCGAGCTCGGTGAGGCCACATTTCACCGCGGCGGCGCTCATCAGGTGCACGGCAGTCGCCGCGATGACCTCCGCGGCGGGGACGTCGGTCAGGTCACGGGCCTCGGGCGAGCTCATCTTTGCTACCCTGCCATCTGCGACCCGGTTCCCGCTCCGGCGGGGGCCGTGCAAGCGGAGGTTTCCACCTCCCACCCGAGCCGTCTCGCGACAGCCGGGTCCGGTCGGTGCGACCTGCCTCCGGGCGGCGCTGCACCCGGGCCCTCCCTGACGGGGGGCCGAGCCCCTCACGGGGCTGGACTGGGTCGCCCGAGAGGGCGACGGATCGGTGTGGGCCCTGCGCTGTGCGCGGGGCCCTTCCCAGGTTGGGCGTCCGGGCCGCGACATCACCGTCCCTTGTCTTGGAGGCAGCATCAGCGCTGAGCCCCGCATCAACGACCGGATCCGCGTCCCCGAGGTGCGGCTGGTCGGCCCCGCCGGCGAGCAGGTCGGCATCGTCGCCATCCACGAGGCCCTACGCCTCGCCCAGGAGAACGACCTCGACCTCGTCGAGGTCGCCCCGATGGCGCGGCCGCCGGTCTGCAAGCTCATGGATTACGGCAAGTTCAAGTACGAAGCAGCGCAGAAGGCGCGGGAGAGCCGTAAGAACCAGGTCCTCACCGTCATCAAGGAGATGAAGCTCCGCCCGAAGATCGACCCGCACGATTACGAGACGAAAAAGGGCCACGTGGTCCGGTTCCTCAAGGCCGGCGACAAGGTCAAGATCACGATCATGTTCCGCGGGCGTGAGCAGTCACGTCCCGAGCTCGGCTTCCGGCTGTTGCAGCGCCTGGGCGAAGACGTCCAGGAGCTCGGCTTCGTGGAAGCGGCACCCAAGCAGGATGGCCGCAACATGATCATGGTGTTGGCGCCGCACAAGAACGCCGCAGACCTCAAGAAGGCGGCCTCCGACACCAAGGCGGCCTCCGACACCAAGGCAGCCGCTGACAGCAGGGCCGCGGCCAGAGCCGAGGCGCCAGTCGAGGCACCGCCCGAACCACCCGCCGTCCCGACCCCCGCGCCGGCTCCCGAGGCCCCCGCAGCCAGCACGACCTAGCCCCACCCCGACGACGTACGAGAAGGACACGGTCCATCCCATGCCCAAGCAGAAGACGCACAGCGGCGCCAAGAAGCGCAGCAAGGACACCGGCAGCGGCAAACTGCTGGGTGAGCACGACGGCAAGCGCCACCTGCTCGAGCGCAAGTCGAGCAAGCTCACCCGTCGCCTGACCGGGACGACCGAGGTCGCGCCGTCGGATGCCAAGAAGATGAAGAAGCTCCTCGGCCTCTAGGCCCGAGCCCCCACCCGCACACCTAGAGATCAAGGAAGTCTGAAATGGCACGCGTCAAGAGGGCGGTCAACGCCCAGAAGAAGCGTCGTGAGGTGCTCGAGAAGGCCAGCGGCTACCGCGGCCAGCGCAGCCGGCTCTACCGCAAGGCCAAGGAGCAGCTGCTCCACAGCGGGACCTATGAGTACCGCGACCGCAAGAAGCGCAAGGGTGACTTCCGGCAGCTGTGGATCACCCGGATCAACGCGGCCGCCCGGCTCAACGGGATGACCTACAACCGACTCGTCCAGGGCCTCAAGCTCGCGGGGGTCGAGGTGGACCGCAAGGTGCTCGCCGACCTCGCCGTGACCGACGCACCGGCCTTCGCCGCGCTCGTCGAGGTCGCCCGGGCCGCGCTGCCGGCCGACGTCAACGCGGCCCCCGCTGCCTGAGCCCATCACGTCGACCCGCGCGCCGCGGGTCGCCGCCGTACGACGACTGAACCGGCGCTCGGCCCGCGTGGCCGAGCGCCGGTTCGTCGTCGAGGGTCCGCAGGCGGTCCGCGAAGCGCTCGCCGCCGGCGGCCTGCTGGAGTTGTTCGTCACCGCGGGCCACGACGAGCTGGTCCACTTGGCCGGTACGACGGGAACGGTGGTGACGACAGTCAGCCCGGCGGTCCTCGCCGCGATGGCCGAGACGGTCAACCCGCAGGGGGTGCTGGGTGTCGCGTCGCTGCTCGATGTGCCGCTGGAGCAGGCCCTGGCCGGTTCGCCGGCGCTGGTGGCGGTCCTGGACCGGGTCGCCGACCCCGGTAACGCCGGCACCGTGATCCGCACCGCGGACGCTGCTGGGGCCGACGCGGTCGTGCTCGCCGGGGACAGCGTCGACCCGCACAACGGCAAGTGCGTGCGATCCACCGCGGGCAGCCTCTGGCACCTGCCGGTCGTGTCGGGCGCCCCCCTGGACCTGGTCCTGGCGCTCGCCCGCGACCGCGGTCTGCAGGTCCTCGCCACGACCGGCGGGGGAGCCGACGACCTCGAGGAGCTCCTCGACGAGGGGGTGCTCGCCGCCCCGACCCTGTGGCTGTTCGGCAGCGAGGCGCACGGGCTGCCGGCCGGCGCGTTGTCCGCCGCGGACCGCCGGGTCCGGGTCCCGCTGTACGGGCAGGCGGAATCGTTGAACCTTGCGTCGGCCGCAGCCGTGTGTCTCTATGCGTCGGCCCGCGCCCGAAGGGTTCTACAGTGACGCGGTCGAGACCCGGGGAGGCCAAGGTGCGCAGCGTCGACGCCGTGGACAAAGCCGCCTACGACGAGTTGCCCGACGCGGTCGTCGTCGCCGGCCCCACCGGTGTCGTGGAGTTGCTCAACCCGGCCGGTGCGCGGATGCTCGCGACGACCGTCGACGCCGTCATCGGCCGTGACCTGCGCGAGGTCCTTCCGCTGACCGATGAGCAGGGCCGGGACTGGTGGGCCTGCACCCGCCCCTTCGACGGCCTCGCCAGCCGCAGCCGCCAGCCCGAACGTCGGCTGCAACTCGCCGGCGGCCAGCAGTTGCTCGTCACCGCGGCCTACATCAGGGACGACGCCAGGCGGTTGCAGCGCCTGGTCGTCGTGCTGCGCGACGACCGGGCCCGGGAGCGCACCGAGCGCAGTCGCGCCGACCTCGTCTCGACCGTCGCCCACGAGTTGCGCTCGCCGTTGACCAGCGTCAAGGGCTTCACCGCAACCCTGCTGGCCAAGTGGGATCGCTTCACCGACGAGCAGAAAAAGCACATGCTCACGACCGTCAACGCCGATGCCGACCGGGTCACCCGGCTGCTCACCGAGCTGCTCGACGTCAGCCGCATCGACGCGGGCCGGCTCGAGATGCGTCGCCAGGTGGTCGATCTGCCGTCAGCAGTGGGCCGGGCGGTGGCCGCCCGGGTCGCCGACGGCGAGCCCGAGTCGCGCTTCGTCGTACTCATCGCCGCCGACCTGCCGGAGACCTGGGCCGACCCGGACAAGCTCGACCAGGTCGTCGGCAACCTCGTCGAGAACGCGCTGCGCCACGGTGAGGGCACCGTCACGCTGACCGTCGCGCCCTGGGGTGACGGCACCGAGGTGCTGGTCGAGGACGAGGGCGATGGCATCGCCGAGGAGACCGCCGCCCGGGTCTTCACCCGGTTCTGGCGGGGCAGCAACCGGCGCGGCGGCACCGGGCTCGGCCTCTACATCGTGAAGGGCCTGGTCGAGGCGCACGGCGGCAGCGTCGAGGTCGGTCGCGCGCCGACCGGCGGTGCACGCTTTCGATTCGTGCTGCCCGCCGGTAACGCGCCCTACCTGGAGTAGCGGGCCGGCGGGCGCCTTCTGAAAGACTGCTGGCCGTCCCCACCGACCCCAGGAGCGCCCTACCGTGCCCGGCCCCGACTACGACCCCGTGCAGGTCTCGCTGCTCGACGCCCGGCAACTCGAACGGGCCCAGACCGCGGGCCTCGCCGCCTTCGCCGCCGCCGCAGACCTCGACGCCCTGGCCGCCGCCAGGACCAGCCAGCTCGGCGACAAATCCGACGTCGCGCTCGCCAACCGGGAGATCGGCGCGCTCCCACCGCAGGCCAAGTCCGATGCGGGCAAGCGCGTCAACGTCGTACGCAAGACCCTCACCGCTGCGTACGACGCGCGACGGGTGGCCCTCGAGCTCGAGCGGGACGAGCGGGTGCTGGTCACCGAGGTCGTCGATGTCACCGTGCTGCCGGGGTTCGTCCCGGTCGGGGCGCGGCATCCGTTGACGACGCTGCAGGAGCGGATCGCCGACGTGTTCGTCGCGATGGGCTGGGAGGTGGCCGAAGGGCCGGAGGTCGAGCACGAGTGGTTCAACTTCGACGCGCTGAACGTGCCCCCGGACCACCCGGCGCGGGAGCTGCAGGACACGCTGTGGCTCGCGCCGCCGGGCTCCGGGGTGGTGCTGCGGACCCAGACCTCGCCGGTGCAGATCCGCTCGCTGCTCGCGCGGGGGCTGCCGTGCTACGTGGTGGCGCCGGGTCGGGTCTTCCGCAATGACGCGCTCGACGCGACCCACTCACCGGTCTTCGGCCAGGTCGAGGGGCTCTGCGTCGATGAGGGCATCACGATGGCCCACCTGCGCGGCACGCTCGATGCCTACGCGGTGGCGATGTTCGGCGAGGGGCTGCACACCCGGCTCAGGCCGTCCTACTTCCCGTTCACCGAGCCGAGCGCCGAGCTCGACCTGCAGTGCTTCAACTGCCGCGGCTCGGGTGAGCCCTGCCGGGTCTGCGGCTCCGAGGGATGGATCGAGGTCGGTGGGTGCGGCATGGTCAACCCGGCGGTGCTCGTGGCCTGTGGGGTCGACCCGGAGCGCTACAGCGGGTTCGCGTTCGGCATGGGCCTGGACCGGACCCTGATGTTCCGGCACGGCATCACCGACATCCGTGACCTGTACGAGGGCGATCAGCGGTTCACCCTCCCGTTCGGGCTGGAGGCCTGAGATGCGTGTCCCCGTGGCCTGGCTGCGCACACACGTCCCCGGCCTGACCGCCGGCGCGGACGAGCTCGCTGAGGCGCTGCTGCGCGCCGGGCTCGAGGTCGAGCAGGTCCACCGCGTCGGCCACGACGCCGAGGGGGTCGTCGTCGGGGAGGTGCTCGACGTCGAGGA
>JBKJOO010000377.1:0-2928 GCA_046595615.1 Mycobacteriales bacterium | reverse complement strand
GTCACGACGAGTAACGCCGCCTCTTCGCTCTTATCAGTTCCCGGTTCCGCACGCCTCGGTGCCGCCGTGAGCCACTTCGGGCCTCGCCGCGATATGACGGCCGACTCGGGCTGGTGGTGCGCCAAGATCGGGAGCGCCGATCATGACCGGTCGAGCCGGCATGTCACGGCCAGAGCCGTTCGACTCGGTTGCGGTAGACGCCGTAGATGTATGGCCCCGGCTGTTCGGCGAGCCGCCGGATGGTGTTCAGGTTGTCGAGGAAGTAGGCGGCCATCTGGGCGCGTTTGAGGTTGCCGTTCGTCAGGACGAACCCGCGTAGCCCGGCCTGGTGGAACGCGAACTGTTCGGCGGGGCGGCCGCGAATCCTGTCGTCCTTCATCAGAACGATCGGGTTGCTGTCCCGGAGCCGCGCGATCCATTCGGTGTCTAGCAGCGCTTGCGCTTCGACCTCGCCCCAGAGCTCGCGCATCGTGACGGCCTCAGCGCCCACGGCGCGAAGGGCAGCAGGGACCGCGTCGGAGCCCAGGCTCCGGTCAACGAAGAACTCAGGCGGCAACAAGTCGGCCGGCGGCGCGTACGGCGGCCTCGATTTGATCGCGCTCGACGCCGTACTCGTGGGCGACGACGTCGATGGGCTCGCCGGCGTAGAACAGGTCTAGGACATCCTCGAGCCGGGCGCCACCTTCGCTGAACATGGGCTGGCCGAAGTTGCGCAGCGGATCGACGACAACGTTCGCGGAGCCGTACCTCGGCAGAAGGAGCGAACCTGTGTAGCCGTCGTCGGTCCAGGTGATGCACCGCAGGTAGTCCTGCACGACCTCGCGGAAGACGACCTGCTGGTTACGGACCACGACCAGGTCCTTGGCGACGGCGTCGCCGTTCTCCCTGCCGTACTCGTACAGGATCTCAGCGCCGTCGGTGAGCACGTGCTTGCTCGCCAGCGCGTGCGGCAGATCGACCTCCCGCCGCAGCCGGTCGACGGCGGGACGAATCCGCTGCAGCGGAAGCCCGGAAGCGCGGAACGCCGACAGCACGAACGCCTCGGCCAGCCCGATAAACGGAACGCTCGCGGCCCTCGGGTGCAGCGACTCGGGCACGCGGGTCACGACCGCGGGCGCCTTAGCCAGCCCAAGCCAGTTCCGGATGGTCGACTCAGGGGGCCCGACGTAGGTGGCGAGCTCGGCCGGGGTGAACAGGGGCACGGCGAAGCGGCTGTCCCGCTCCAACGACGCCGTCACTGCCATCACCCCACCTTCCCACTCGGGCACCCGGACAGTAGCCAGCGCCGCCGACCGTTTTGGTAGCGACGTTCCCGACCTGGAGACAACGGTGCCACGGCATACCTCACCCGCTGAGGCCGGTGGCTCCCCGTCACGAGGACCACGAACGGTTCAACGTGGCAGGCAACGGCGCACGCGCCCGATACCGAGCCTGTCCCGCAGCCGGCTGCCTCTGCTTCGCGACCTTCACAGCCGATCGCCGAGGGCGGCCTTGCGGAAGTTCTCGCGGGCACGCTCGGCCCCGGCGCTGGCGGCGTACCGGCCGACCATCTGCGGACTCGACCAGCCTGCGAGCCGCATCAGGTCGTGCTCCTGCCCGCCGGCGGCGAGCCAGGTGTGGGCGAAGGTGTGGCGGAAGCGGTGCGGGTGGACGCCCGCGACGTTGGCCTCGGTGGCCCGTCGCTCAAGCAGTTGGGCCAGACCCGAAGTCGTCAGGGCGCCCTTCTTGCCGAGCCACAGAGCCGGGCTCTGGGCGGCCGGGTGCGTCGAGCGCGGGACCGGAGGTAGCGGCGCAGCGCATCGGCGCTCTTGAGGCCGTACGGGACGCCCCGGCCGCGTCGTCCCTTGCCGATGACGTGCGCCACGGGCTGCTCGTGATCGAGGTCGGCCACCTGCAGCCCGACCAGTTCGCTGGCCCGCATCCCGGTGTCCAGCAGCAGTCGCAGCAGGGCGGTGTCCCGGCGCTTCTCGAAGGTGTTGCCGCGGCAGGCACCCAGCAGCCGGCTCAGCTCCTCGTCGGTAAAGACCGCGACGGGCTGCTCGGGGACCTGCGGGGGTCGCATCCGGGCCATCGGGCTGTCGGTGATCTCGCCGTCCTCGACGAGCCAGCGGAATAGCTGCTGCAGAGAGCGGTAGTGCTTGGCTACGGTGGCTGGCGCGACCCGGTCGACGAGCTCGGCCAAAAATGCCTCGAGGTGGTCGCGGGTGACCCGGCCAGCCGCGGTCGGCATCCCCTTGTGCTGCAGGAAGCCCAGCAGGTTGGCGCCGACTGCTTGGTAGCTCTGGATGGTGCTTGGTGCCACGTTTCTGGCCCGCAAGTGAGTACGCCAGTCGGGCAGCAGCAGCGCCAGGTCGTCGACATCGGGCCTGCGGATCGAGTGCGCCGTACCGCACAGCCTGGCACAGTCCCTCCTTGTCAGAGCTCTGTGCGGGACGAGTGTCGTGGTACTTGGCTGTATCTGAGCGTGTGTGGGGCGGGTGGGGCTCGAACCCACGACCGAGGGATTATGAGTCGCTACTGAGGGTAATCGCCCGTGTCCGCCGACGTGTATCGTCGCAGCTCAGAGGGGGTATGGCACGTGAGCGGATCTTGGCGAACAAGGGCGGATTTCGGCAAGAGGCAACCAAGATGGCACCACGGTTGAGCCCCCCTTACTCGGCCACTTGTTGGTCGAGGAGTCGGTTGCTCGCCACCAATTTTCCCGACGCGGCTCCCGATGCTGCACCTCCGGTTGCCGCTCTGGGTTGGTTGCTTCACCTTCCATGCGGAAGGTGTACCTTCCAAGCACGCTAAGGAGAATGCATGCACCTCGGCCAACCCGCCCGCTCGCTGATCCCGACCGTCGATGCCCCCGTGCTGCTGGCCCTGCACGCCACCACCCGGCCCTTGACGGGACGACGGGTAGCAACGCTGGCCGGAGCGAGTCAC
>JBKJOO010000370.1:0-7333 GCA_046595615.1 Mycobacteriales bacterium | reverse complement strand
GCGCGCCCTCGCCCCGCCCCGATAGCCGCCCTCCCCGCCGATCATGGAACGTGTGCTGCTCCGCTGAGCGTGAGCGGGCCGCACAAGTTCCATGATCGGCGCAACAGTGTGGGGGTGGGGTCAGGCGGCGGCGCGGTTGACGGCGGACACCAGCGCGCGCAGCGACGACGTGACGATGCTCGGATGCACCCCGCAACCCCACAGCACGGTGCCGCCGACGGCCACCTCCAGGTAGGACGCCGCCTGACTGTCCTCACCTGCGCCGGTCGCGTGCTCGGCGTAGTCGAGCACCCGGGCGTCGATGTCCAGCTGCCCGAGCGCGTGCACGAACGCCGCGATGGGGCCGTTCCCCTCGCCGGCCAGGGTGCGGGTCTGCCCGGCGTACTCGACGGTGACCTCGATCCGGTCGGTCTCGCCGCTCGCGGTGGTGAAACCCAGCACCCGCAGCGGGCCGGTCCGCTCGAGGTAGGTGTCCTGGAACAGCGACCAGATCCGCGCTCCGGAGATCTCGCCGCCCTCACCGTCGGCAATCAGCTGGACGACCCGGGAGAACTCGATCTGCATGCGCCGCGGTAGGTCGAGGTGATGCTCGTGTTTCAGGACGTAGGCCACGCCCCCCTTACCGGACTGGCTGTTGACCCGGATGACCGCCTCGTAGGAGCGGCCCACATCCTTCGGGTCGATGGGCAGATAGGGGACCTCCCACCGGAAGTCACCGACCGGGACGCCGTCGGCAGCGGCGTCTCGGTCCATCGCCTCGAGACCCTTTTTGATGGCGTCCTGGTGGGAGCCGGAGAACGCCGTGTAGACGAGCTCCCCGCCGTACGGGTGGCGCGGGTGCACGGGCAGTTGGTTGCAGTGCTCGACGGTGCGGCGGACCTCGTCGATGTCGGACAGGTCGATGCCCGACTCGACGCCCTGGCTGATCAGGTTGAGGGCGAGCGTCACCAGGCAGACGTTGCCGGTGCGTTCGCCGTTGCCGAACAGGCAACCTTCGACCCGGTCGGCGCCGGCCATGAGTCCGAGCTCGGCGGCGGCGACTGCGGTGCCCCGGTCGTTGTGCGGGTGCAGCGAGAGCAGCACGCTGGACCGGCGGTCACCCAGGGCCCGGCCGAACCACTCGATCTGGTCGGCGTAGATGTTGGGCGTGCTCATCTCGACCGTCGCCGGCAGGTTGAGCACCACGGGCCGCTCGGGGGTCGGCCGCCACACGTCCATGACTGCGTTGCAGACCTCGATGGCGTAGTCGAGCTCGGTGCCGGTGAACGATTCCGGGCTGTACTGCCAGCGGACCGTCGTACCCAGGAGCAGGGCGTCGGCGTACTTCTGGCACCACTGCGCGCCCTGCACGGCGATGTCCTTCACGCCGTCGCGATCGAGGCCGAACACCACCCGGCGCTGCAGGGTCGAGGTGCTGTTGTAGAGGTGGATCAATGCCGTGCCGCTGAAGCCGACGAGCGACTGCACGGTCCGTTCGATGAGCTCCTCGCGGGCCTGGGTGAGGACCTGGATGGTGACGTCCGACGGGACGAGGTCGCGCTCGACGAGCAGGCGGATGAAGTCGAAGTCGGTGCTGGACGCGGCCGGGAACCCGACCTCGATCTCCTTGTAGCCCAGGCTGACGAGCAGCCGGAACATCTGCAGCTTGCGCTCGGCGTCCATCGGCTCGATGAGCGCCTGGTTGCCGTCGCGCAGGTCGACGCTGCACCACTGCGGGGCGGTCGTGATGGTCTGTGTCGGCCAGCTGCGGTCGGGCAGGTCGACGGGGGGGAAGGGCGAATAGCGATGGGGCTTCATGACGGGGCTCCTGGGAGAGGATGTGCGGCCAGCGCGTCACCCGCGACGGGAGCGGCCTAGGACAGGTCCCCGTCGCGGCACCCAAGCAGCAGGCTCGACCGCGTCACCAGGGCAGCGTACCCAGCCGCCTCACCCGAGGTCGACGGTGCGGGCGCTGTGGGCGCCGATCGCCTCGGCGATCGCGGCCAGCAGGTCGTGCGGGATCGCGTCGTCGACGGTCAGCGCCATTAGGGCGTCGCCGTCGGGGGAGGTCCGGCTGACCTGCGCGCCGGCGATGTTGATGCCGCGCTCGCCCAGGCGCGCACCGACGGTGCCGACGACGCCCGGCCGGTCGTGGTAGCGGAAGAACACCAGGTGGTCGGCCGGCACCAGCTCGAGGTCGAAACCGTCGATCTCGGTGAGCTTCTCGATCTGCCTAGGGCCGGTGAGGGTGCCGCTGACGGTGACCGTGCCACCCGACGGCAGGACGCCGCGGACGGTGATGAGGTTGCGGTAGTCCGGGCTGTCGGGGTGGGTCGACATCGACACCTCGACGCCCCGCTCGGCGGCCAGTGCCGGCGCGTTGACGAAGGTGACCTGCTCCTCGACGACGTCGGCGAACACGCCCTTGAGGGCAGCCAGCTGGAGCACCGACACGTCGTACGCGGTGATCTCGCCACGGACCTCGATCTCGATGCTCGTCGCGACGCCACCGGCGAGGCCGGTGAAGACGCGACCCAGCTTCTCGACCAGCGGCAGGGCCGGCCGGACCTCCTCGACGACGATGCCGCCGGCCTGCACGTTCACCGCGTCCGGGACGAACTCACCCTCGAGAGCCAGCTTCACCGAACGCGCGACGGCGATCCCGGCCTTGTCCTGCGCCTCGACCGTCGAGGCGCCCAGATGCGGCGTGACGACGACGGAGTCGAAAGCGAACAGCGGCGAGTCGGTGCACGGCTCGGTGGCGAACACGTCGATGCCGGCGCCGGCGACCTGACCGCTCGCGAGCGCGTCGGCCAGGGCGCGTTCGTCGACGAGCCCCCCGCGAGCCGCGTTGATGATGCGCACGCCGGGCTTGCAGGTGGCCAGCTCGCGCGCCCCGATCAGGCCGACCGTCTCGGGCGTGCGCGGCAGATGAATCGAGATGAAGTCGCTCTCGCGCAGCAGCTCCTCGAGGCTCACGAGCCGTACGCCGATCTGGGCGGCCCTGGCCGGCTGGACATAGGGGTCGTAGGCCAGCAGCCGGGTGCCGAAGGCGCTCATCCGCTGGGCGAACAGCACCCCGATCCGGCCGAGCCCGACGACCCCCACCGTCTTGTCGGCAACCTCGACGCCGGTCCACTTCGACCGTTGCCATCGGCCGGCCTTGAGCGACGCGCTTGCGGGGGCGATGTTGCGGGCGCAGGCCAGCAGCAGGGCGACGGCATGCTCGGCGGCGCTGACGACGTTGGATTGCGGTGCATTGACCACCATCACGCCGCGGGCGGTCGAGGCCGCGACGTCGACGTTGTCCAGGCCGATGCCGGCCCGCGCGACGACCTTGAGCCGGGGCGCGGCGGCGAGCGCCTCGACGTCGATGAGGGTCGCGCTGCGGACCAGGACGGCGTCTGCGTCGGCCAGGGCGGGCAGCAGCGCCGCCCGATCGGCGCCGTCGACGTGGCGCACCTCGAAGCCGTCACCGAGCACCGCGAGGACGGAGGGCGCGAGCTCCTCGGCGATGAGCACGACGGGGCGAGCGGTCACGGAGGTCCTGTCCAGGGTGCGGTCGAAAGGCGGGCAAACCCGCACATCGTTTCGGCGGTACGCCGGACAGCCCGACGGACGGCTGGCACGATAGCTCTTCCCCCTCACCTTGGAGCCCGCGTGCCCGCAGCGCCGCACCGCCGTCTCGCCCTGCCCACGGCGGTCCTCACCGCCCTCGGCCTGGCCCTGCTCGCCGCACCGCCCGCCGTGGCCGCACCCGCTGCCACCTGGCATGCCGTGGACGTGGAGGCACCGATCCACATCACCACCGTCCCGGTCTCGCCGCACCGGCGCCTCGCGGCGCTGCGCACCAAGGCGCCGACCGGGCCGCGGGCCTTCCTGACGACCGGACCGACGCTGTCGACCTGGCAGGTCAACTACGACGCGGGGTTCCGGGCCAACCCGCTGGCCGAGGCGGCCTTCCAGCGGGCCGTCGACCTGTGGTCGCTCAACGTGACCTCCAAGGCCCCGATCATCGTGAAAGCGTCGCTGAAGGCAATGCCTGCTGGCCAGCTCGGCGGGGCCTTCCCGGCCGGCTTCGCCGTCAACGACGGGGGGGTCTACTCCCCGGCCAGCACCGCCTACCCGGACGCCCTGGCCAACGCGATCGCGAGCCGGCAGGCCGGCAGGCCGGTCGATGTCGACCCGCCGACCGCGACCTCGACCGGCGAGGACATCGACGCGGAGTTCACCACCGACCCGACGCTGTTCTCCTACGGCGCGGACCCGGCGACCGTCCCGCCGACGCAGTACGACTTCGAATCCGTCGTGCTGCACGAGCTCGGCCACGGCCTGGGCTTCATCGGCAACGTCGAGGTGTCGCCGCGGGCCGACGGCACGCTCATCGGCACCTACGACCCCGGCTTACCGACGCCGTATCCCTTCATCTACGACCGGCTGACCGGGACCGGGGACGGCGCGGCGGTGCTCGACCGCCCGCGCGGCAGCACCGCCATGCGCGACGCCGTCACCGGTAACAACCTGTACTGGTTCGGCGCCCACGGCGCAGCTGCCGACCGGGGCCGTGAGCCCCGGCTGTTCGCACCCAACGACCCCAACGCACCTGGCGCGGACGCCTCCGGCTGGCAGCGGGGCAGCAGTTACAGCCACCTGTCCGACGTGAGCTATCCCAAGGGCGACCCGGATTCCCTCATGACGCCGTTCGCCGAGCCGGGCGAAGCTGTCCGCGACCCGGGCAACATCATGCTGGGCATGTTCCAGGACATGGGTTGGGAGACCCCCGGCTTGCCCGGCTCCCGCTACACCCCGGTGCCGCCGGTGCGCATCCTGGACACCAGGGACGGCACCGGGCAGGCCGGCAACCGGCCGGTCCGGCTGGGCGTCGGCAGCACCGACCTCAACGTCGAGACGGCGTCGTCCGGCGTGCCGGCCGACGCGACGGCGGTGGTGCTCAACGTGACCTCGCAGGGCGCCACCGCGACGACCGACCTGCGGGTCTACCCGACCCCCCGGGCGCCCGGCGCGCCGGTGCCCGAAGTGTCCAACCTCAACGTCTCGGGCGGCCAGACCCGGGCCAACCTGGTCACCGTGCCGGTCGGCCAGGCCGGGCTGGTGCGCCTGCGCAACGGCGCCGGGAGCACCAACGTGCTGGTCGATCTCGCCGGCTTCTACGCCCCTGCCGCGACCACCGACTTCCACCCGGTGACCCCCAGCCGGGTCCTGGACACCAACACCGGCGCGGGCGTCCCCGGCGGAGTCAAGGCCAAGATCGGCCCTGGCCAGGTCGTCGACCTGACCGTCAGCGGGGTCAACGGGGTGCCGGGCGACGGCAGCGCCCAGGCCGTGGTCCTCGGCGTCACCGCCGCCTTCCCGACCGGTGGCACCGACGTACGGGTCTATCCGACCCCGACCGACAATTCGGTGCCGGATGTGTCCAACATCAACGCCGCCGCCGGCCGGAACGTCCCGAACCTGGTGATCGTCAAGATCGGCGACGGCGGCCGGGTGCGGTTGCGCAACGCGAGCAGTTCGGTGACCCTGCTGGCCGACCTCAACGGCTGGTACGGCACGGGCACCTCAGGCTCGCTGTTCCGGCCGACCAGGCCCACCCGGGTGCTCGACACCCGCTTCGGGCTGGGCACCGCCGGCCCGACCCGGCTCGGGGCCGGCCAGAGCGTCGACGTCGCGGTCCGTGACAAGCCCTCGGCGGACGTGAATGCCGGCGTCCCGGCGAACGCGACGGCCGCGGTGCTCAACCTGACCGGCGTGGCCGCTGCATCGGCGACCGACGTCCGCGGCTACCCGGCGCCGGCCACCTTTGTGCCGACGGTGTCCAACCTCAACCTGATCGGCGGCCAGACCGCGGCCGACCTGGCCATCCTGCGGCTCGGGACCGGCGGCGTACGGCTGCGCAACAGCGGTGGCTCGGTGGCGCTGCTGGCCGACATCGCCGGCTGGTTCGGCCCGGCCTAGCACCCCCGGCGGACCCGTGATCGCTTGGCGTCTCTGGCCAGGTCGTGGTTCCGCCGCGCCGACGTCGACCTGTACGCGACCGAGCCAGCCGCGGCCTCGGTCGCGGGCATAGCCGTCGGCTTCGAGAGGCTCGTTCTGCCAGTGATGGCGTGAGGCGCGCGGAGGTGGCTTGGTGGGAGCGCCGACCGCCTGTCGGGCAACTGGTTCGACCGGCCCATCGACAACGCTCTCGACCGAGGCGACGCCGAGAGGCCACCCTCTCGGCCTTGCTACCTGGACGCTGACGGGAACTGAGATCGCGGCACCACCCTCGGTTGCCTCGGACGTTCCCGGCTCGGCGACGTAGGTCGAGCACGCGCTGTTGATCACGAGGTAAGCAGCGCGCTACTGGTGCTTCGCAGCCGTGACGGACCAGCCAGTTGACTCGGCCCAGACCTTCGCAGGCAGGTAGATCAGGTCTGCGGAAGACGGGAACCCCGCGGTGCCGAGCTTCCGGCACGTTTCCCGCAAGGCTTCCTCATCCGCAACGGTCACCTGGACATCGATCACGTCTTTTGCCGCGAATCCCGGTACGGACGTGGAGCCGATGTGGTCGATGCGCAGCGCCAGCGGACCGACCGCGGCCACAAGTTGCCTCGCGAGATCGCCAAAGTCGCCAGCCCATGTCGGTGAGGAGTCCACGATCACGACAACACCCATAGTGGGAATCGTACGGAGCCGGTGTTGGCGCAACGGTGCATGTGCTCCCGACCTCGAGTGAGCCGGGACCGGCACGCACGACATTGAAGAATGCAGCGACCGGCAAGAAGTGAAGCTCCCAAAGCTGCAGCCACGCGCGTAACGGCAACGAGGACCGGAACGCCCCAGGGCCCACGCGTACAACCCTGCACCCCCAGCCGGAGCTGCCATGAGCCACAACCGGGACTGGCCAGAGGAGACGCGGCCTTCCCGTGGGTCGCCTGGGGAGGGCGGCGGCCCCGTGACGGCGGTCGGAGGTGTCGTTGGCCGAAGGACGCGAGTCGCATCTTTCGGGGCCTGGTTGAGGCAACCTTCCGGGTGGCGGGCTGGGTCTGTGCCGTGAGGAGGTGGGGTGGACGCCCAGGCTGAGCTGGATTTCGCGGACTACGTCCGTGGACGCGGCCCGTCCTTGCAGCGACTCGCCTACAGCTTGGTCGGCGACTGGCACCGGGCTGACGACGTCCTGCAGGCCGCCCTGGTCCGGCTCTATCGAGCCTGGCCACGAATCTGCGGGTACGAGGCCCTGGACGCCTACTCCCGCCGCATCGTCACCAACGAAGCCAACCGCTGGTGGCGGCGTCCAGCTCGTCGCGAGGAGCTCTCCGCCGATGTCACGGCCGGCTGCTGCGACGGTCTGGGTGAG
>JBKJOO010000305.1:0-3516 GCA_046595615.1 Mycobacteriales bacterium | reverse complement strand
CGAGCTCGACCACCCCCCCGCGCTGCCCGGACGCTCGTGGCGGGTCTTGACATGGACGGTTCTCCTCGCCGGCGGGCGGCCGACTCCTGCGGCCCATGGTGAAGTTGGCGAGCAGGCCGTTCAACCACCGGACGTCGGCCACCTCATGCGCAAGCCGGGGCAACGAGGGGGCGTCCAGGCCGCGGAAGAAAATCTTCGCTTACCGGGCAGGAGCGCCGGGGTGGGTGCGGATCGGACCGAGAAAGTGACAGGTGCGCAGGGTAAGCGGGCAGAGCGATTTTCTTGACCTCCTCGACAGGGGGGGTGGGCAAGTTCATGCTTTGTCGGCGGAGGCGGACAACGGGGTTTGCCCTGGTGCGGTCACCGCTGCTCTCAGGCAACAGGAGACCCGATGAATTCTGATCGAAACGGCACAAAGTCCGTCGCCGGCTGCGCAACGAAGCGGCGACGACCACGCCTGCGAAGTGGCTGGGCGGTGCTGGCGGCGGCGTTGCTGGTCGGCTCCGCGCTGATTGCAGTCCCGGCGCAGGCAGCCACGGTGGCGTCCGACAGGCAGGCCGAGTCGGGCCACCTGCTGGCTGTCACAGCCGACAACAGCCCGGACGGGATGGTGGAGTCCTTCCGGCTGAGCACCGAGGACCTGCGGGCCGGCCTGGTCCGGGTGCAGTTGCACAACGTCGGCACCGTCACCCACCAGGTGCAACTGGTCCGGCTGCACGCCGGGGTGACGGCCTCTGGCTATCGGGCGGCGCTGCTGGCCAGCCACGGCGGCGCCGCGCTCATGCTCGCCGACGCGACCGGGGGCTCCGGAGCCATCGACCCGGGCGGCCGGCAGACCACCTACGTCAACCTGCGCGCCGGCAACTACGTGGCGCTGTGCTTCCAGAGCGGGGGTGACGGCGGGGCTCCACACTTCGTGCACGGCATGTTCGCCGCGTTCGAGGTCCGCGGCCACGACGAGCGGGACGTCCCCAGCGGACACATCCTTGGGACGGCCGAGGCGTTCACGCACGGCCAGAAGATGGGCTTCGACATGCCCGCGGTCATCGACGGCGACGGCTTGTACCGCTTCACCAACACTGCCTCGATGGACACCCACGAGTTCAACCTGCTCAAGCTGGCGCCCGGTAAGTCGGCCGACGACTTCCTGGCCTGGGCCACCCACGGGATGGTCGGCCCGCCCCCTGTCACCGGTGCGTTCGGCGGCGGCCAAGCACTCGCCCCCGGCGGTGAGCTATGGGTCCAGATGCACCTGCCGCCCGGCAACTACGTCGCGGTCTGTTTCGTCCCCGACGAGGCACCCCCGCACCTGCCGCACGCAGCGCTCGGCATGGTCCAAGGGTTCCGCGTCAACAGTTAGGGCTGATTCCCTGCCGTTCCCGCGGGTCGCTTAAGCCCGTCATGCGCGCGACACGCCGTCCCCTCCAGCTCCTGCGTTGCCAATACTCAAGGACGACAAAGGGGGAACGGCGTGGCGCGGTCGTGAGGAACGTCGCGGTCAGGTTGCCGTCGATCGAGGCGCGCCAGCGCGCGGCGCCGAGCCGGTGCGCCAGCGAGATGGGTCGTGACCCCTGCGGGAGCCCGGCCCAGGAGACCGCCAACTCGGAGGTGATGGTGCCGGCGCCGTTGTCAGTGAGGTAGGCGACCAGTTGCGGCAGCAGGCGGCCTTCGGCGGTGAGCTTGAACCCCAGTGCCCGGCGCAGCCACAGGTAGTCCGCGACGTGCTCGGTGAGCTCAGGCCTCGCGGTCAGCTCCCGGACAGGGCTGGGCCAGGCCGCGCAGCGCTGGAAGGTCCACCCGGGCGTAGTTCGCGGTCGAGGTCAGGCTCGGTGTCGCAGCACCTAGCCGATCTCGGTCAGCGGGACCCCAGCGGTGACCATGTCGCAGGCCAGGGTGTGCCGCAGCTGGTACGTGCCGATCCCGGCCATACCGGCCCGAATGCTGGCGCGTCGCACGATGGCCGACACGCCACCGCGGCCCAAGGCGCCGATCGGAGCCCGTCGGCGCACGAACAGGGCCCGGACGGTCGTCGCGGGCCGACCCTGCTGCAGATAGCTCACGATGGGGTGTGTCGGAAGCGGCAGATGCCCTGTCCTGCAACGAGAATCGGAGGTGTTGAGGCTCGATACGCGTTCACGGGAAGGGCACCTGCCGGGTGAGCAGAATACGACGAGGCAAGCCGATGGCCAAGCGCCGCCGCCAGGTCGGGCGTCCGCCGGTGCGGATCGGAACGCCGGATGCGTCGTTGACCGGGCTGGCGGGGCTGGTCGCGGTCGATGAGCTGGTCGGCGCGCTCGGGGTGGTCGGCGAGCTGGACCGGGCGGTCGGGCCGATCAAGCAGCGCGCCCGGGGAGCGACCGGCGGGAAGCTGGGCCGGGCCCTCCCCGAGCAGGCCCGGGTACTCCGCCAGGAACAGCCCCGCCGCCTGCACCCACGTCGCCACGCCCCGCTCGGCCAAGCCCCGCTCGTCCACCAGGTAGTCCCGGTAGCGCGCCAGCAGCCGCTCGTCCTCACCTGCCGGAACCCGCGCCGCCAGTTCCGGCAACGCGCCCTGCTGCTGCAGGAATCCTCGCAACGGTGCCAGCGCCCTCGTCGTCCGCAGCCGCCGATACCCCTCCCCTCGCCGGGCCACACAGAACGATCCGACCCGCTCCGCTGTCAACGCCGCAGCCTCCAGCCCCTCCCCGGCCGGCCAGCGACTCAAATGCGCCATCAGCCGCAACTGCTGCTCCGCCGACAGCCGGGTATATCCGAGGCCACGCAACTCCCGATTGAACCCCGACGCGTACTGCGCCAACGGACCGACCACCCTCACCTTCGAACGACCAGCCATCGCCGGCCACCTCCTTTCAAGAGATCAACGAGAGAAGCGTCGTACCTCGGCCCGCGATTATGCAGAACAGGCCGTGACCACAAGGCCTACCAGGGCTGTGAACCAGCACCGCCACAGGGTCAGTTCCGCATAACACCGGCTTCCGCATACTGTGCGCCGCACAGGACGTGCCGGGCGCCTGTGTAGGTGTCATACGGAGCCCACACGTCGTGCACCGCGATCCCGGCGTAGCCGGGCAGGACCGCGAACGCGTCGATGGCTTCCCGACCGCGGCGGCGGTGCACGTGCAGCAACGTCAAGCCCTTGGTACCGGTCGAGTGCAGCCAGTGCAGCCGGCCCGCGACGCGCAGCCCGGTCTCGTCGAGGTGGATCAGCGGCCCGGCCCGGCGCGGAGCTGGGTGCGGACGGTGTCGGTGAACCCACCTGGGACGCCGAGCGCGGCGGCGGCGCGGGCGGTGACGGCCGCGACGGTCCCGGCCGACACGGGGACCGCGAGCAGGTCGCTCATCGCCGGCGCGGTGCGGGCTTTGGACAGGAACTGGCCCTGGTAGAGGTAGACCAGCGCCGCGGCGACCCGCGGCCCGTAGGACACCGGCGCCTGCACCCCCACCGGCGCGAGCCCTGTCGTGCGGGTGCCGCACCGGCAGGCCCGGGTGATCAGCTGGTGCTCGGTCACCTGCACC
>JBKJOO010000278.1:0-4603 GCA_046595615.1 Mycobacteriales bacterium | reverse complement strand
TGGGCTTCAACGTCCTCTCCGGCGGCTCCTTCTACTGCGACCCGATGGGATGGGTCAACGACGACACCATCGGCGTCACCAACCCCAACGTCTTCATCTTCGGCAAGCCTGGCCGCGGCAAGTCCGCTCTCGTCAAGGCCTTCATGCTTCGCATGGTCCGCTTCGGCTACAGGTCGTTGGTTCTTGGAGACGTGAAGGACGAGTACGAGGACATCTCCCGGGCACTCGGCGTTGAGCCGTTCCGCATCGGCCCCGGTCTCCCCGGGCGTATCAACCCTCTGGATCTCGGGCCGCTCGCGCTGGATTGGGAGCAGCAGGATCGCGCCGAGACCACCCGGCGAGGCGCCATCCTCTTCAACCGCTGGCTCGCACTCATCCGAGGTCTGGTCGGGTCCCAACAGGTCCCGTTCACCCCGACCGCCGAGACCGCCATCGAACACGTTATCCGTGAACTCACCGGCTACGCCGCCGGCGCCGACGCCCTGACCGAGATCACCATCCCGCAACTGTGGGAAGCCTTGAACAGCCCCACACCGCAGCTCATCGCCGACTGCCGCTACTCCGACGCCCAGCACTTCCTGAACGAAACCCGGCCGGTCCGGGACGCCCTCGGCGTGCTGGTCAAAGGCCACCTGTCCGGCCTGTTCGATGATCACACGACTGTGCAGGTCGACTGGCGGGCTCCGATCCAGTCGCTGTCACTGTCGCGACTGGACCCGCTGGGCGATCAGGCCGTCGGGGTCGCCCTGACCTGCCTGAACAGTTGGGGCCGCGCCATGACGCAGGTCGCCGAACCCGGCGACTTGCGGATCATCGTCCGTGAAGAGGCCTGGAAGCAGATGCGCCTCGGGGTGGATGCGGTCAAGAGCCTGGACGCCGACCTGCGGCTGTCGCGCCGCGACGGGTGCGTGCAGATCGTCGCTGCCCACAAACCCTCCGACATGCTGACGGTCGGCGACGCCGGTAGCCAAGCCGTCGCGATCGCCAAAGACCTCCTGCACCTGTGCGCGACCAAGATCCTGCTCGGACAAGACGACAAGATCGGCGACGAACTCTCCGGCTTGCTGGGCCTGGCGCCGATGGCCGAGCACCTCGTCACCGACTGGGCGACCGCCGCCAAGGGCCGTGCCCTGTGGCTCGTCGGTGGCCGGGAGTTCAAGGTCGCGACCATCCGCAGCCCCGCTGAGGTCGCGCTCACCGACACCAACCAAGGGTTGGTGGGAAGGTGAGGACCTTTCGCCGCGAACTCCGGGGTCCTTGCCGTTCAGTAGGGCGGGTCGTTGCCGGGGTTCCCGAACGCTTGCGAGCGGCCTCGCTACCCGGACATCAACGGGCCCTGTCTCGGCCAGCAGATGCTCCGGTAACGACAGCTGAGCTGGCCGGTTGAGATGGCTAGCGACTCGCCCGTGGCGGCCGCCGGGCTGCTCGCCCTACCAGCCGCCGGGCTGGCGGTGTTGCTCGTGGTGCTGATCGGTGCTGGCGCCGCCGCGCAGCCGGCTCCGATGGGGTGCGGGACTGCCGGGACCGCCACCACGATCGCGAACCAGCGGTTGGACGCCGAGCAGCTGAGCAACGCCCAGACCATCGTGACGGTCACCGCTGGCCGCCGGCTGCCGGCGTATGCCGCGATCATCGCCGTCGCCACCGCCTACCAGGAATCCAAGCTCCGCAATGTCCTGGTCGAGCTCGACCACGACAGTGAAGGGCTGTTCCAGCTGCGGGTGGGGCTTTGGACCAAAGCCGTCGCGGATGACCCAGTGCGGTCCACCAGCTGGTTCCTCGACGGGCTGGTTGGGGTCCCGAACTGGCAGCAGGTCCCGCTGACCGTCGCTGCCCAGGCCGTGCAGCGCTCGGCCTATCCCGACGCTTACGCCCGCTGGCAACCCCTGGCCACCGGCATCGTCGGACAGCTCTGGCCAGCCGCCGCCGCGGACACCACTGCCCTCGACATCGCGGGCAGTGCCGTACCGGACCCGACAACGGCCCGTGTGTCAACCACCGCGTCCAACGCGTCGACCGTCATGACGATCCCGGTGGATGGGCTGGTGTGTCCGGGTGCGGGGGGTGGCATCCCTGTCGCGGGCGGCGGCCCGGCAGCAACGACCGTCCCGGCCGGGCTGAGCATCAGCGGGAGCCCGGCCGGGACCGCCGCGGTCCGCTTCGCGCTCGCCCAGCTCGGCAAGCCCTACCTGTGGGGCGCCGCCGGCCCCGGCGCCTATGACTGCTCCGGTCTGACCATGGCGGCCTGGGCCACCGCCGGCGTGGCGCTGCCGCACTTCACCGGCGCGCAAGTCAGCGTCGGCATCCCCGAACCGACGAACCTGAGCTTAGCAAGCGCCGGTGACCTGGTGTTCATCCCCGGCACCGACGGCACCCCTACCAACACCCGGCATGAAGGGATGGTCGTCGGCTCGGTGAACGAGCCGGACGGTCGTCACGTGCTGCTCATCCAAGCCCCACACACCGGCGCTCCGGTCCAGCTCGTCGACGCCGGCCGCTGGGCTGGCCAGATCGTCGCCGTCCGCCACATCGCCTAACCACCAGCAGAACAGCCACACCGAACGCCCCCGAACGCACCCCGGTGGCACGCGACCGCAGACGAGTAAGGAGTTCACCCGATGAGCATTCAGGCGCAACGGCGCGACCCGCAGCCAATGTCCCGAGGCGGTGAAGTCGCCCTGGTGATGGCCGCCGGCGCGTTGCTGCTGCTTGCCCTGGCCGCGCTGGTCGGGCTGGGCCTCGCGAGTGCCGTGTGGGGTACCGGGTGGGTGTGGCCGCACGGCAGCGACACCATCGGCGCCGTCCTTGGCGCCATCATGGGCGGACATCCAGGCGCCGGCCTACCCCGCCCGCTGCAGGCTCACGTCCCCGGCTCGGCCGTCGTCTACGGCTGCATCGCGGGCACCCAACTGTTGATGCTGACGCTCACCGGGACGGCGGGGTGGCTGTTCTGGCGCTACCACCGCCCCGGCGATGCTCGCCGGGGGATGGCGACCCGCGCCGAAGCCGAACAGGTCCTCGGTCTGAGCCGGCTCAGGTCGACCAAGGCGATCATCCGACCCGACCTGCACGGCCCGCACGGCACCCCGGACCGGGCCTGATGACGTTCAACTCGGCCGACGTGGGCTGGCGCCTCGGCCGATCGGTGATCCCGCGCGGCATCGAGCTGTGGTGCCCGTATGACCGCACCACCGGCGTGTTCGGTGAGCAGGGCTCCGGCAAGACCTTGGACATTTTGGCGCCGGCGCTGCTCGCCCATCCAGGGGCGGCGATGGCGACCCTGACGAAACTCGATGACCTGCTCCTGACCGCCGGCCGGCGGCAACGCCCGCTTGGCGGTGCTGGCAGCGGCGGCAGTGGAGGCGCTGGGGGAGGCGATGGGTTGCCGCGCCCGATCGCGGTCCTCGACCCGTTCGGGGCCGCCCCAGGGCTGCCCGAGTTCGTGTGGGACCCCGTCGCCGATTGCGTCGACCCGAAGGTCGCGGAGAAACGCGCGAAGGCCTTCGCCGCCGGGACGGTCACCGGCGCGGTGACCGGCGGACGGCAGGACGGCGCCGCCCGCTTCTACGCCGCCGAGACCGCGAAAGTCCTGCAAGGGTTCCTGCACGCGGCCGCGCTGACCGGCCGGAGTTTGGAACACATCCTGGAATGGGTCGCCAACCCCGTCGCCGCTGAGCAACCCGCCGAGATCTTGCAGCAGCACCCGCACGCCGCCCGGTTCTGGGACGGACTGCTGTCCGGTGCCCTGCACGGCAGCGCCGACACCGTCGGGAACACGGTGACCACCGTCCAACAGGCGATGGGCCTGTTCTTCCAACCCGAGATCCGCCGCCGGTGCGTCCCCTCTGAAGGCCGGCCGGCTACCGACATCGCCTCCCTGATCCGTCGCAACGGCACGATCTATCTGCTCGGCCGGGAAGATCCCTACGCGTCCGCCGCGCCGCTGATGACCGCCATCGCCGAGCACGTCCTAGACACCGCCCTAGCGGTAGCGAGTACCTCGCCGCACGGCCGGATGACCCCGAGCTTCCTGGCCTGCCTCGATGAGCTGCCCTCCACCACCCCGCTGCCGACGCTGCGGGTCCGGATGGCGAACGAACGGGCCCTGGGACTGTCGTTCATCTACGCCTCCCAGACCTGGAAGCAGATGGTGGTGTCCTACGGCGAGGACGAAGCCCGCTCACTGTTCGGCCTGACCAACAACCTGGTCATCTTCGGCGGCGGCAAGGACATCCATTTCTACAGAGAGATCTCCGACCTCATCGACGACGTCCGGATCAGCCGGCAGACCGTCAGCGACGGCCCCGGCGGCGTCGGGACCTCCCGCGCCGGCGAAGACGTCCGGGTCCTGCGCCCCGGCGACATCCGCAGGATCGCCGAAAAGCACGCCCTGGTCATCGCGGGCAACGCCCCACCCATCATCGCCAAGCTCCGCCGCTGCTTCGACGGCAAAGACGGCGAACTCCTCACCGACGAACTCGCCGCGGCCCGCGCCCTCGTCAGTGCCGCCCGCGACAGCAGCGTCGATATCGGCCACCGCACCGCCACCGCCGTCGCCTACGCCCGCGACCACCACCTCAGCCCCAGTCTCAGCAGCAGCGAC
>JBKJOO010000188.1:0-2610 GCA_046595615.1 Mycobacteriales bacterium | reverse complement strand
CCGCGTCGTGGAGCAGGCGCAAGCCCTTGCGGCGGTGGCCCTCCCGGATCGCGGCGCCGTGCCGCTCACCCGCCGTGCGGCGGTAGTCGGCCAGACCGGACGCGACCTTTTCGCGGAAAGCCGGGTCCTGCCAGTTGCGCCGCAGCCCCTCCCGAACCTTGTCGGCGTGCTCGGGATGACTGGTCCACCAGGCGCTGACCTTTGCGCCGTGTCGCTGGTGGGACCCTTCGGATGCGGCCCACTGTTGCTTGGTCATTTCCGACCGCGACGCACGCAAATCAGCGTCGTCCCACTGAGCGTTCGCGAGCGCTCGAAGGTGCTCAACGAGCTCAGGGTGTGCCTTCATGTGGGCGCGCACCCGTTGGCTGGCATCCACCCTGTGCGCAGGGTCAGCCCAGTAGGCGCGCTGAGCGTCGTCCAAGCGCATACGGATGGCTTCGCGCTCAGGCTCGCTCAAGGACGAGAGGTAGGTCTGGAAGCCCTCGAGGAGGCGCTGGTTCGTGTCAGGGTCCTGGCGTTGGATCTTCGCCTGCTCCGACTTCAGCTCCCGGTAGGCCGGGTCTTGCCACTGCCTGCGCGCTGACTCACTGAGCTGCTGAAGCTTGCGCTCCCGATAGACAGGGTCAGCCCAGAGCGGTCCCAACGTGCGTGATGCCTGGGCGGCGTGCAGGGCGATGTGACCCAGGGAGGTCATGCGCCGAACGTTGCGGGGGTCGTTGTTGCGCTTGTTGAAGTCGACGTGATGACGCACCGGGCCGAAGTAGTACGCGGTTTTGCCAGTGTCCAGGTTGTGGGCATCCGCCAGGTGGTGTGTGTGCTCCCAGCGCTCGCGGCCGTTTGCCCAGACCAGCTCGTAACCTGCGCCCGGCGCTTCGCCCTTTTCCGTGAGACGACGGCGCAGCGGCATAAGGGAGTCCCCTGGCAGCAATGCGTCCGCGCGGCGGTAGCTGCCATCGCGCAACCGAAACAGGTGGTCCGGAGTGCACCGGATCTGCTGCCCTTCGTCCAACGTCACCGCGACGAGCTCGGCGTCCTGCCGAGTCAGCCGTGGCGAGTCGAGCGGCACGACATGCACGTTCCCACGCTCGTCGGTGGCGTAGCCGTAGTGCTGTCGTCCCCGCCGGATGTCCTCGACAAGCTCCGCAAAGCTGATCGACCCTCCTTCGACGAGCGCAACGCGCGTGTCGCCGGTAAAGCAGCCACCGGCGGAGTCGCCCTCCACCACATAGATCTCAGACTCACGTGGGTCGGTGCTCTGGCAGTCGGCCAGCTTGCCAGGCAGCGAGCTCGACTCCAGCAGGCCCTTGCGCCGGGTCAGGTCCCGCGCGGCGCGCGCCGCCAGACGGGCCCGCGCCGCCTGCGTGGCCTTCATGATGACGTCCTTGCCGTCACTGGGGTGCTGGTCGAGCCAGTCCCGCAGCCGCTCCCCGACCACCTTCTGCACGAAGCCCTTGGCCTCGGAGTTGCCGAGCTTGGTCTTGGTCTGTCCCTCGAACTGCGGATCACCGATCTTGAGGCTGATGATCGCGGTGAGGCCCTCGCGGATGTCGGAGCCCTCGAGGTTGACCTCCTTCTCCTTCAGGTGGCCCTTGGCGCGCGCCCACTCGTTCACGACGCGGGTGAGCGCCGCGCGGAAGCCCTCCTCGTGGGTGCCGCCCTCGTGGGTGTTGATGGTGTTGGCGAAGGTGTAGACCGACTCGGTGTAGGCGTCGTTCCACTGCATGGCGATCTCGACCGACATGTCCTGCCCGCTCGCCGAGGCGGTCGTCTCGTCCTCGAAGGCGATGATGTTGGCGTGCACCGGGGTGCGGGTGGCGCCGAGGTGCCGCACGAAGTCCGCGAGCCCGTCGGGGTAGCAGTAGACGACCTCGGCGACCTGGCCGTCCTCGGTGAGCGTGGTCCGCTCGTCCCGGACCGTGATCGACAAGCCCTTGTTGAGGAACGCCATCTCCTGCAGGCGGCGGGTGATCGTCTCGCGGCTGTAGGTGGTGGTCTCGGTGAAGATCGTGGGATCGGCCCAGAACGTCACCGTCGTGCCGGTGCGGTCGGTGGGCTCGCCCTCGACCAACGGGCTCGCGACCGAGGCCTGGAAGCTCTGGTGATGGATCCGGCCGTGCCGGTGCACCTCGACGTCAAGCTTCGTCGACAGCGCGTTGACGACCGCCGAGCCGACGCCGTGCAGCCCACCCGACACGGCGTAGCTCTGGGAGTCGAACTTCCCGCCGGCGTGCAGGGTCGTGAAGACCACCTGGACGGCCGGGACGCCCTCCTTCGGGTGCATCTCCACGGGGATGCCGCGGCCGTTGTCCTGGACGCGCACGCCGCCGTCGGCCTGCAGCGTGACGACGATGGTGTCGCAGTAGCCGGCCATCGCCTCGTCGACCGCGTTGTCGACGATCTCCTGCACCAGGTGGTGCAGCCCGCGCTCACCGGTCGATCCGATGTACATGCCCGGGCGCTTGCGCACCGCCTCGAGGCCCTCGAGCACGGTGATCGCGGAGGCGTCGTACTCAAAATCCTCGTCCACGGCGTTGGTGTTGCGCTTCGGGGTGGCAGCGGGGATGTCAGCGGGAGTATCGGGGGTTGGCGGGGGCGAGTCGGGGGTCGGAT
>JBKJOO010000041.1:0-61044 GCA_046595615.1 Mycobacteriales bacterium | reverse complement strand
TCTCGCACCACACCGTCGCCAGGTACGTCGCCGCCCGCGAAGCGGGCGTTCTGTCCGATCGTCCCGCTGCGAGACCGCAGCTGATCGACGAGTTCCTGCCCAAGATCGAGAAGTGGATCCAGCGCTCCACGGGCAAGCTCCGCGCGGACCGCGCTCACGAGAAGCTGGTCGGCCTCGGGTACACCGGGTCGGAGCGCACGACCCGCCGCGCGGTCGCGGCGGTCAAGGCGAACTACCGCCTCGGCCGGGTGCGGGTCCACCGGCCCTGGGTGACGGAGCCGGGGATGTGGGTGCAGTACGACTTCGGCGACGGCCCGGTCATCGACGGGGTCAAGACGACGTTGTTCATCGCGTGGTTGGCGTGGTCGCGGTTCCGGGTGGTCCTGCCGATCCGGGACAAGACGATGCCCTCGGTCATGGCCGCGCTCGACGTCACCCTGCGCCGGTTCGGTGGCGCCCCGACGTACGTGTTGACGGACAACGAGAAGACCGTCACGACCGAGCACATCGCGGGGATGCCGGTGCGCAACCCCGGCATCGTGGCGTTCGCCCGGCACTACGGCATCACCATCCACACCTGCGTGCCCGCTGACCCGGCGTCCAAGGGTGGGTCGGAGTCGTCGGTGAAGATCGCCAAGGCCGACCTGGTCCCGAAAGACACGAACCTGCGCGAGCAGTACACCTCGTTCACCGAGCTCGAGACCGCCTGCGAGGAGTTCTGTGACCACGTCAACACCAGGGTCCACCGGGTCACCCGCCGCGTCCCGGTCGAGATGCTCGCCGAGGAACACTCCCGCTTGCACCCCATCCCCACCGTCCCGCACACGGTGGCGTTCGGCGTCACCCGCACGGTGCCGCCGTCCACCCCGATGGTCGCGTTCGAGGGTGGGCAGTACTCCGTCCCGGCCCGGCTCCTGGGTCAGACGGTGTGGGTCCGTGTCCACGGCCAGGGCGCCGACGAGATGATCGTGCTCGTGCACGTCGGCCCGTCCGGGCCGTTGGAGGTCGCGCGGCACGCCCGGGCCACTCCGGGCAGCCCGAAGATCACCGATGACCACTTCCCCCACGCCCCGGTCGGGGCGTTGGACCGGAAACCGTTGGCCCGTAACACTGCTGAGGTCGAGTTCCTCACCATCGGTGACGGCGCCCGGCTGTGGCTGAGCGAGGCCGCGGCCGCGGGCACGACGAAGATCCGGGTCAAGATGGCCCAAGCCGTGACCCTCGCGAAGCTGTTCGACACCAAGGACGTCGACTGGGCGCTCGGCCACGCCGCCGTGCACGCCCGGTTCGCCGAGGCCGACCTCGCCTCCATCCTCGACCACCACCAACACACGAGCAGCGACACGAGGAACGCTGCGGTCAGCCGCGCCGGCGAAGACGGCTCCCTGACCCAAGGCACCGCCAGCTGGGCCGCCCTCGGCGCTGAACCAACGTCGTCCTCGACGACCTCGCCGGCGCCGGGCAGCGAGCCCACCGTCACGGTCGTCGACGCTCGACCGGAGGTGATCTCGTGAGCTCGGCGACGAAGACGACGACGGCGGTCCCGGTCCTCGGCGTTCCGGCCCCGCCGCCGTTGCCCGACGACCTCGAGGCGCTGCTGCGGCGGTTGCGGCTGCCGCACATCCGCCGCCACGCCCCCGAGGTCGTCGCGACCGCGAAGGCCCAACGGTGGGAACCGGTCGAGGTCCTGCGGGCTCTGCTCGGTGAGGAAGCCGCCGGCCGGGAACGGTCCGCCCTCGCGACCCGCCGCAGCACCGCCGGGTTCCCCACCGGCAAGACGTTCGACGCGTGGGACCCCCAGGCGTCCTCGATCCCCGCCCCGACCCAGCAGGCCCTGCGGACCCTGGAGTGGGTCCACCGGCGGGAGAACCTCGTCGTGTGCGGCCCATCGGGCACGGGCAAGACGTTCCTGCTCGAAGCCCTCGGCCAGCAGGCCGTCGAGCAAGGACTCAAGGTCGCCTGGTTCACCCTCGAGGACCTCGGGATCCTGCTACGCCGCCACCGCGCCGACGACACCGTCACCCGAGCCATCGCCCGCGTCCTGCGAGCGGATCTCGTCGTGGTCGACGACATCGGCCTGCTGCCCGTGGCGCACGACGCCGCCGAGGGCCTGTACCGCCTCGTCGATGCCGCGTACGAGAAGCGGTCCATCGCGATCAGCTCGAACCTTCACCCCGCCTCCTTCGACGAGCTGATGCCCAAGACCCTCGCGACCGCGACCGTCGACCGGCTGCTGCACCACGCCCACATCTGTCAGACCACCGGCGACAGCGTCCGCCTGACCCAAGCCCTCGCGGGCCGGGGGGTGAGCCCCTTGACCTGACCCCCCACCACCCGGCCCGAGGGTGGCCAGCACTGGGCAGATCCCATGGCCACCACCGGGCACTTCTCGTGACCGTCGCCGGGCAGGTCTCACGACCGCCTCTGGGCAGATCTACATGGCCCTTGACACACGATGCGGTCCGCGAGGCGCCCACCTGCTTTCCGCTCGATCCGAGGCGACGCGGACAGCAGCGACTGAGTGCAAGGATGCGTCGGCCCGACGGTGCTTGGCACAGGGCCCCATCGACGTTCGACACGACGCAGGACGCCGAGGCCTGGCTCACCGACGAAGGCCGCCTCATCTCGAGCGGCGGGTGGGTAGCCCCAACATCCCGAGCCTCGCGGGTCAAGGCGTCACGCGCTCCGACGTTCGGGCAGTACGCCGACCGGTGGATGACCGAACGAGACCTCAAGCCCCGCACGCGAGCCCGCTATCACTCGCTGCTCGCACACCAGATCCTCCCCCGGTTCGGCGATGTTCCCCTCCGGGAGATCACGAGTGAAGACGTCCGCACCTGGCACGCCAGCCTCGACTCAACCAAGCCCACGCTGCGCTCTCACGCCTACGGTCTCGTGCGCACCATCTTCGCCACCGCGGGTAGTCGACGAGAAGGTGCTGGCGAATCCCTGCCACATCAAGGGCGCTGGCAACGTGAAGCGTGCGAAGAAGATCCAGCCTGCGACGCTGGCCGAACTCGAGACCCTCGTGGCCGCGCTCCCCCACCGCTACCGGCTCATGGCGCTTCTCGCTTCTTGGTGTGCCCTGAGGTTTGGGGAGCTCGTCGAGCGGCGGCGCCGGGACATCGACCTCACCAATGGGGTGATCCGTGTCCGACGCGGCGCCGTCCGCGCCGAAGGGAGGGTAGTCATCGGGACACCCAAGTCCGAGGCCGGCGTCCGCGACTTAACCATTCCGCCGCACCTCAAGCCCTTTGTCCGCGAGCATCTGACGAAGGCAGTCCAAGGCGGTCGTGACGGACTCCTCTTCCCTGCTGCTGATGGTGTAAGCACGCTGGCCCCCTCTACGCTCTACCGGATGTTTTACCGCGCCCTCGAAGCTGCCGACCGCCCGGACCTGCGCTGGCACGACCTCCGCCACACGGGAGCGGTGCGCGCCGCGCAGACAGGGGCCACTCTTGCCGAGAGGATGAGCCGCCTCGGGCACTCCACCCCCCAAGCGGCCCTGCGCTACCAACACGCAGCTCAAGGTCGGGACGCGCAGATCGCAGCCGCCCTCTCGAAGATCGCTGAGCACGGCTGACAGGGCGTTGAGGATGGTCCGGCCGCTGGGTTTCTTCGGCGTGAAAGCCACGGCAGTGGAGATGATGCCGCTCACGGAAAGTCCCCAGGGCTGCTCGGCGGACTCCAGCGGCCCTGGGGACTTTCAGCTGAGCGCCATCAGCGTGGTGCTCGGGATCCGTTTCCGCGCGGAGTGTGCCAACCGACGCCGGCTGCCTGCCGCCAACGCTCTGCGCTGAACCCTGACAAGGCCGAGCTTTCCTAGCTAGACCAGGAGTCGGGAACCGTCCCCATTTCGGGTGACGAAGGGGCGTCCGGCCCGCCCGAGGCACCCCTCGGTCGCCTAGGGTGCGGGTGTGGTGGCAGTGATGGTGGCCGGGGCTACGAGCGTGGGCCGAGTGCGGCTCCTGAACGAGGACGCCTTCCTCGCGGGCTCCCGGATCTTTGCCGTCGCCGACGGGATGGGAGGCCACGCTGCAGGCGATGTGGCGAGCCGCCTGGCCATTGAGTTCCTGACCGCCCTCGATGGGGAGATGCGCATCACCACGGACGTCCTTCTGCACTGTCTCCACCGCGTCAACGCCGCCATTCTTGAGCATGGGGAGCGCCATCCTGAGGCGACGGGTCTGGGCAGCACCATTGTCGGGCTGGCTCGGACGGTCGATGAGGGGGGGAGCTGGGTCGTCTTCCATGTCGGTGACTCTCGGGCCTACCGATGGCGCGCTGACCTGCTCGAACGTCTGACCACAGACCACTCGGAGGTCCAGGAGCTGGTTGCTGCAGGGGCGATCACCCCCGCAGAAGCCGAGGTTCATCCCTCCCGTCACGTCATCACGCGGGCACTGGGCCAAGCGCCCCCTGCCACCGTGGACCTTCGCCGACTGTCCCCTTCCGAGTCGGACCTGTTCCTGCTGGCTAGCGACGGCCTGACGTCCTCGCTCTCTGACGAGCTCATCGCGCACGTGCTGGACGAACCGAGCTCTTTGGACGAGAAGGCACGACGGCTAGTGGTCCTCGCCGAGGAGCACGGAGGAGAGGACAACATCACCGTCGTCCTGGTGGTGCCGACAGGTGGGCCAGAGCCTGCAGCTCACCGAGAATCTTCAGCGACGACGATCCCGCGGTCGAGTCTCATGAACCAGCGGACCACATGAGCGACGAAGGCCCAAGCACGGAGGCCAACGCCTTTACCTACTTGTGGCGGTATACGCGAGGTGACGGAGTCGCTTTGCTCAACCGGAGACTGGCCGTCATGCTGCCCGGCGATGTTCCTGCCCCGCTCTTGCTGGCGCTCAGTGAGCGCCTCATCCCCGACGGGACGGTTGACGACGCGCTCTCGCTGCTGGCGCCCGCAAGGGGCTCCCTCCCGTTCGCACTCCTCGAGAGAGGCGGCGCCGGCGGCCGCCTCTTGCTCGCCGGCCCACTCGTGGCGCGGACCCCATCGGGGGACCTGGCGGGCGGGGAGCCCTACGCCGAGCACGACGTCCCGCCCGGGCGCGTCGTCATCGCCTTTTCCTCCGAGCGGTTGGCAATCGACCCGGCGGACTGCTGGCCCTGCGACCTCGGGGTGGTATGGACGAAGGGTCTGGTCGTGATGCTCGCCGCGCCGACGCCGGACGCGCTTGTCAGGCCCTCGCGGTCCGACGGGCACTCAGGCCCCACTGAAGCCGTCACCCCTCAGGCTGTTCGCACCGCCGAGGACGACCCCGTTGAAGTCGGCGAGCAGCCCGACCGGTCAGCTGCGAGGACGCTCATCTCGGGATGGACCAAAGAGCAGCCGGTCGCGGCGACTGGCGCCTTCACGACGGGCGCGACTGGTTCGACTTCGCAGTTGGTCCCATCCACGGAGAAAGTCCAGCCAGTCGAGGTCGTCGAGGTCGTCGGGCAGGTCGAGCATCCGCGGTCCATCGAGTCCGTGTGGCCTGAAGTGCGGTCCCTGGAGCTGGGGCCAAGGGCTGGGGGCCCATCTTCGGGAACTCCTACCTTGATCGACCATGTGCCGGGTGTCAGCCTCGGATGGCAGCGTCCCGATGATGCCAAGCGCGAGGCGTCAATTCCCGCAGACCAACAGCCCTCGCGACCGATGCCCACGTCACGAGTGCCCTCGTCCGAGGTGAGGAACGACCCCGCCCCACCCCGTTCCGGATTCGATCTCACCGAGGCCGGTCGTACTCGACTTCGGAGCCAGCTGCCGATGTCCCCGACGCCGTTGGGCACGACGTTTGTCGCAGCGATCACCTGCCCACGGGGTCATCTGAGCGCACCCACAGATCCGCAGTGTCGCGTGTGTGGTGCTCCTGTCGAGTCCTCGGCCGTGACGACGGTCGAGCGACCCCCGCTGGCCCGGATCCCTATTCCGGGGCAGAGCCCGGTCCTCCTTGACCGCGACATCATCTTGGGCAGGGAGCCGGGCTCCGCCGCATCGATGTCCGGTCGGCCCCCCAAGCTTGTGACCATCTCGGATCCCGAGGGCCACCCCGAGGGAAGCGCCATCTCGCGCACCCATCTGTCGCTGGTGCTGGACGACTGGCACATTCTCGCGACCGATCTCGGCTCCAGCAACGGGACGGACATCGTGCATCGAAACGGTCGACGGCAGCAGCTGGTACCTCACCAGCCCGTCGCGGTGCAACCAGGAAGCGTGATCGTCCTCGCGGGGGTCGTCGAGCTGCACGTCGAGCCGTTCGGCGCATGACGGCTCCTCGACTGCCGGACCACCGGCATCTGCGTCTGCTCAGTGACGGCGGCGGTTTCGGGGATGTGTATCTCTACCGCGACCTCACCCTGCAGCGCGACGTGGCGATCAAGGTTCCCCGAGTCGGTGGTGGGGCCGACGAGATGGCGAGGTTCGAGTCCGAGGCCGTACGCATGTCAGGCCTCGATCACCCCCACATTGTGCGGATATGGGGCGTGCGCCGGACGGAGGACGGGCGGCCGTGCCTGTCGATGGAGTACTGCGCCCTCGGGTCGCTCGAGAGACTGATCGCCCTCCGACCCTTGACGGTCGCAGAGGTCCTCGCTGTGGGTATCGGCGTCGGGTCGGCCCTCGAGCACGCGCATCAACGTGATCTCAGGCATCGCGATGTCAAGCCAGCCAACATCCTCCTCGACGCGAACGCAGCGCCGCGCCTCACCGACTTCGGGATCGCGGCCTCGAGCGTGGACGTCGAGGATCCGGACTCGGTCGGGGTTTCGTTGGAGTGGGCTGCCCCAGAGATGCTCTTCCACCAGGACATGGGCTCGGTTCGCTCGGACATCTACTCGTTCGGGGCGACGCTATGGCACCTCCTTGTCGGCCGTTCCCCCTTCGTCACCCCGGGCCGGGACAACTCCGAGGCCGAGCTTCTCAAGCGGATGCTGAGCCTCCAGGCACCCCCTACCGGCATACCCGGCGTTCCGGTGGGCCTTGACCACCTCTTACGGGCAACGATGGCCAAGGAGCCATCTCAACGTCCGGCGTCGATGCGGTCGGTCATCGCCAGCTTGCAGTCGGTCGAGAGAGAGCTGGGGCTGCCGGGCACCCACGAGAGGGACGCGCGCCTACCGCGACTTCTTGACTCAGGGATAGCGGCCGGCTCCGGAACGACAGGATCCGCGGCCGACGCTGGCCCAAGCCATGCCACGCGTCTGGCCCCTGCGCGGGCGTCATCGCTTGCACCGCCGCCACCCATTCCCGGTCAGGGTGGAGCACCTCCGACGGTGCTCCCCCCGGCGCGTGTCTCCGCGCGATCGGCCAGCGAACGAGTGGCACCCCAGGGCGAACCGGGCGTTCAGTCTCCGACCATGCTGCGCCCGGGGACGGCTCAGGCCCACACAACCATGCCGGCTGGGCGGTCGCCCGGCGGGGCGCCAGGGACACCGACGGCGAAGCGCCCTCGCACCCGCGAGGTCGAGCTGCCCCATGGGCCCGACCCTGTGGCTGGCCGTCGACGCGGGATGCTGCTCGCTGGCGCCGTCGGCGCGGTCGCCGTGGCCGTGAGCGGCGCCGTGCTCCTCATCACGCGAGACGAAGCTGCACCACCACCTGCGCCTCCTCAGGTGGTGGTGACCACCGGCGTGGCACAGGATGTCATTCCCCCCGGGCCAGTGACCGTGCAGGGTCGACGTGTCGGAGCCGACCTCGTCTTCTCCTGGGACTACTCGGCCGCCCTCTCGTCAGACACTTTTCGCTGGCAGGTGGTGGGCGGCGCACCCTCTGGAGTGACGTCGTCGACGAAGGTCACGGTTCCGCGGGTGTCGGCGGGTCGGCGCACGTGCGTTCAGGTCATCGTCGTGCGCGCTAGCGGCGCAGACGCAAGCCGGCAGTGGTCGTCGCCCGGCTGTGCTTCCTGAGGGGGAGTCCCCCAGAGGCTGTCCTCCCTTTTGGTGACAACTGCCTCGAGCCCCTTCGCCGGGTGGCCACACCTGCCTAGAGTGCTCAACGTGACGGGGTGGCGAGGGGCTCATTCGCTGGTGGGCAAACGGATTCGCGTGACTAGCGTCATCGTGCTCCTCGCGCTAGCCGCCGGATCCCTCACGGCCTTCGCCGTCGCCTCGTCGGGCTACCCCGGGCGCAAGGTCGATCTCAACGATGCCGGCATTTGGGTGACCAACAACCTGCAAGGCGTGTTCGGTCGTCTCAACAAGTCTGCGGCCGCGCTCGACGCGGTCTTCAACCCTCCCGGGGGAGCACAGGCGACATACCAGCTCGACGTGCTCCAGGATGCGAGCTCGGTGCTGGCGCGAGACGAGTCGGGTGGAAAAGTCGTTCCGGTCGACGTGCGGTCGGGGACGCCCATCGTCGACCAGGCCAAAGCCATCGGAGCCGACGCTGTGGTCGACCTACGCGGCGGCACGCTCGCAGTGCTCGACCGCGCATCGGGCAAGATCTGGGCGACACGGTACGACGCCGCGGCTCCCATCATCGGGCTCGACGGACTGGGCCTGGACGCCAAGCCATTGGCAATGCTCTCGCCCCAGCCCGCGGGCCGGGCACCGTCCAGTGCGCTCGTCGTCGGCGCCGACGGCGTCGTGCATGCCCTTGACGCCACCGGGCACAGCGTGACGATTTCGCCCTCTGGCTCGCGCTTGGCCCCACCAGTCAGGGGCACCGCCTCGTCGTGGGCCCAGGTGTCGCTCACAGCCGTGGGGTCGCACGTCGTCGCGCTCGACCCCACTGCCGGCAAGGTCGCCGTGGACGGCGGCCCAGTCATTGCCCTGCCGCCAGGTGTCGAGGGGGCTGTGCTGCAGCAGCCTTCGGGGGACGCGGACTCCGTCCTGCTCGGGTCACGGGCCGGCCTCATCTCGATCCGTCTCGACGGGTCAGGGGCAGTGTCCTCGCTCTACTCTGCTCCGCTCGGGTCGCCAGCGCAGCCCATTCGCGTGGCCGGCTGTGCCTATGAGGTGTGGGCAGGCACCTCGGCCACCCTGGTCTCCGTCTGCCCAGGCGGTACGGCGACCCGCATACCTCTGGACCGCCAGGGCGCCCTCGTGAAGCCGGTCTTCCGGGTCAACCGAGCCAGCTTCGTCCTCAACGACGAGGCGGACGGCAGGGTCTTCGACCTCGACCTACGGCGCAGCGTCGACCAGTGGAAGCAGGTGCAGCCCCCGCAACAGCCACAGCACAATCAGAACCCCACCACCCAGGCGACACGTGATCGGAAGAAGAAGCCCACCGCAACGGACGACAAGCTCGGGGCGCGGCCCGGGCGCACTACCGTCCTTCACGTGCTCGACAACGACACCGACCCCTCGGGTCGCATCCTGTCGATCAGCTCGGTGACCCAGCCCAACAACGGAGCCAGCGTGTCGCCGTCACCGGACGGCCAGACTCTGCTCTACCACCTGCCCAGCGGCGCCCCGAGCGGAAGCTTCAGCTACACGATCGACAACGGCACCGAGGGGGGCACGGACTCGGGACGGGTCACGGTGGAGAGCCGACTGCCAGGCCAGAACGCCCCACCCGCCCTGCGCCCTCTCGGTTCGAGAGCACCGTCGTACTCGGTGGCTTCCGGCGCCCGGGTGTCGATGCCGCTACTCACCGACTGGCGTGACTACGACGGTGACCCGGTGTCGCTGGCCGACGTGTCGGCGAAGGCGGGGGTGGCCCTGGCGGCGGCCGACGGCACCGTCTCCTACACGTCTCCTCCGCAGAGCCCGGGCGGCCCGCAACAGGTCGACTACACCGTGACCGACGGGATCGCCCCCAAGCCCACTGCGGCATCCGTGACCGTGTCGGTCCTCGCCGCGTCGGCGACGACGGGAGTCCAGGCCCGCACCGAGCCCGATGTCGCGAGCGGCGACGCGGGGTCGAGCATCATCGTCAGCCCGCTGCAAAACGACCTGCCGGGCGCCGACCCGACGAACACCTCGACCCAGATGGCGCTGGCCTCGCCCGTGGCGTCCCCCCCCGGCACCACGGTGACCACCGACCTGGCCACAGGCCAGCTGGCAGTGACAGCGAAGGCACCAGGCCCCTACTTCCTCAGCTACAACGTCGCCTTTGGGGCAGCACCATTGGCAACGGGCCAGATCCGGGTCAACGTCGTCCCGCGCCCGACGTCGCCGCGGCCCCCGATCGCCATGCCGGACCAGGCGACCGTGCACGGCGCCACTCCGACGACCGTCGATGCCGTCGCCAACGACGTCGACCCCGCCGGTGGGATGCTCACCGTGCTGTCCGCGACCGCCGAGCAGCCGCAACAGCTGAGTGTGGCGGTGGTCAAGGGACGCTGGCTGCGGATCGTGCCAACCACTGCCACCCTCCACCCGACCCCGCAAGTCGTCCACTACACACTGACGAACGGCGTCGGGTCGCCCGTCACCGGAGACGTCTCGGTCAGCCAGCTTCCGGTGGTGTCGCCCGATCCGCCCGTGGTGCAGCAGGACTCCGCAACAGTGCGGGCCGGTGACTCCGTGCTGGTGCCGGTACTCGACAACGACTCCACCGTCGGCGGCTCCGCCCTCAGCCTGCTGCCTGATGTCGAGGGGGCTCCCGCGGCCGGCATGCTTCCGGTGCTGGATCCCGCCCAACCGACGTCCAAGGATGTCGGGACGGCTTACGTCGTGGGCAAGCAGGTGCGCTATGTCGCCCCGGCTGCGGCCGCGCAAAGCCGCACGATCCTCGTCACTTACGTGGCACAGACGGATGCTGGTGAGCGTGCCACGGGACAAGTGCAGGTCACCGTGTTGCCACCGCCGTCGGCGACGCGGCCGGACCAAGCGCCCACGCCCCACCCGCTCGAGGCGAGGGTCGTGGCCGGCGACACGGTGGTGGTGCCGATCCCCTCCAGCGGGACTGACCCCGACGGTGACTCGACGACCGTCGTGGGCGTCGGCTCGGCCAGCCAGCTCGGACGGGTAACGGGCTATTCCCCGACCTCGCTGACCTATCAGGCATACCCGACGTCGTCGGGGACCGACTCCGTCGACTACGTCGTCACAGACCGCTTCGGCCTATCAGCGACGTCGACGATCCGGATCGCTGTCACCGAGCCGGGTGCGCCGCAGCTGCCGATTTCCGTGCCCGACACGGTCACGGCGGCCCCGGGGGCCACCGTGACAATCGACCCGATGGAAAACGACCTGACGAGCGCCGACGACGACGTGAATATCCGACCACTGGCGCAGACCAATGCCGCGCTCCCCGCCGGCGCTCGCCTGGAGTCGGCGACCGGGCCGCTGCGGATGATCGCCCCAGGCGCAGGCGAGCGCCCCGCCGTCTTGAGCTACGGGCTCAGCGGAAACGCGGGCAACGGGCCCCTCACCACGGTCACGGTGCGTTCCCAGGACGGCATCAACCTGCCTCCTCGGGTATTCAGCGAATCCGCCCAGCCCACGGGCGCGCCGACCGTGACAACCGACGTCCTGAAGCGGGCGTACGACCCCGACGGGGACACCACCGCGCTACGCATCTCGCAGGTGGCGGACCCTGCCGCCACCGTGACCGGGGGGGCGATCACCGTCGCGGTCGCCGACCATGCACAGGCGATTCCCTTCCAGGTCACCGACTCCGGTGGCGCAGTCTCCTCAGCGGTGCTCTACGTACCGGCAGTCGGCGCTGACCTGCCCTACGCCGTGCCCGGCAAGTCGATCACCGTGGATCAGGGGAAGTCGGCCACCGTCTCCCTGGCCGACTACGTCGTCTCGCCCAAGAGGAAGCCGCTGTCCCTGACGACGCAGGACCGGCTGTGGGCTGCTCCCGCTGGGATGGTCACTTTGACGAGCCCCGCCAAAGGCCGACTGCAGGTCACCGCTCACGGCAGCTACGTCGGCCCAGCGGCCATCACCTTCGAAGTCACCGACGGCACCTCCCTGACCGACCCCAAGGCGCACACAGTGCTCGTCACGGTGCCCGTCCAGGTCGGCCCGGTCACGCCGGTTCTCCACTGCCCGACCGACGTCATCGCGGTCGTCGAAGGCGGTGCTCCGTGGACGTTCGACCCCGGGTCGCTGTGTCACGTGTGGATGCCTGACCCGTCGCAGGTCGCCGCGCTCACGTATACGACGACCTGGACCAAGTCCGCCGGCGATGTGCGCGTGGAGGGGTCACCCGGCCGTCGGCTGTCCGTCGTGGCCGGCAGCTCTGCCAAACCCGGGGCCACAGCGGGGTTCTCCCTCACCGCGACCGGCACGAGGGCGACTCCCGCGACGATGACGGTGCGCGTCGTCGCTGCTCCGCCGCCGACGATCTCGCCCATCACCTTGCAAGAGGTGAAGCAGGGGCAGAGCGCCCAGGTCGACGTGCACAGCTACATGACATCACCGCTCGCGACGCCGTCCTACACCGTGGTCTCGGCCCGGCACACGAGTGGGATGCCCGGCACCATCACATCTAACGGGTCAGTGCTGTCCGTGACCCCGGGGCCGACCTCGCACGGGCCCATGAGCTTCCTCGTCACGGCCAGCGACGTCGGCGACAAGACCCGCAGTGACCGCCAGGTGACGACGACCCTGTCGCTCTCCGTGTTCGGGGTACCGGATGCCCCGTCTGCCCCGCAGGGGCAGACGGCACTGCTGTCGCACTCGGCGGTACTGTCCTGGAGGACGGGGGCGGCCAACGGAGCACCGATCGACTCCTTCGAGGTGCGGGGCAGCGGCGCCTCCCGGACGTGTCAGGCCTCGCCGTGCACGATCACCGGCCTGCCCAACGGGAGCCCGATCACCTTCATGGTGCGCGCCCACAACAAGGCCGGGTGGAGCGCGTGGTCACCGTCCTCGGGCGGCGTCACCCCCAACGCCAAGCCTCAGGCCGTCACCGGCCTCACCGCGTCGGACCCACAGGACCACTCGATGCAGCTTCGGTGGAACGCCGCGGTGGTCGATGGCTCGCCAGTGACGAAGTACGTCGTCACCTGGGTCGGCGGGTCGACGACGACCGCAGCAACCTCAGTGCGGGCCAGCGGGTTGGACAACAACGCGCCCAACACCTTCGCGGTGGTGCCCTACAACGCGGCGGGCGCCGGACCCGCGGCGGCCACCAAGGGCCAGTCATCAGGGGTCCCCTTGGCTCCCACCGGCATCACGGTGGCCGGCATAGCGACTGCGGACGGGTCGGCAGCCGCAGTCCGGGTCTCGTGGGGAGCGGTCGTTGCCAACGGGCCAGGTCCTACGACCTACGGGGTCAGGAGGAATGACGGCAAGGTGATCTGCTCGGGGGTTACGGCGACCAGCTGCACCGATGACGGCGTGGCGTACGACGGGACGACCTACACCTACGTCGTTTCGGCGGCCAACGCGACCCCCGGCCACGCAGGGCCGCCGGCCACTTCGGGCGCCTACCAGAGCATCGGCAACCCCGCCTCGTGGGGAGGATGGGCCGCATCGGCCACTGGCGTGGATCGCCAGGTGCACGTCACGGCGACGGTCCCACCGTCGCGTGGAGCGAGCGCCACGGTGACTCTTCTCGACGGCACAGCGGTCGTCAACACCTGGGCGGTGTCGCCTGGCGGGGGCCCGCTCGACCAGATGGCGAGCTTCGAGAACGGAACGACCCACACTCTCACGCTCAAGGTCTGCAACGAGAAGGACCGGTGCGGCAGCACCGCCACCAGCCAGACCGTGACCCCCTTCGGTCCGATACCCACCCCCGGTGTGTCTTTGTCGAAGGACGGGCCGACGACATTCCAGGTCCACGTCGATGCCAACGGCAACGGCCGAGTGATCACTGTCCACGTCACGACGGACTCCGGTCACGCCTGGGACAAGACGACCACTGGACCGGCGCACTGGGACCTCGGTGGTTACGGGGTGGGATACAACCAGCGCGACCAAGCCCATGTGACCATCATCGACAGTGCCAAGCGGCCAGTCCCGGGCCAGGTCGACTCCAATGCCCAGACCGCCGACCCTCCTCCGCCCCCACCGGCAACCGTGACCGTCTACCACGGACGTGTTGAGACAACGGTTGTGACTTGCCCACCTACCTGCCTCCACGTTGGCGTGACAACGGCCAACTTCACCAGCAACGTGAGCTGCACCGTCACGAGTACTGCTGGAGGAGGCTTCGTGGGCTTCACACAAGGCGCCAACCAGACCAAAGACAGCCCGAATGTCGTCCAATCGGGATACCGCTTCTCGGTCACCGTGACGTGCACGGACGGCCAAGGCCACTCGGCTAATGGCACCTTCAATAACTGGTAATTGGCAGGAAAGGCAGACTTCATGTCCATGACACCCGAGCAGCGCGACTTCTTCGGTCGTTCCTTCACCCAGCTCGCCGACAACGTCGGCCTCGTCGTGCGCGGCAAGGACCACGAGGTCCGGCTCGCGCTGACCTGCCTGCTCTCACAGGGGCACCTGCTCCTCGAGGACAACCCCGGTACCGGCAAGACCCAGCTCGCCAAGGCGATTGCGGGATCGGTCTCCGGCGTGCACAACCGGATTCAGTTCACGCCCGACCTGCTGCCGTCCGACGTGACCGGCGTGACGCTCTATGACCAACGCAGCCAGGAGTTCCAGTTCCGCCGGGGCCCGATCTTCGCCACGATCGTCCTTGCCGACGAGATCAACCGGGCCTCCCCCAAGACCCAGTCCGCCCTCCTCGAGGTCATGGAGGAGGGGCACGTGAGCGACAGCGGCATCACCCACGACGTCGGTCAGCCGTTCATGGTCATCGCCACCCAGAACCCCATCGAACAGGCCGGAACATACCCCCTTCCCGAGGCGCAGCTCGATCGCTTCCTTATGCGCACGTCCCTCGGCTACCCCGACCACGCGACGACGATCGAGCTCTTCGCCGAGGCCCAGACCCGCGACCGCAGCGCGGCCATCAGTCCAGTGATCACCGCGCAGGGTGTGATCGGCATGTCGATGCTCGCCGGCCAGGTCCATGTCGACAACGCCATCCTCGCCTACGTCAGCCGGCTCTCCGAAGAGTCCCGCCGGCACCCTCAGGTGGCGCTCGGCGTATCAGTGCGCGGCGGCCTGGCCCTGATCCGCTGCGCCAAGACCTGGGCGGCCTCGCTCGGCCGTGACCACGTCATCCCCGACGACGTGCAGGCACTCGCGCGGCCGGTCCTTGGACATCGACTGGTTCTACAGGACGAGGCCCAGTTCACCGGGGTCTCGGTAGGCGCCATCGTCAACGAGCTCCTCACGGCAGTCGCTGCCCCCGCCCACCAGATGCAGTGACCTGACGTGTCCGCCGAGCAGAGCCCCGCCATCCACGCACGTCGCCTCTTTCGCGATGTCAGAGAGGCGTTGCGACGTACCGTCGCCGACTGGAGCGAGCTTCTGTCTCCGCTCACTGCGCCGGTAGGGCGCGTTCTCGCTTGCGTCTCCGCCACCGGCTGGTCCGTCCTGGTCGCCGCCTTGGGCTGTGCAGTCGGGCTTCGGCTGCTGGGCTGGCAGGAGCTCGGGTACGCAGCCTCGGCCCTTGTCGTGCTGTTCGCCCTCTCCTGCCTGCTGACCATCGGCCGGACACAACTGGACGTCACGACCGTGCTCGACCCCACTCGGGTGGGCGTCGGGTCGCCGTCGATCTTGCGCGTCGCCGTGCGTAACCCGGGCAGGAGGCCTGTACTGCCCTCGACCCTCGACCTGCCCACTGGTCAGGGCGTGACCCGTTTCGCCCTGTCGGCCCTCGGACACGCCGCAACCTGGGAGGAAGTGCTTGTCATGCCGACCGATCGCCGAGGCGTCCTCGTCGTCGGTCCGGCCGTCACCCGCCGCGGCGACCCCTTCGGCATCGTCGCGCGCCAGGTAGCGCTGACCGAGCCGACGGAGCTGATCGTGTGGCCACGGCTGGTCGGCCTGCAGCCGCTGGAGTCCGGGCTGCTGAAGGATCTCGAGGGTCACACCACCAGCCACATCTCGGCCAGCGACCTGTCGTTCCATACCCTGCGGGAATACGCGCCCGGCGACGACCGGCGACACATCCATTGGGCTTCCAGCGCCAAGCGCTCCTCCCTCAGCGGTCTGGACACCTTCCTCGTCCGCCAGTTCGTCGACACCCGTCGCTCCCACATCGGCGTCGCCCTCGACACGCGCACCTCGTCATACACCGAGGATGACGAGTTCGAGCTCGCGGTCAGCGTGGCAGCGTCCGTCGCCCGTCGAGCGCAGCAGGACGGGCAGGACCTCAGCCACGCGGCCGGTGACGCCGTCGTCACCCTCCCCTCGCGGGCCACGGGGCTCGACCTCTACGCGCGAGTCTCGCCAGGGGAAGCGAGTCTCGAGGCGGTGGCCGCGCGCCTCACGCGTCGGGCCCCAGGCATCAGCGCCGCGCTGCTCGTGGTGGGGCCGCTGACGCCGTTTACCTCGGTGCACCGGGCCGCGCGACTTTTCGGCCCGTCGGTGAACGTGGTCGGCGTTCGGGTCGAGGCGGGCTCACCACCCACCGTCCACCGGGCCGGAGGCACCACCGTCGTCAGCGTGGGATCGCTACCGGACCTGCCAGCCGCCCTATCGGGGCGGGTGTCCACGTCGTGAGCGCCGCAGCCTCAGCCCCCGCACGAGCGGGGGGTTCGGCGACCCGCCCGCTTGCCGCGCTGACCGCCCGCCCCGACCGTCACGACCTCGTCGACGGGGGCTACCTGCTCCTCCTCGGGGTCATCGCGCTCTTAGGATTCCGAACGACCTTCGACGACTGGCGCTTCCTCGCCGTCGGGTCGGCGGGCCTCCTCCTGGGTCTCGCGGTCGCCCACCTCGCAACGCGCGTACGACGCCCGTGGCTCGTCCTCGCGCTGATGAGTGCCGCCGTCTACTTTCTCCTAGGTGGGGCGGTCGCGGTCCGCGGAGATGCGCTCGCCAGCGTCCTCCCCACCCGAGGCGTGCTCGCCGTGCTCGCACAGACTGCCGTGTCGGGGTGGAAGGAGATGCTGACCACACTCCCCCCGGTGGACGGCGCCGGGCAGCTCCTCGTGTTGCCCTACCTCTTGGGTCTGCTCACCGGGGCGGCGGGCTTCGCCCTCGCCCGATGGACAGCCCGAGCCTGGGCCCCGCTACCCGTACCGGCAGGACTGGCGGTGGCGGTAGTGGCACTCGGCACGCTTACGCCAGCAGCGGTTCTCGTCCAGGGACTCGGCTTCGCGCTCGTGGCTTTCCTCTGGGCGGTGGCGCGCCGCGAGCGCTCGGTGCATCTCATCGCATCGGGCGCGGGCCTGGTGGGCCGTCGCGTGGTTGCGGTCCTACTCATCGCCGGGGCCGCCGCCGGGGCGTTCGCCCTCGGCGACCCGCTGATGCCATCGACCGGTGCCCGCCAAATCCTGCGCACCTACGTCCAACCCCCGTTCGACATCACCCAGTACCCCTCGCCACTCGTCGGGTTTCGCCGGTACACCAAGGGTGTCAAGCTGCTCTGGGACCAGAAGCTGTTGCAGGTGCAGGGGCTACCACCAGGGGGGTTGGTGCGCTTCGCCGTCCTGACTCGCTACTCCGGCACCGCGTGGGGGGCGGGTAACCCGTCCGACCTGACGACGACCGCCTTCCGCAAGGTGGGTCGACAGATCGACCCCAGTCTGGCGACCAACTCGGGTCCCCCCGTCAACGTGTCGATGACTATCGAGCCGGCCTTCGCGGGCGTGTCCGACCTCGACGTCTGGGTGCCGGGCGTTGGAGCGCTGGAGGATCTGCAGGTCACCCATGCCGATCGGTCGACCCTTGGCGACACGCTGCGCTATGACCCCTCGACGAGCCAGGCGGTGGCCCCTGGACGGCTCCAGTCGGGCGACGTCGTTAGCCTGCAGGGACGGTCGGTGCCAGTTGCCCCCCGCCAACTGGACCTCGCCGGCGGGAGTCAGGTGGACCCCACCACCTTCGCCTTCCTCGCCCCACAGATCCAGAAATGGGTGGCCAAGAAGCCGACGACGTGGGCGCAGCTCCAGGCAGTAGCCGCCTTCATGCGCAGCTCCGGCGCTTACACCGACGGCACTGCCTCTGGGGAGACGCAGTACCTTCCCGGTCATGGGGTCGGACGCCTGACCCGCTTCGTGGCGGGACAGCAGCTGGTCGGCAATGACGAGCAGTACGCTGCGACGTTCGCCCTGGCGGCCAGCTACCTCGGAGTTCCGGCCCGCGTGGTGCTGGGCGCCGAGATGCCGGCGGGTGGAGCTGTGAGAGGTCAGGACGTCCATGCGTGGGTTGAGCTGCAAGCAACCGACGGAGGCTGGTACGCCATGCCGTACTCGATCTTCACCCCCGATCGAGACAAGCACGCCACGCAACAGCCACCGCCGCCCAACGTCGACGAGAACGCGGCGGTCGTCCCCCCACCGAACGCGCAGCGGCCACCCGGAGCCCTGGAGGCCACCTCGGACACGCACGGCGCCTCAAGCCGGACGACCAGCGACCGACCCAACGTCGCCTGGGCGCCACCGGTCTGGCTGCTCTACGCTCTCGTCCTCCCGCTGTTGCTGCTCACTGCCGGGGTCGTGCTCGCCGCCATCCGCGGGGTCAGGCGACGGCGTCGCCGCCGCCGCGGTGCTCCTGCCAGACGGTTGGCGCAGGGGTGGCGCGACTACGTCGATCGGGCCCGCGACCTCGGGTACGACGTGCCTGCCGGCCTCACCCGCCAGCAGCAGGCCGATGTAGTAGGTGGCCACCGCCTCGCGCAGGAAGCCGACGCCGCCGTGTTCGGATGGGGACAGCCCAGCGAGGACGAGGTGTCGTCGTACTGGCAGCAGACGCGCGCCGCCGGTCGGTCGCTCGCCAAGGCCACCGGCCGGGTCCGCCGAGTGGCTGCTCCCCTGTCGTTGCGTGGGTTGCTCGCCCGGGATCGACGTCCGGTCGAGCAGCTATCCCCGGCTCGCGCTCGGCGAGCGACGCCATGGACCCGGCGTCGTGAGGTGACCCCGTGAGGATCAAGCTGACTCTCGAACGGTCTGGCGGGTCACCCGTGGATGTCGAGGTGACCACGGACGCGACCTGCACCGTCGGAGCCCTGGCGGACCGCCTCGCGGCGGTCGACCCCGGCCGCCGCTCCACCCCTGCTTCCGGGCCGCTGACGGTGGCGCTCATCTCCGACGCACCTCGCCACCTCGACCCGCGAACGGCTCTCGCCGACAGCCCGCTGCGCTCAGGCGCCCGGATCTCGCTCCTACCGGCCAGCCAGGCCTATCGCCCCGGCGAGCGCGACGCAGTGGCGACCGCCACGGTGGTGGACGGCCCGGATCGGGGTCGCGAGTACCCCCTCGGCAGCGGCGCCAACGTGGTGGGGCGTCTCGCCGGCTGCGAGGTACTCCTCGACGACCCTCTGGTGTCGCGACAGCACGCCCGGATCAACGTCACCTCCGAGGTCGAAGTCATCGATCTCGGGTCGGCCAATGGCCTGGAGATCAACGACGTCCAGACCACACGCGCCTCGCTGAGAGCGAGCGACCGCGTGCGGCTCGGTGACACCGTGCTGTCCATCCGCTTGCTTCACGCACCCGAGACGGCCGGCCGGATCGACTCCGGCTCGGTCGGCTTCATCCGACAGCCCGTGGTGCCCCCGTACTGCGAAGGCCTCTCGTTCGAGGCGCCCGACGTGCCGGAGCGTCAGCGCCGCGCTCCGTTCCCCTGGGTGATGCTCTTCGCGCCCCTGCTCATGGCCGGCGTCCTGTACTGGACGACGAAGAACCCGGCGTCACTGCTCCTGGCCGGGCTCAGCCCGCTCATGCTCGCGGGCAGCGCGATCGAGCAGCGACGTCAGGCGGGTCGGCTGGGAAAGCAGTCCCTGGCGTCGTATCGCGACGACCTTGAGGGGTTGCGTAGCCAGGTCGAGGCCGCCCACGTCGACGAGGTCGCTGTCCGCCTGCTCGAGCACCCAGCGGCCGTCGAGGCGGCGCAGGCCGCCCGAGCGCGTGGCGCGCTGCTGTGGAGCCGTCGTCCGGGCGAGCTGGGTCACCTCGAGCTGCGGCTGGGCCTCGGTTCCGCCGCCTCGCGCACGACGGTGAAGCCACCAGAGCTCAAGCGCGCCCCACGGGAACTGGCATCCGAGACGCTCGCCGTCCTGCTCCCGCTCGCTGTGGTCCACGGGGTTCCCGTCGTCGCCCGTCTCGAGAAGGATGGCGCGGTCGGCGTGGCAGGGGCCCGGTCGGCGGCCCTCGCGCACATGCGCGCGCTGCTGCTCCAGGAGGCCACCCTGCACACGCCCGGGGTGCTGAGCATCGCCGTCCTCGCCTCGACCCGCACTGCGGCCGACTGGGACTGGGTCAAGTGGCTGCCGCACGTGGGCTCGGTGTACTCGCCCTTCGCGCGTTTCCCGTTGGCGTCCAGTCCGGCCTCCTGCGCTGCCCTGCTCTCCGAGCTGGAGACCCTCGTCGGGGAGCGCACCGAGGCGGCCGACGCCGCGCAAGCGGCTCGACCCGCGCACTCCATCACCGTGCTCGTGGAAGGGGACTGCCCGGCCGACTTCGCTCGGCTGTCGGAGCTCGCCGAGCACGGGTGGAGGCGTGGGGTTCACGTCCTCTGGCTGGCCCCCGACCTCGACCAGCTCCCGGCCGCGTGCCGCACCTTCACGGTCGTCGAGTCCCTCACCACCGGGAGCGTGGGGTACGTCGGCCAGCGCGAGGTGACGACCCCGGTCGAGCTCGACACCGTCTCGGCGGAGGTCGCCCTGGCTGTGGCGCGATCGCTCTCGCCCGTCACCGACCTCGGGGCGCTCGCCGAGGACGCCACTGACCTGCCCCGCAGCGTCCCCTTCCTCGCTATGGCGGGCCACGAGCAGCTCGCCGACGGGCCGGAGCCGGTCGTCGAGCGGTGGCTGCAGTCGCAGTCGCTGCTCACCGGGCCGATGGCACCGGCGGAGCCGGCCCGGCGTGCGGGTTCGCTGCGGGCCGCCATCGGCATGCGGGGGGCCGAGCTGCTTACTGTCGACCTGCGCGCCGACGGGCCTCACGCCCTGGTCGGCGGCACGACGGGATCGGGCAAGTCCGAGCTGCTGCAGACCTGGATCCTGTCGATGGCCGCAAGCCACAGCCCGCAGCGGCTCACCTTCTTGCTCATTGACTACAAGGGAGGCTCGGCATTCGCCGAGTGCGCCGAGCTCCCCCACACCGTGGGGCTGGTCACGGACCTCGACCCGCACGGGGTACGTCGAGCCTTGGACTCGCTACGCGCCGAGCTGACCTATCGGGAAAGGCTGCTGCGCGAGCGGGGTAAGGCCAAAGATCTCATCACCCTCGAACGGTCCGGAGACCCCCAGGCGCCTCCGAGCCTGGTCATCGTCGTCGACGAGTTCGCCGCCCTGGTGCAGGAGGTGCCTGAGTTCGTCGAGGGCGTGGTCAACGTCGCCCAGCGTGGGCGCTCGCTCGGGTTGCACCTCGTCCTCGCCACCCAGCGTCCGGCCGGGGTGATCAAGGACAACCTGCGCGCCAACACGAACCTACGCGTGGCTCTCAGGGTCGCCGACGAGAGCGACTCGACAGACGTGCTCGGGACCCCCGACGCCGCGTTCTTCGACCAGGACGTTCCAGGACGGGCGATGAGCAAGAGCGGCGCGGGTCGGCTCGTGCCCTTCCAGACGGCGTACGTCGGCGGACGGTCCGGTCAGGGGCCCGTGCAACCGGACATCGCCGTCGCCGAGCTCAAGGTGGATCCCGGTGTGGTCTGGGAGCTGCCGCAGACCGAGCAGCTCAACGACGAGCAGAGCGGGCCGACAGACCTGGTGAAGGTCGTCGCTCGCATCACGCAGGCACACCGGCTGGCCGTCCTTCCGACGCCGCGCAAGCCGTGGTTGCCGGCCCTCGCGGACCACGTTCACCTGCGCGCCGACCTGCCAATGTCGGGGAGCGACCGCCGGCTCATCTTCGGCCTGCTGGACGATCCGGGCGCCCAGGAGCAGCGGCCCGTCGCCTACGACCCCGAGCTGGGGAATCTCGCGGTCTACGGGGCGAGCGGGAGTGGGAAGAGCACGTTCTTGCGCACCATCGCGGTGGCGGCGGGGCTGACCTTCGGTGAGGCGCCTTGCCATGTCTACGCCTTGGACTTCGCGGCCCGTGGCCTCACCTTGCTCGAGAAGCTGCCGCATGTCGGTGCAGTGATCGCGGGCTCGGAGGACGAGCGCGTGCGCCGCCTCGTCGACTGGCTCGATGTCGTGGTCGAGGAGCGCGCCACTCGGTACGCGCAGGTAGAGGCCAGCTCTCTGGGCGAGTACCGGGAGGGTGCCGGTGAGCCGCATGAGCCCCGCATGCTGCTGATGATCGACGGGATCGGGGCGTTCTACTCGGCCTACGAGAACGACGCCAGCGGCGGCACATGGGCGGGTCTGGTCCGCGTCGCCACGTCCGGGAGAGCCTACGGCGTCCACGTGATCGCCACCACCGACCGAGGCTCGGGTATCCCGTTTCAGCTCGCGGCGACCGTCCAGCAGTCGCTCGTGCTGAGGATGCCGGACGCCGAGGAGTACCGCAGCCTCGACGTGCCGCCCGACCTACTGAGCTCGTCGTCGCCGGCGGGACGAGGCGTGTGGGACCGGCGTGAGGTGCAGGTGGCCGTGCTGGGCGGGAGCGACCTCGCCAGTCAGGCCGAGGAGGTCTCCCACCTCTCAAAACATCTCGGCCAGATCGCTGGGCCCCAGGCGGTGCCTGTTCATGCGTTGGCGCAGGTCGTGCGCCTTGGCCAGCTGCCGGCGAGCGTGGGGGGCCAGGCGGCCATCGGCCTCTCCGCCGAGACCCTGGGACCGGTGGCGATCTCGCCGGCCGGGACCTTCCTCGTCGCGGGTCCGCCGGGTTCAGGGCGTGCGGAAGCCGCCGAGGCGGTCGTCCTTGCCGCACTCCGGGTCCGCCCCAGGCTGCGGCGCTACCTCGTGACTGCCCACCGTCGCTCGGCCCTCGCGCGCACAGAGGGCTGGACAGAGGTGGCTGTCGGCGTCGACGAGGCGATTGACCTCGCGCTCCGCCTGGACGGAGAGCTGACGCAACTCGTCACGGAGGGCGTAGACGTCGAGGTGACACTCGTCGTCGAGGACGTCGCGGAGTGGGATATGAGCCCGGCGGAGCAGTCGCTGACCGACCTCGTCAAGCTGTTGGTGCGGGGCAACGGCCTCGTCGTGTCCGAAGGTGAGATCGGGCAGTACCGGCGGCACGGGCTCTTGGCCCAGCTCAACGCCAGTCGTGTTGGCGTTCTTCTGCAGCCCGAGGCCGGCGACGGACAGGACCAGCTCGGCGCCAGGCTTCCGTTCCGGACTCGGCGCAGCGACTTCCCGCCTGGGCGCGGCTATCTCGTGCGGTCGGGCCGTCACGAGCTCGTCCAGATCGCAATCCCCTGAGATCGAAAGGAACTCATGTCGTCCGAGGGGATGGACGTTGATCGGGTCGCCGCGATCGCTGATGCCCCCAGCGCTGCCGGATCGCGACTCAAGGCCCTGATCGCCGCGGTCGACGTCGGGATCGTGCGCGGTGGCGGGCTGTGGGAGGGTGCTGACGCCGAGCAGCAGACGCGAGCTTGGCACCAAGCGAGGCCCATTCTCGCGACCGTAGCCGCCGACGTCGTGCAGCTGAGCGGTGCAGCCCGCAAGAACGCCGACGAGCAACGCGCTGTCTCGTCCCCTTCGCGGGCGTCGTCCGCGAAGGGGAGGAAGAATGTGCCGTCCACGCCCCGGGTGGCCCCTGTCCGTGACATGCTCTCGCTCGCCCGCGGGGATCAGGCGGATGTGGACGGCTACCATCGTCTCGACGATGACGAGATCCGTCGTCTGGGCCTCACCACAAAAGACCCCCGGTTGGGCTTCGAGGCAAGGATCTACGTCGACGACGCCGGGCACTACGTCATCAGCTACGCGGGCACGCAGGGTGTGGCTAGCGGAAAGCTCTTCTTCGGCTGCTGGGTAACCCCGATGTCGGCGCTGACGTGGTCGGGGGAATCTATGTCTCCACGCAGACTGAGGAGGCGGTGACGCTGGCCAAAGGTCTTGTGCAGAGCGTAGGTGCCGATCATGTGTCCTTCACCGGGCACTCCCTCGGCGGCCGCCTCGCGGCCGTGTCTTCTGTTGCGACAGGTTGCCCGGCGGTGACGTTCGACGCAGCGGGGGTTAGCAACAGCGAGCTCGCGGTCGCGCTGGGGGCCAAGGGGCAGTACGTGAGCTTGCTGCCGTACGTCACGGGCGACTTCAGTAGGGCAAGGTCCCAGGCGGAGGGGGACATCGTGAACGTCTCACTCGAGAGCGACCCGCTTACCCTGCTCCAGAAGTTGGCGGAGGTGCAGCGTCAGATGCCCCTACCAGGATTCGGTCCCCCGTCGATCGTGAGCGGCGCAGCGGCTCTCCTCGACGCCGTGCCAGGGTCATTGGGGCGCCAAGACTGGGTCGGTGCGTCCGTAGTGGGTCCCGACCACAGCCTCAACTCGATCGAGCGCGAGCTCGAGAAGCAGGCCATCGCGTCCCCCGAACAGGGGTCATGACGTCTGGCCCGAGCGTTGCCAGGATGGGACGACAGACCCGCAGCGGGTCATCAGGAAACATCGGGAAGGACTCCACATGGCTCGCTTGGGAATGGATGTCGACGAGGTCGAGTCCGTCGGCCGGGGACTGAAGTCTCAGTCACACAACCTGCAAGGCCTCATCTCGCAGATCGACAGCCTCGTCCAGCAGGCGATCTCGGTCTGGGACGGCAATGACGCGCACGAGTTCCACGGCTGGTGGACCAGCCAGCACAAGCCCGCCCTGACCACGGCGATGCACGCCATCGACGGGCTCGGGCAGGCAGCGCTAAACAACGCGACCGCGCAGCGCGAGGTCTCCTCGCACTGACGGTCGAGGGCTCCGGTGCCGCACGCTAGCGCGGACCGGAGCCCTCATCACTGCACACCCTGGCACAAGTAGAGAGGACGAGGATGACGCGCTTGGGGATGAGCACGCTGCCCCAACCCGGCAGGGCGTCGATCACCTGCGCCGCGATGCGGTCGCTGAGCGGGGAGTCCCAGATGGTCTCGTAGCTCGAGGCGTAGGCCGACCAGTAGCGGCTACGCAGCCTGGGGTGCAGCCGGAGCGAGCCACTCTGAGCCCGTATCCACTGACGCTGTTTTCCGGCTCTCCTGACGTATGTGTGGGTGGGTTACGCGGCCTAGCTGTCCTAGCTAGGCCGCTAAGCGCTTCGCGGCCAGAATGCGCGCTCATTTCCCCCACCTGTTGCCGTAGTGGCCCCTTGCCCTCGAGCGTGCGTTGGGCGGCGGCGGGGGACGTGATGTCCGAGTTGTCACACCCCCATGGAACAATCGGGCGCGTCGTCCACCCCCACCTGTGGTGCGTGCGACCGCCCCGGCACCCCGGACCATCCACCCGACCAGTCGCCGCGGGCAACCGCTCGTCGTTCCGCACCGCTTTGGGGGGCATCGTGAAGATCCTGCTGTTCGCCGACCTGCACCTGGACACTCCGTTCCAGTGGGCCGGCCCGGACCTGGCCCGCGCCCGCCGCCAGCAGCTGCGAGACACGCTGACGTCCATCCTCGAGCTGGCCGCCACCCACGACGTCGACGCGGTCGCGTGCGGCGGCGACCTCTACGAGCACGACCGGTTCAGCCCTGACACCACGAACTTCCTCACCGACGCGTTCTCCCGCATCGACGTCCCCGTGCTCCTCGCGCCCGGCAACCACGACTGGTACGGCCCGTCGTCGCTGTACGCGCTCGCGCACTGGCCGGGCAACGTGCACCTGTTCACCGAGACTCACCTGAGCGCGCACACCCTCGCTGACGGCGTCACCGTGTGGGGCGGCGCCCATCACGGGCCGGCGAACACCGACGGCTTCCTCGCGACCGGGTTCCGGCCCGACCGCGGCGGAGTCAACCTGGGCCTGTTCCACGGTTCCGAGGCGGCGCTGTTGCCCCACCAGGAGAGCGGCAAGCTGCCCCACGCCCCGTTCACCGCCGACCAGGTTGCCGCGTCCGGTCTCGACCACGTGATGCTCGGCCACTTCCACACCCCCCGCGACAGCGACCAGCACACGTACCCGGGCAACCCGGACCCGCTCTCGTTCGGGGAGTCGCCCGGGCGTGGCCCGGTCATCTTCACCATCGGCGAGCACGGCGGCGTCGCCCGCGAACGGTTCAGCGTCGCGACGACCGCGGTGACCGATGTCAGCGTCGACCTTGACGGGGTCACGTCCTCGACCGGGATCCGGGAACGGGCCGAAGCGGCCGTGGCCGGGCTGAGCGGGATCGTGCGGGCCACCCTGCACGGCGAGGTCGCCCCGGAGGTGTCCGTCCACCTGGGCGACCTGCGCGGGGTCGGCGCCCACCTGGAGGCGTTCATGCCGCGGCTGGGCCGCGTCGACGTCGGCTACGACTTCGACCGGCTCGCGGCCGAGCAGACGGTCCGCGGGCAGTTCGTGCGCGATGTGCGCGCCGCGCCGCAGCTGGACGACGACAGCCGGCGCAAGGTCCTGGTCACCGGGCTACGCGCCCTCGACGGTCGCACCGACTCCCTGGAGGTCTGCTGATGAGGATTGAGTACGTCATCGCTCACGCGTTCGGCCCGTTGCGGGAGCAGCGTCTCGAGCTCGGTCCCGGCCTGACGGTCATCACCGGCCCGAACGAGGCCGCGAAGTCGAGCTGGCACGCCGCGGTGTACGCCGCGATCTGCGGCCGGCGTCGCGGCAAGGGGCAGCCGCGCAAGCAGGAGCGGGCGTTCGTGGACAAGCACCGCCCGTGGGACGGACCCGACCCGGTGCAGTGGCGGGTCTCCGCGGTCGTCCAGCTCGACGACGGCCAACGGATCGAGCTCGCTCACGACCTCGAGGGCAAGGTCGACTGCCGGGCGACCGACCTGGCCCTCGGCCGCGACATCAGCGCGACGATCATGCACGAAGGCGCCCCGGACGGGGCCCGCCTCCTCGGGCTGGACCGCGACTCGTACGCCGCGACCGCAGTCGTGACCCAGGCCGAGCTGCTGTCGGTCCTGTCCGCAGCGGGCGACCTGCAGGAGCACCTGCAGCGTGCGGCGGCGTCCGCGGGAGCGTCCGACGCGACGGCCGCGTCCGCGCTCGAGCACCTCGAGACGTTCTTCCGCGACCACGTCGGCCAGGACCGGTCGAACAGCACGAAGCCGCTACGAGCGGCGAAGACTGCCCTAGCCGGCGCGAGGGCGCACCTGGGTGAGGCACGCCAGCAGCACGAGGCGTACCTGTCGCTGGTCGAGTCCGCCGAGCACTCGTCCGCGCAGGCCGACGCGCTGAGCTCGCGCGTCGCTGAGCTGACTGAGTCCGCCCGTGCGCTGCAGGCCCTCGCCGGTGCCGTCCGGGCCCGGGAACAGGCAGCCAAGGACACGGCGACCGCTGCGGCAGCCCTGCAGCAGGCCACCGACCGGGTGGTCGACGCCGGCCAGGCCCAGGAGCAGATCGACGCCCTCAGCGCCGAGTTCGGGGAACTCGGCGAAGACCGCCCCGGTGAGCTCGCCGGACGGGACGGGGCCCAGGACCTTTCCGGTCCGGACGGTCCTCCCGACCTGCGCGACACCGTCGCCGCCGCTCTGGCGGCGTGGGAGACGCTCGAGGTGGGAACGTCGCCGGACGCTGATCCTCGAGCCGGCTCCGGGGACGGCGCCCATCTGGCGGGCACACTCGCTGGGCTGCGAGCCGACCTCGACGACCTCGACCAGCACCGGCCTACCTCCTCGGCCCTCGCGGGTGCCGAGGACCCGGCGGCCTGTACGAGCGACCTTCAGGTGCACCGCGACGTCGCCGACGCCGAACGCACGCTGAGGGTTGCCCTCACCTCCTTGGACGACCTCGCTGACACCCAACCGAAGTCTCCGGCGGACGTGAGCCCGGACGGGCATGTGCGCGCGCAGGTCGGGGCCGCGCTCCAGGCCGGACCGGCCCTGCGCACGTTGGCGGCGGCCGTGGGCGAGCCGGCGCCCCGATGGTCCGGTCCGACCGACGAGGACCTGGTACGCGCTGAGAGTCACGCGGCCGACCTGCACCGCCACGCGGCCGACGCCGAGAGCGCAGAGGCAGCCGCGCGCGCCGTCCTGGCCAACCCGGCCCCGGCGTGGGCCGCGCAGCCCCCCACCACCCCGACCGGTCCCTCCGTGACCTCCGGTCCCTCCGTGACCTCGCGCACGTCAACATCGTCGCCCGCGCCGGGTGGCCAGGGTCGGTCGATGGCCCTGACGTGGACTGCCGTGGCACTCCTGGCCGCCGCGGCGTTGACGTACGTCCTGACACGTTCCGTGCCTGTGACCGCCGCGCTCGCGCTGGCCGGCGCCGGCGCCTTCGTCGCCGCACAGACGATGCGGCGCCCGGGCCACCGCCTCCCGCAGCCTCTCGCCGACGGGCGCGGAGCTCCCGAGGCATCCTCGCCCGCTCCTGACCCTCAGGCGGTGCACGCCGTGCAGGTCGCGGCCGCCGCTGCGGCGGCGGCCCGGGCCCAGTCGTCGCGGGCCGCGCTCGACCTGGCTGAGATGCGCGGGCGTCACGCGGCCGCGAGCGAGCAGTTCTCCCGCGCCGACAGCGCCCGCCGTCTCCACCTCGACGAGTGCGCCCGCTTGGGTCTGCCAGCGGACGCGGCCGAGCTGGCCGACCTGGCCGCCGCCGCCGACCGGGTCGTCGCCTGGCGCACCCTGGACGCGACCTGGCAGCACGACACGTCCCGGGCCACCGACCGCGTCCGCCGCTCGACGCTCGCGCTCACCCAGGCCCTGTCCTCGCGCGGGTGGGCGGGTACCGCGACGGCCGTGACCTCGAGGTCAGCACTCACCGCAGTGGCCGACGACGCGCAGAGCGTGCTGCGTGCCGCCGGCGCCTACGCGCAGGTGTGCGCCGAGCGCGCCGAGGTGTCCCGTCTCGACGCGCGCCGCGAGACCCTTTCGGCCCAGATCGCGACCCTGGAGGGTCAGGCCGCGACCACCGAGGCCGCTGCACAGCGACGCGCCACCGCGCGCAGCGGCATCGACACCGCCGTGCGTGCCATCCGCGGCGACGGGACCGGACCCGGTCCGGAAGAGCTCGGGCACGAGCTCGCCCGCGAGCTGCACATCTGGCAGTCCGGAGCCCGTGAGCGCGAGGCCGCTGACGCGTCCCGCGACCGGCGCCGGGCCTCCCTGGCCGCCCTTCTGCACGGGCGCAGCGTCGAGCAGGCCCGCGCGGACACGCTCGCCATGCACGGCCGATACGACACCGCCTGCGCCAAGGCCTCCCAGGCGGCTCAGGCCGAAGGCGCAGCGACGGACCTGGTGCTCGCCGCGCTCGAGACCGTGGGCGGGCACCCGGACGTGACCACGACCGCCGAGTGGGCGCTGCTGCACGAGCAGCCGCCGGCGACGTGGGCACCGGCGCAGGTCAGCCCGGTGCTGGGCGCTGTGCAGTCCGCCTGCGAGCTCGTGTCCGCGCAGCTGCGTTCCGCGGCGGACGTGGCCGCGTCCGCGGCCGGCGGGCACGCGGAGCGCGCGGCGAGCATCGCGTCGGTCCCGGAGGCCGAGGAGGCAGTCGCGGCCGCGGAGGCCGAGCTGGCCCGGGTGGAGGCGCTGGCGGACACGCTGTCGATGACCACCGCGTTCCTCACCTCGGCACAGGAGAACGTGCACCGCGACATCGCGCCTGTGCTGGCCGCGACGCTCACGCAGTGGCTGCCGCGGATCACCGCCGGCCGATACGATGAGGCGACGGTCGACCCGGCCACGCTCGCCGTGACCGTCCTCGGTCCCGGTGGGCGCCGCCGCGACGCCCGGCTGCTGTCGGTCGGGACGGCCGAGCAGGTGTACCTCCTGCTGCGGATCGCGTTGGCGCAGCACCTGGGTTCGTCGAACGAGAGCATCCCGCTGCTGCTCGACGACGTCACCGTCCAGGCCGACGAGGACAGGACGGTCGCCATCCTCGAGCTGCTGCGCGACGTGGCCGCCACCCGGCAGGTCGTCCTGTTCGCCCAGGACCCGGTCGTGACCGACTGGGCCCGCACCCACCTCGACGGGGTCGAGCACCGCCACCTCGAGCTGCCGCCCGCCGCGGCCCGTGACGCCGGCCGCGGAAGCTCCCCAACGGTGATGGCTTCCGCCTGAGCCGCCGACTGGGGACCGTGAGGCCCGGCTCTCTTGGGAAGGCCCGCGCCCGGTGGGGCGCCGTTGCGGTGCAGCTCGATCGTGATGCCGGCCTGCGGGTGGTCGGCCAGTGCGTGGCCTCGCCTGGGTCTGGACCTCGGCGTGCGCGGTCGACACGCTCAGGCACGAGCCGATCGCCTGTCGTCGGGTGCCGGTCAGCTCAGGACGGCGGTCAGCTCGCGCACGGCGGCGGCCAGCGGGATGCGTTCCTGCTCGACCCGCAGGACGGGTGCGGTGCCGCTGGTGAGCAGCTCGTACAGCTCCCTCTCGGCGACGGTCAGGTGGGGGGTGGGTCGGGCGGTTCCGATCTCGAGGGGCCGGCCGCGCGTGTCCAGGTTGGTTCCGAACCGGGCGTACCGCCGGTAGGTGGGCACGTCCATGAGCATGGACGTCACCCGGATCCCGGCGCCGCGGAACTCGTTGAGGATCTCGAGCCCGGCCCGGTCCATGTCTCCCCAGTAGATGACCGTCGATGCGGTGTGCACCCACGGCACCGACGCCATCGTGGTCGCGCCTCGCCCTTCGCCTTCGACGGCGATACCTGCGGGCACCGGGGGGAAGCCGACCGCGGTGTCCTTGTTCTCGGAGATGAGCACGACCCGCGGCGGGTACGCGACGACGTCGTGGTCGCCGACGCTGTGCGAGTCGTGCCAGCGCCCACCGGCGGCGCGGTGGGCCGGGTCAAGGTAGGTGAAGTGAACGCGTGCCGGGTGCGGCGGGGCGAGGGCGAGGTCGTCGAGACCGCACAGGTCGCGCACCAGCCGGTGGTGGGCGTTCAGCCACTTCGCGTGGACCCCCTCGACCGGGACCTGCCGGGCCGTCATCGTGGGCGCGCCGAGGGTGTCGCGGGCGGCGGGGTCGCGGTGGGCGACGAACCAGGTCGCGACCCGGCAGGCGATGTCGAAGTCGACGTCGCTCAGGGGGCCGACGGCGACCAGGACCCGCCGCAGGTCGGTGACGTCCGGGAAGAGAGCGCGGACCTCGCGGGCGCGGGCGCGGGCCTGGGCGAGACGGTCGGGCCAGCCGGCACCGGCGATGCCGGCGGCAACGTCGATGTTCGGGACGAGGGCCTTCACCGGCATCCGCTGCCTGGTCCCGGAGACCAGGCGGACCTTCCACTCGAGCTGCACGCCCTGGGCCGCGGACCAGTCTCGCCAGTCGAGGGCTGCCTGCAGGTGCACCGCGAACTGGGTCGCGAGGAGTGATGAGGGGACGGCGCCGATCACGAACGGGTACGGCCAGCGGGCGTCAGCGCCTGCCCCGGCTACCCCGGCTACCCCGTCTAGCGCGGCTACCCCGGCTGTTCCGGCGTCAGGGGCGCCCTCTTCGTCCCGCCCGTCCTCTCCGCGGTCTTCGCTCGGGTCTTCGCTCGGGTCGTTCGGAGCCGTGTCCAGGACCGACATGCGGCTCCGGCTCTCGTCCGCCAGCGGGAACTCGGCCGCGACCATCACGGCCCACCCGGTGTCGAGGTGGCGCCGCAACCGGGTGATCAGGTCGCTGGGAGCCTTCACCCGTGCAGCTCTCCGTCATGGCCGAGCCCGGTGGGGCCCGACGCGCCAGCGGGCACGGCCGAACCCGTGACGGCGTCCTCAGCGGCGTCTTCACCGGCGTCCTCACCAGCTTGCGAACCCCTGGCGTCGTGGAGGGCGGCGTCGGTCATCCGGTCGATCTGCGAGAAGCCGGTGCTCGGGTCCTTGGTGATGACGATGAACTCGTCCATGTAGCGCTCGAGCCCGGTGAACTTGTCTTCGGGTGAGCCCACGATGATCTGGAACCCCAGGCCGCGCCACGCCGAAACGGCGCGCCCGGCGAACTGGCTGTCGGCCTTGACGAAACCCTCGTCGAGGAAGACCGGCGAGAAGCGCGGCCGGTCCCGCAGCTCGTCCCCGAGGCGGAACCGCAGCGCTGAGCCGAGGATGAACGCGATGAGCTCCTGGGACTCCCCACCGGAGGCCGACCCGATCTGTCGGTGCTCGGTCGCCGGCCACGTGTCCGACCCGACTGGGTACTCGACGGCGTACACCTCGACGTGACGGCGCACATCGAGCAGGGGCTGTCGGTTGGACCGGTCCGGGTTGAACAGCCGGTCGCCCGGGGCCCGCAGCTGGTCCATGAACCCGGCGAGGTTCTCGAACGCCCGCTTGGTGTCGTCGAAGGTCACGACCTTGTCTGCCCACGACGTGACGTCAATGAGCCGCCGCCGGAACTGGCGGACCGTCTCGGACGAGAGCGTGTCGACCTTGAGCCGCAGCCGGCCCTGCCGGGCGCCGAACGGCAGGGTGGCCAGGATGTCGTTGATCGGGGCGACCCGGGACTTGATGATGTCGACGTCACCCGACAGGGCGCCCTTGAGGTCCATGAGGTCCTGGGCCGACCACTGCGTCACGGTGCGCTGCCAGTTCTCGCGGGCGAGGTGCAGGCCTGTGGCGTCCAGGTCGTCCAGGATGGCCTTGTAGTCGAGGTACGACTCGAGGGCCACCCCACGGTTCGCGTCCGGCCAGTCGCGCTGGTACTGGCGGAACGTGCGCGTCAGGTCGTTCTCGCGCTCGACGACGACGTTCGTCGCGGCCTTGAGCTTGTCCGCGAGCAGGCGATGCATGACCCCGGTCCGCTCACCAAACCGTGACGCCTCCAGGACGGCGTCCTCGCCGTCGGCCCCGGCGACGGCGTCGGCGTACGCCTCGTCCAGGTCCTGCTGCTGCGTCGGGCTCAGGGCGTACGCGTCGTCGAACTCGTGCGGGGCGAGCTGGTTGCTGAGGGCGTCCTTGCTAACGGTGAGCGAGTCCCACAGCTTGTCCAGCGTCGTCTGGGCTGCCTCGTCCTTCACCTTGGCCTCGAGGGCGTCGTTGACCTGCTGTTCGAGGAGCTCGACGAGCTCACCGAGCTGGCGCACGACGTCGTTGGAGCCGAGGATGTCGGACTGGCGCTGGCGGGCGTCCTCGACGGCTGTCTGCGCTGCGGCGACGTCGACGTCGACCCAGCGGAACCGCTGGATGGAATGGTGCGCGTCGTGCTGGAGCGCCCGCTCTGAGGTCTCCTCCCCCACCTGCGTCATCTGGTGCAGGACGGCGGCGAGCTCGCCCCGGGTCGCGGTCAGCTCGTCGGTGAGCCGGGCCACGTCGCCGGCGTTGCTGAACCCGATGATGTCGTCGCGCGACGACCGGCCGATGGACGACCTGACCCCGTTGCGCGTCTGCCCGGCCGCCGTCACGCGCAGGCCGCCGGCACCTCCGGCCCCGTTGCTGTCGGCGTCGAGGTCGTCGGGGCGCTCGACGCACCACGCGTTCAGTCCGGGCCCGGCGAGGTGGCGCTGCACCCACCCCGTGTAGGGGTGGTCGACGAACTGGAGCTTGCCGAGGATGCGTCCCTGGTGCTCGGGCGTGTCGTCACCGTCGAGGGAGGCCCGCAGCGGCAGGTCCGGGTCGGCGTCGATGAGACGCACCTGGCGGCTGACGTGCAGCTGGTCGAGGATCCGGGCGATCTCACGCCGGCGGGCTCGCGGGATGACCAGGCGGGACGCGTCGCCGCCGAGGACGGTCTCGACCGCGGTGCGCCACCGCTCCTGGCCCGGGCGCAGGTCGATCAGCTCGGCCAGGTAAGGCAGGTCGCCCGGGTCCATTCCGATCGCCTGCGCGATCTGGGTGCGCAGCTGGCCGAGGGTGGCCTTGATGCGGGTACCGGACTGCTCGAGCTGGAGCAGGTCGGCGACGATCTCCTTCTCGCGCCGCCGCAGCGGCACGAGCCGGTCACGCAGCCCGTCACGGCGGTCCTCCTGCTGGCGCATCCACTCGGGGCGCCCGGTGATGAACCGGTCGGCGGCCTCCTGGAGCGCGTCGAAGTCGCCTCGGCTGTTCAGCGGCATCGAGACCTGGTCGGCGAGCGTGTCGAGCTGGTCCCGGCTCGCGGTCGCCTCGGCCAGTTCACCTTCGAGCACCTCGATCCGCCCCTCGAGGCCGGCGAGCTCGTCGCCTCCGCTCTTGCGGTAGTCAGCTTGCGCCGCGCGCAGCTCGCCGCGCAGCTTCCCTACCAGGGCGGCGGAGGCCGCGGCCTTCTCTGAGGCGGTGGCCCGGCGCGCCTGGGTCAGGTCGACGGCCGCGTCGAGCAGGTCGCTCTCGCGGCGTATCGACCAGGCCGTCATCTTGGAGAACCCGCGGGACGACAGCCCGTACTGGTCGAGCTCGGCGACCCGGGCGCGGGCGGTGACGAGCTGCTCGTGCACGTTGCGGATCGGGCTGAGGGTGGTGTGCTTGCGTTCAGCTTCCTCCATCCGGGCGAGGTCGTCGGCGATCACGTCGAAGTGCGCCAGGGCCCGGTCGGCGAACTTGAACGTGGTCGGCTCGTCCAGGACCAGGTCGCGGAACAGCGCGTTGACGCTGTTGACCGACCGGCCGGCCTGGATGCGGGCGAGCAGGTCGAGCGCCTTCGCGCCGTCGCCGTTCGCGCCGATCCCCAGCTGGGTGAACAGGGTGTTGGCGAACTCGGTGTACGTGCCGGTGATCTTCGCGCCCGGCCAAGTGCCGCTGATGACGTCGGCCAGGCGCTTCCCGGCGGTGAACGACGACATGAGTCGGTCCAGGTCGGCCAGGTCGGCTGGCCCGGACCGGGTCACCATTCGCTCGGTCACGCCGCCGGCGTCGGTCGCTGAGACGGGCACGAAGTAGACGCGCATCGCGCTGAAGACGCGGCCGGTGGTGTCGGTGAACGTCGCCCCGATCGCGCCCCACGTCGGGACGCCCTTGCCGCGCAGCAGGTGGTCGCTGGTCGCGCCGCCCGACTCGTCGTTGACTCCCTGCTTGCCTCGCAGGTACGTCAGCAGGGTGCGCTGCCCTCCTGCTTCGCTGCGGGCGCGTCCGGTCCCGGAGGTGTTCGACGCCCCGTTGAAGGCGACCGACGACGGCATCATCAGGGCGGTGTACGCGTCGAGCAGCGTCGACTTGCCGGTCCCGGATCCGCCGGAGACCAGCGTTGCGTTCGGGTGGAACGGCAGGTCGTTGCACCCTTCGAACCCGCCCCAGTTGACCACCTGCATCGCGGACAGGTGCCACTGGGCCGACGTGGGGTCCACGCTCTGGTCGAGGATCTGGTCGAGCTCGTCGCCAGAGAACAGGCCGGTCTGGATGGTCGTCATGAGTCCTCCTAGGGAGCGTCGTCAGCAGGGTCAGCAGGGTCAGCAGGGTCAGCAGGGTCAGCAGGGTCAGCAGACCGGGCCGGGCCGCCGGGGTCACCGGGGTCGCTGAGGCGGGGCTGGGTCGCGTACATCGGCTCGTCGACGTCGACCTCGGTAGCAGGGCCCTCGACGGGGCCCTCGACGGCGTCCTCGCCGCTGGTGTCGGGTCCGGGTCCAGCTTCGGCGCGCAGCTTCTGGAAACCGGCCACCAGCTGGTGCAGCTTCGGTAGCGGCAGGACGGCTTCGATGGCCCGGTGGATCCGGTACCGGGTCTCGTCCTGGGTGGTGACCAGCAGGCCGGCGGTCTTGAGGGACTTGACCGCGTTGAGGACCCGCCGCCCGTCCAGGGCCTCGTCGGTCGCGGACGCGGGGCGGAACCGCCTCACGTACGCCTGGATTGCGTCCAGGTCGGTGTAGGCGAACTGGTCCCCGGACGCGCTCGCGGTCCGGAACCGCTCGCGCAGGTGGACCAGCAGCAGCGTCTCCTCGCGCGTGTTTGGGGCGTCCCGCACCAGGGTGCGGAACGGGTTGCTGTCGTTGCGTGCGGGCGCCGCGTACGCCACCTCGGACCGAACATCGACGACCAAGGTGAAGTACAGGTTGTTCAGCGCGGACTCGATCGGTGCCGGGTCCTTGGTCAGGCTCCGCCACTCCTTCGTGTCGTCGGAGGAGATGAAGGCCTTCTTCAGCAGCGCGACCAGGGTGTCTCGCTGGCGCTGGTCGAGCGTGCCCTTGTCGCCACCCCACAGGGAGGTCGAGTCGTCCAGCAGGTAGCTCTCCTCGTCGGCGTGGTCAGCCTCTCCCTCCGTGTTCTCACCTTCCGGATCGTCGCCCTCGGGCCCGTCTTCGTCCGCGTCCTCCAGCGAGGCGAGCGAGGTCTCATCGGCTGGCCAGCTGCGCACCTGCGGCACGTCGGGGCCGCGCCCTGCGCGTCCCGGTGTCTGAGGTCTCAGCGACTGCAGCTCCTCCAGGCCGTTCAGCTCGTCCAGCTCGTCCAGCTGCTCGAGGTCGCCGAGGGACAGTCCGCCCAGGTCGAGGTCGTCCAGGGTGAGCTCGCCCAGTCCGGGCGTGCCCGTGGGGTGTTGGTCACTCATGGTGGTGGTCTCCTGGTCGGCGGCTCTGGTCGGGCTGGTCGGGCTGGTCGGGCTGGTCGGGTGCGGCGTCGTTGAAGTGGGGTGACGGGTTGGCCGTGCCAACCTTGCTGGCAGGGCCCGTGCTTGGGTCTGCGCCGCGAGAGCTGGCTGAACCGCCCGCGCCAGCGGCTGGCCGGCTGTACATCGGCACCACCAAGAGCCGGCGGCTGCCGTCAGGGCGGACGGTGTCGAACACCTCGACGTCGTCGGTCGGCTCGAGTCCGTGCCGGCGGGCCAGCGGCAGCAGCCCCAGGAGCTCGACGGGCCGGCGCAGGTCATCCGGCAGGTCGTGGAACGCCGCCGCGAGGGACGGCCCATCTCCGTTGAGCAGCGCATCGCTCAGCTCCTCGCGCAGACGGGCGTGCGACGGTCCGCCCCGCGCTCGCAGCTCGGCGCGGGTCACCCCGTCACTGGCCGGAGTCGAGCGCAGCGCCAGCGGGGCCGGAGCGCAGTCCTCGGCCGGGTCGAACATCTTGGTGGGCAGGTGCTGCACGTCGGGCCTCGGCGGGAGCAGGTCGATAGGGGCCTTCGCGCGGGCGGTCGCGGTCTGCATCCAGGTGGACAGCTCGGTCTCGAGCTCGCGCAGGACCGCGGCGAGCTCGTGGTCGCGCTTGACGTCATGCGAGGTGATGTACTCGTGCAGCGTCATCGAGACGCGGCTGCGCTGCAGGGTGACCCGCGACAGCCCGTGCCGGATGAGGGGCACGGTGTTGCGGATCTGGGCGCGCTCGGTCGGGGTCAGCAGGGACTGCGCTCGCGGGTCCTCGACGAGCGTCTCGATGTACCGCTGGACCTGGTCGAGCAGCACTGTGTCGTTGAGCAGTTCGAGAGCGCCCTGGAAGCCGCGGCCGGCGGCCGACGAGGTCTGCATCGTGGAGACGTGGTCGAGGTAGCGCTGGACGGCCTCGCCACTGGGGACCGCTTCGGCGCGGAAGTTGGCCAAGGTCCGCTGCTCGAAGTCGCGGTACGACTCGACGACCCGGCTGAAGTCGCCGGGCAGCTCGCCGATGAAGCGCTGCAGCTCGGTGAAACCGGCCACGACGCTGTCGTCCGAGATGTCCTTCAGCTCGCCGCCAGCCAGGACCCGGTCGAGCTCCTCACGGATCTGGGCGATCTCTTCGGTCCGGGCGGCGATGTACGACTCGACGTCCGGGGTGATGGACGCGGAGAAGTCACGCAGGTGGTGGACCAGCCCGGAGATGAGGTGGGTGCTGAGGGACACGGACCGGTCACGGGTCAGCCGTTCGACGGTGCGCAGCCCATCGAGGGCGCTCGAGGTGAGGGAGTAGACCTCGTCGCCGCTGTCATCGGACGTGCGGGTGAGCCACCCGTCGCGCACCCAGCGCAGACACGCGTCGCGTCCGTTGACCGCGGGGATGTCGTCCAGGTCGGCGCGGTGCAGGTCGGCCAGGAGCACGTCGACCTGATCGTGCATACGGGCGGTGGGGACGCTGGGGCGTTCGGTGGTGAACATCATGCGGAACACCGCGATGACGGCGGCTGATGACTTGCGCGAGATAAGCGTGAGCGTCGGCTGCTCGTACGCGGAGGCGACCCGGCGGTACTCGGCGGCTACGTTCGTCATCTGTCCCCCTTTCGGTACATTCGCTGGGTTGTACGGTATGCGCACCCACCGACATCGGCGCGATCACGGCTGACCTTGGTGGTCGTGTGGGGCGGCCCCCCTCTACGATCTCGGTGTGATAGTCGACCTCGCAGAGCGCCCCTGTCCGGGGCGTTCCAGTGCTTACGCCACGCGGGTGCGTGACGGGCTGGTTCCTGCTTCGTCGGGCAGCACCGGGACGGCCACAGCTGTGGCCGACCCTGACACCCACCCTCCACAGGCATGACGCGGCAACCCACCGACACTCGGCGGGTCCGCGTCTGACCGGCCGCCAGGGTGGCGGTCGCGGACCCGGGAGCCACCGAGGCAAGGGCAGGTGCCCTGCTGGTGCTCGCCCCAGGCGGCGAGGGTCGCGGCAGCGTTGACGTCCCGGTCCAGGACCAGGTCGCATCGCTCACATCGGTACAGCCGAACGTTGAGGGGCAGCTTGTGTTTCACTGCCCCGCAGCCTGAGCACGTCTTGCTGCTCGGGAAGAATCGTGGTGCGACGAGCACCGTGCCGCCGCGCCAGGCGGCCTTGTACGTGACCTGCCGGGCGAGCTCACCCCACCCCTGGTCGCCGATAGCTCCGGCGAGGTGGTGGTTGGCCATGAGGTTCTTCGTGGTCAGGGTCTCGAGGACGAGGGTCGGGTGCTGCCGGGTCAGCTTCGCGGTGAACGCGTGCAGCATGTCGGCTCGTCGGGTGGCGACCCGGACGTGGAGCCGCCCGACCTTCTTCACCGCCTTGACTCGGTTCTTCGACGAGTCCTTGCCGCGTACAGTGCGCCGGGCGACGGTCCGTTGGGCGTGCGCGAGCCGGCGCGCCTGGTCACGCAGCGCGCGGGAGGTCGGCAGCTCGAGCCGCTGCACCCCGTCAGCGTCCGCGACCACGGCGAGGGTCTTGACACCCCGGTCGACACCCACGACGGTCGCGCCAGCAAGCGGGTGCGGTGCCGGCGCGGTGCGCAGCTGGCGTTCGACCTGCACGCCGCCCACCACGTCCCGTCCGCCCGCCGCGAGATGGTCACGCTGGTGATCCGGGCCCGGCCGCGCCGCACGAGCCGGCGGACCTTCGCCTGGGCCGGGTCGGGGGAGGCGATCCGGATGGTCCCGATCTTCGGGATGGTGAGCGTGCCCGCGGTCACGGGGGCGACCCGGCCGATGAGGGTGAACCGGTCTCTGGACCGGCCGAGCTTGGCGAACCGGGGGAACCGGGTCCGGCCGGCGAGGAAGTTGCCGTGCGCGGTCGCGGCCTGACGGATGGCGAAGTCGTAGATCCAGGAGAAGTGGATGGCGTGCCAGTCAGGGCGGCGGGTCTTCCACCCGGCCCGCAGGGTGATCGCGGACAGGGGTTTGACCTGGTCCTTGCCGTCGACCACGGCGTCGCGCTGCGCCGCCCACGCGGTGTGGTTGACGCGGAGGGCCGCGACGCCGTCGTTGTACGCCTTGCGTCGGGCGCCGGCCGCGCGCAGCAGCTGCCGGGCCTGGACGTTCGTCGGGTCGAGGCGGAAGCTCAGCCCAGACTGCCGCACCGGCGCCGGCACCCGGGCGGCGGGCGCACCCAGGGTGTCGAGAGGCTGAGGGCGGACGGGCATGACGGCCACCGTGCCGGCCCCAGGGCGGGCGTCACTGCCCGGGCATCACACTCAGACCGTAGAGGCCCCTACGGCAACAGGTGGGGGAAATGAGCGCGCATTCGTCGTGCCGGCGGCCCACCACGAGAGCATCCCTCGACGCGCGGTGAAAAGCGGGCGCCCACAGTCGCGCCACGGACCGGGCGGGCAACTCACGCTTCAGGAGCGCAGGACTCTGGCGCGCCGTTGTCCCCACCTGTCGCCGTTGTGGGCGGGTGCTGGCTGATGTCCATAGGGCCCCTCCTGGAGGTGGGGTGCGAGCGAGAGATGGTCCTAGACCGCCGACCTATCCGTGCGTCTGCCCGCTCCTGCCTGACCTGCGTCGTCAAGAGCAGCGATACGAGCGAGCCGTTCAGCCGCTGCGCGACCTCGACGAGGTCGCCTACCTGCGCTTCGCCTCCGTCTACCAGGGGATCACCCTCCGGCGCGCCGAGCGCGAGGCCACCGTCAGCAACCACCGAGCAAGGAGACCCACATGCCCTACGTGCGCACCATCACCCTCTACCTGATCGGCCTGGCGTCACGCCACCTCGCAGCTAACGCCCCCGTGGCGTGGGACGACCTCCTGACCCTGCCCGGAGCGACCCGAGAACTCCTCGCCCTCGCCACGACGCTCATGCAGCTCCGCCGAGACCACGAGAAGCGGCGCAATGCCAGGGAGAACCTGCGTCCCGGGCGCCCACTGCCAACCAGCGACTGCGCAGGGGGCAGGGTCGTCCGCACGCAACGGCCAAGCGAACGACGGGCCGCTCCACGCCCGGGGAGCACTCAAGGCGCGTCGACTCGAACGCCCTCGTAGGGCGGAGGGAACTCGGGCACCCAGCCAGTGCGCTTCCGGCTCGCTACCCAGTCGGGCTCGGGGCCGGCGTATGGGAGCCCGCCCACTGCCGGACCTCGCACCGGTCACGGGTTTTGCGGTGCCGGCAACACCCGTCGGCGCCGGGTAGCATCTTCCCCCCCTGGCCCAAAACGCCAACAGATGGGGGAGATGAGCGCGCATCTTCGCCGCTTAGCGCGTAGCGGGCGGCTCAGCCGAGCAGCAGGCTCTCGAACCGGTCGAGGACGCGGCCGAAGGCTTGCAGGTCCAGCCAGTCTTCCCAACCGGGCGCTTCGTCGATGGGCTCTTCGGCCGGGTCGCCGGACCAGACCGTCAGGTCGCACCAGCCCCCGGCGTACAGCAAGAGCTCGCCCTCGATAGCTCCGCGTCGAGCCTTCACGCCGACCGAGTAGTCGCCGCGCACAGCATCCCTGTCATCGGTGATGACGTAGGTGGCGGTCTGACCGTCCGACCAAGTGACCTCGCCGACGTCGAGCCCGTGGTCACGCCAGGAAGCGACGCGGTTGCGGATCTGGGCGGCCGCCGCGTCGAGGTCGATGACGTGGTCCACGGCGCACATGGTGTCACGCGGACAGTCCAGCGCGCTGCGCCCAGTCGCAGCCATCCGACACCTTGCGCCCCACCTCGGCTACGGGAGCGCTAAGCAGATGCGCGCTCACCTCCCCCACCTGTTGCCGTAGTGGCGTAGAGGGGGGGCGGCCGCCCTTCATCGTGCCGCCTGGGCGGTGTCGCGCACCCGCCACCAGCGGCCCGAGTGGCGGATGGGGTCCGTCACCAAGCTGGCCACCTCGACTGAGCCCCGTCTGGGACCCGGAAGTCGCCGGCCCCCGACGGTCGCCGAGCTGGTCCAGCCGGCCGGCCGACGCGAAGGCGGCGCCCTTGCCGCGGGAGCCTCGACCGCGACGGTGGGGCGCACGCCCCAACCGACTCGCTACCCAGGAGGCTTTCCTTGCCCCGTCGACCAGCCCTGGCACCGATCGTGGTCACCCGGCCTTTCGACCTCGACACCGCACTCGCCGACGTCAGCACCGCCCCGATCCACCTGCGCGGCAGTGGCATCTTCTTCGTGAGGTCCGACCGTGGACGTCACATCTGCGCCTACGACACCGTCGAGGTCGGCGTCTTCGGCAACACCGCGCTCTGTGCGTACGACGGCGCTCAGGTCGCCGCGTGGGACGTCACGAACGTGCACCTCTACGATCAGTCTCGCTCCACCGCCCGGGGTGACAGCACGGTGTACGCGCACGGCCGCTCTGGGGTGAAGGCCTTTGGCCGCAGCACGGTGCACGCTGACGGCAGCACCCGTGTGGCGTCCTTCGGTACCAGTGTCGTCTACGCCTGCGGGCACACCACGATCGGCGCGAGCGAAGCTTCGACCGTGGTGTCCGACGAGGACTGCACGGTCACCTCCAGGGGGAACGTCCGCGTGCTGTCCTTCGGGACCGGCGCCGTCGAACCGGACGGCAGCTCGGTGGTCTTCGATCTGGCCGGCCTGGCCGGCGTCACCCGCGACCTCGCGATCGGCCTCATCCGCCGCGGCTTCACCGGCTCGAGCGCCGACGTGGTCAGCGCCGCCACGGCACTGACCGTGTAACTACCAGGGAGTGCCCGCACTCCCCCGCTCCGCCAAGATGCCGCCTGACCGTCTCGCACGGTCGGGCGGCGTCTTCCGTGCCCACCTGCCGGCCCCTGTTGCCCGGGCAACAGGGGCTCGCACGGTCGGCGGAGATCCCAACCCATCACAACCCGAGAGAGGCCAATGCCCACCACCTCGAGCACTACCGCCTCCCCCACCTCCACACCCGTCCCGACCACCCACGCCGGGCCCGGACCTTCATCCGCAGGCTCGCCCCGTCACGCCGCAGGGACCGCCCTGTCGATCCGCACCCAGGAAGAGCTGGACGCGGTCATAGCGCGCGGCGACGACGACCCTCTCCACTTCCGCGGGTCCGGCACCTTCACGGTGTCCCTCGAGCGTGCGCGCGACGTGCGCGCCTTCGACTCGGTCACCCTGCACCTCGCCGGGGCCGGCGCCTACCTGCAGACCTTCGAGCAGGCCACGGTGTACGTGCGCGACGACTCGATCGTCAACGCCTGGGGCCGCTCGCTGATCGTCGACACGGGCCTCGCCGCAGTCCACCTGCACCGGTCTGCGCGAGCCCTGCGCGTCGGTCAGGCGCAACCGCTCGCGGGAGTCAGCACCGCCTTCGCGTACCACCTGCCCCTGCTCCCAGAGCAGGCCTGGGGCGCAGCGCTGTCCCTGATGCGAGCCGGGTTCACCGGCAGCACCGACGACCTCGCGGCGGCCGTCGCCGTTCTCACGGCCGTGACGCCCTTGACAGCCGTCACCCAGTGGGGCCGCCGCATCCTGACGCGCACCCCAAGGCGCCACCTGACTCTTGACCGAGCCAGGTGGCGCCTTCCGCGTACGGGAGGCCAGTCATGCCGTCGGTTCGCGCTTCACGCGTCAGCAGTCCGCGACGGCGGTGGTGTCGGTCAGGCGCACCGAGCACATGACGGGGCCGCTCCAGCCGTCGGGGCCCAGCCCCACCCACGTGCCGAGCACCTCGTTGACGTTCTCGCGACGCCCCAGGTCGATCACGTCGGCCACGCCCGGGTGGGCGAGCGCCACGATGTCCCCGGTCTCGTCGCGCGGGGCCAGGTCGCCCGCCAGGACGAGCGGGATGTGGACGCCCGGGGCCCCCATCTGGGCCCGCAGCTGGGCCCGCTCGACCGGGTCGGACGCGAGCCGCTCCGCGATCGCCTTCGCCTGCTTGCCCGGTGCCTGACTCCCCTGGACCGAGTTGACGAAGGCGACCCCCAGGAGGGCAGCGCCGACCACCATCGCGACGACGATGGCGGAACCGAGCACGGCCGTTTGCCGGTCCCGCGTTGGTGCCGTCTCGGGCTGGTCCTGCTGGTGCTGCTTGGTCATGGCGACGGTCATGGTCGTGTCCTTACGTGCGTGGTAGGCGGGGGTATGGCAGTCACGGTGACCTCCCCCGCAGGCGGTGCAGTCACACCCGCGGGCCCCGCGGCCGCCGCGGGTCGGCAGCCCCAGAAGCGGGGACCTTCACCCCGGTTGCGCGTCGCTGCCGTGCGAGTGCCGACGAGGGCCTGGCCGCCGCGGTGGGCCCGAACGGCACTATCCCCAATCACCCGCGCAGGCACGCATGATCGACTACCCCGACGACTCGATCGTCGTCACCACACAAGCTCAGCTCGACGCGGTGCTGCTCGCCAGGCACCCATCCGTCGTCCTGGCCGGCACCGGTACGTTCCCCGAATCACTGCCGGTCTTACCGTGGTGGCGCCGTTCTTGGCCCTAGCTGCCCAGCCGTTCGGGGCGCGGCCCGGTCTCGGTGCGCCGACCGGCGACGAACGCTGCCTCGTGCTGAGCCGGGGAGACGCTCGAGCTCGCGAACAGGCAGGTCCCGTCGCGGCCGACGATGACCGCTGACCCGCCGCGGACCGGCTGGTAGAACCGGTATGCGTCAGCGGTCTCGAGATGCACGTGCTGCGCGTCGGTAGGGACGCCCGTGCGGGCCAGGTGCTCCGCGGCAACCTGTTGCGCCAGGTCGAAGAACGGCGAGTCGTCGACGGTCATGGGTTCTCCTCGTGAGGTGCGCTGCGGGTTTGGCGCGCGGCGCCCCGCCTGCAGGGTGGGCGCCGTAACGGTGACGGTGCGGACACGACGGCCCTTCGCACGGTGGAGCTTGTCGGTGGGGAGGTCGCCCTACTGCGAAAGCATCCCCCTAGCGGATACTTTCGCAGTAGCTGCTCGGGGCGACGCAGGCCGACGCGGTCAGCGCCGGCGGCGGCTACGTGCAGCTGCCCATCCGCGCGCCGACCGGCTTCACGAGGATGAGGCAGGCGTGGTCGGGCCGCTTCCCGCCCCAGAAGCTGGCGGCAGTGTCAGCTCGCACGAAGTACCCGGCGCCGAGAGCCTGCCGGACGGTTGCAGCGACCTCGTCAGCTGTCCCGCTCCCGATGACCTGCGTCGCGTCCCCTTCGTACCGTTCTGCAGCCAGCGCATTGAGCGCCCCGACGGCTTCGGACGCCGCCGACCGGGTAGCTACCGCGTCGGCGCTGGCCACGTCCGCGCGTGCAGCGGTGGTCTGCTCGTGCACCGCCGCACCGCAACCACCCAGTCCTGCGCTCAGCGCTGCCATCACGGCAGCGCCAGCGAACACACGGAGCAGCAGGAGCCTCAGCGGAACACCGCCACGGTACCGACGTCCTCGCTGGCGCGGGTCTCCCGGCCATCATCGAAGAGTGGCAACAGGTCGCTGTAGCGGCGCACCCCGGACATGACCAGGAGCGCGCGGACGGTCTCGCCGAAGTCGGTCGTCACTGCGAGGACCGTCACGCTGCGCCAGCCCGTCGCCAGCAGGTCAGGACCCCCGGCTGGCCGGGGCCCGCCCGGCAGACCGACCCGCCCTCACGCTGCACCGGACGCACCGTCGAGCGGCGACCGCCCGCACGGCGGCGGGGTTTGCCGCACGCTCCGTCGCGCGCACGGTGGCAGCGGCACGCCGACCTGGTCCACACCCCCCGACCAGTGCGTATCAACCCACACAACTCCGGGTCCACCCACGACCTGGAGGGAGGAACGCTCATCATGCACCACGCACAGCACGCCGCCCTGTCCCGCCACCTCGTGGACCAGCGGCAGCGCAGCATCCGGCCTCGCGGCATCCGACGAGGGTCGCTCCTCATCCGGCTCGAGGCCCAACGGCCGTTCGGGCGCGTCACGCGCTGACTACTTCCCGCGCCACTTCATCCCCGACACCTCGACGGCGTCGGGGATGCTCGCGCTAGCCCCGTGCCGCACCCGGACGGGAGTGCCGCGCCCGCCGGGCTCAAGCCGTTGCCGTGCAGGCCAGCCCGAACGTCCCCCCGGTGTTCCGCGATGGCCCTGACACTGGTGGACCTTGATCTGAACGCCCGCCGGGCGTCCCGGTTATTGCGGCGGCGGGCCCGGCGGCCACTGTCGCCACACATGACCAAATCGACTCTTCTCCGGATCACCCTCATCCTCGGAGTGACCTGCAACCTGACCAGCAGCCTTCCGCAGCTGTGCACGACCGTCTTCCGCCGGCGCACCGCCGGCCTCAGATGACGGCCTGGTCGTACTTCATGCTGGCCGGTCCGTTGTGCAGCTCGACGGCCAGAGCCAGGACGATAGCTGTCGTCCCGGCGGGAACGTCGTTCGCGACCACGACCGCGGCCCGACCCATATCGGCGCGGCGGAGCCGGGCCGCGTAGTCGACCGCGACCTGCTGGGGCAGGACCGCGAGGTACTCGCCCGGGGTGGTCGACGGGACGCAGACCATCAGGTCGAGCACGTCGGCGGCCAGGGCCGAACACCCGCTGGGGCACCTCTGGTCGCCTCCGGGCGTAAACGCGAGCAGAGACCACTTGACGGCGTCCAGGTCCACGCGGGCCGGCCGCTGCGCGGTCGCACGTCTCGCCCTCTTCGTGGACGGCAGCGCAGCGCCGGCGGCACTCCTGACCAGAACGGCGTACAGGTCGTCGACCGCCTGAGCTCGCCAGCGGGTCGCGACGTCGTCCCAGCCGTCGGTGGGTCCCTCGAGGACGGCCCGGACCTGGCTGATCAGGGCCGGCTCGGCGCGATCGAGCGACCCGGCGAACGACTCGCACGCCCCGCTGGCCGGGGTGGCACCCGGCTTGAGCGGGGCCGCGGTCTCCGCCCACGTGTTCCATGCGTCGACCAGTCGGTGGAGCATCGGCGTTGACTGCCACGTGACCGAACGGGCGAAGACGGCCCCCTGCCCGTCCTTCAGGGACGGCGGGACCAGCGATGTCCAGTCATTGGCGGCCATGACCAGCGCGTAGCTGCGCGTGATCAGGTAGGTGACCGCGCACGGCGGGTAGACCGGAGTCGATGCGGCGATCGCGTCGACCCCCTCCAGGAAGGCCTGGACGTCGTGCGCCCAGACCCACCCTTCCGGTGCTGTCGCCAGTTCGGCGGCCAGCTGGCGGCGGGCGCTGCGGATGACGCGGGCCTCCCGCTCGTACGTGAGGGTGTCGGTGGCCGGGTCGCGCAGGAGCGCTTCCGCGGCCGTCACACGCGTGCGCTTCGACCAGGGTGAACCAGCCGCGCAGGATCGCGCGCATCTGCGGCGAGTTGTCTCCGCAGCTGCCACACAGCAGTGCGGTGGACGGGTCGGACCCGTCGAGTCGGACGGTGACCGCGGTCGGTGTCCGTCCGCGCAGGTGGGTGCAGGCAGGCGACAGGTGCGTCAGCGGCCGCTTGGCCAGACGCCACGCGTCGACCGGGGTCGCGCCGACGTGGGCGGGCATGCCGTGGTCCAGTGCGGCCTGCACCAGCGAGAGGGTAGAGCTCATGGGGGCCTCGTTTCAGGTGAGTTGGGATGGGAACTGGGACGGACCGTCGGGGCTCGCGCCGCCGGGCAACCAGACCGCGAGAAGGGCCCGCAGCCGGTCCGGCCGCAGGGGACGGCGACGCACCGCCTGACCGGGGAGCTCAGGCGGTGCGGGGTGGGCAGTACCCGGGGGTCTCAGCTGTGGTCCGAGACGGTCGCAGCGGTCGGGGTGGGTGTGCCGACGGCGCGGGTGCCAGTTGTGGCCAGGGCTGCAGCGTGCAGGTCGGCGGACGAGCCGACGAACCCGGCCAGGAGCAGCGCGATGGCGACGTCCTGGACGGCGCGGTCCAGGCCGGGCAGGTGGAACGCCCGAGGGTACCCGAAGGTGACCAGGGGCTCCTTGGACCCGAACGAGAGCGCAGCCGCTGACCCGCCCACCTGAAGGGCGGTCTCGTGGTGGCTGACGACGCTCGCGTTCTCGTAGGCGCGCACCGACGCGAGGCCGGTCGCGAACACGACCGCGCTGTTGCCGGCGAGGACGGTGGACTCACCGGTGGCGTGCACGCGGCACTCGGAGTCTGCGGTCACCCTCGAGAAGCCACCGGCATGGACCAGGCAGTCGGAGCTGACGTGGACGTCGGCGTACCCGCGGGCGTGGATGGTGGCCGGCTCGTGCGCGACCAGCCTTGCCCGGTCGGCGATGTGTACCGTCGGACGTTGCGCGGGCCGCGTCCCGGTGTTCTGGAGGGTGACGTGCACGGTACCGGCGATGTCGATCGTGCGGCCTCGTCCGGCGAGCCGCATCGTGTGCCAGCCGCGCAGCCTCAGCGGGACGGACACGGGGTGGTCTGCGAGGGCGTCGAGGCTCTCCTGCGACCACACTGTCTGTTCGGTGAGCATGGGGCTCCTGTCGGGGCAGTCGGTTGGGGGATCCCTACGGACCGTCGCCGCGCCCTCCCCCGCAGCAACGGCCCGGCCGTGGTTGACCGGCCGCGTCTGGCCTTACGACACCGCCCACGTCGTCGTGCGCCACGGCACCGTCAGCGTCCACGCGTCGCATGCTGCGACCGTCGTTCAGGGCGGGGCAGGAGAGACTCGCGGGCTCGGCCGTGCTCGCGTGTTCCGTGTCCCTGGCCTCGCTGCGGAGGCGCTTGGCTGCGCGTCCCAACTCGTCCGGTCCGGCTTCACGGGCACCGCAGACGAGCTTCGGCAGGCTGCCGCGGCGCTTGCCGCCTCAAAGTCCCCGCACCGCCCGACCGTGATGGTCGGGCGGTGCGCTTGTTGTCTGCAGCTCCAGCGGCCCACCGGCGTCGACGAGGCGGAAACCGCGCCGTTCGAGGGTGGTCCCGAGCCGGACCCTCGAGGACCGGTCGCCGTGCACGAGCATGACGGTGTCCGCGCGGGCCTGGTCGGCGATCTGGACCAGCTCCGGCGCGGACGCGTGCGCGCCGAGCTGGAACGAGCCGACGGTCGCCTTGACCGTCACCGTCTCGTACCCGGGCGGGAGCCGACTCGGCAGGTCGAACGTGCCCCCGCCAGTCCGGGCCAGGTCCTGCAGGACCCGACCGGGGGACTCCTCGTCCTGGTACCCGACGATGAGCAGACCGCTGCTCGGGTCCGGCAGCAGCTCCCGGGCCCACGAGATCGCCGGGCCCGCGGTCAGCATCCCGGACGTGGCCACAATGACAGCCGGAGTCTTCGACCGCAGCTCAACACCACCGTTCCGCACGGCGCGCACGTTGCCGGCGAAGATTCGCATGGCGCGCCCGTCAGCGCCGTCGTGCTCCTCGTACACCCGCGACACCGACCGGGCCAGCCCGTCGACGTAGACCGGGACCTGCGGCAGGTGCTGCGCCATGATCAGCGCTACCTCCTGTGCACGGCCCAGCGCGAACGACGGCACGAGGACCCGACCGCCGGAGTCGATGATGGACCGGACCTGCGCGACGAAGTCGGCCACGCTGCCCTCGCGGGTCTTGATCCGGTCATGGTCGCCGTACGTCGACTCGAGAAGCATCAGGTCCGCGCCGATCGCGATCTCGGGCAGTTCGATACCGGACACCGTCAGCTGGCCCGGACCGGACACGTCCCCGGAGACGACGACCCGCTGATCGCCGGCCTGGATGACGACCCCGGCCGCGCCGACGATGTGCCCAGCCGGGAAGAGGGTGACGCTGAGTTCCCCGATGCGCTGGGCGTGCCCGAACGGCGTCGGACGCAACGACCGCATCGCGGCGGCCACGTCCGTAGCCGTGTACGGCCGCACCGTGCCCGCCTGCTCATCGTCCTCGAGCTCGTCGTCGCGCTCCCGCCCGTCGGCCCCACTGGCCGTGCCTCCCGTGCCTCCCGTGCCTCCCGTGCCGGCCCCTGCGCCGCGCGGGCCGTCAGACGTTTCCGTTCCCCAGCCGGTGCTCGCGTACGAACGGATCTGGGTGCGTGGAGCAGCCATGACCTTGACGGCGTCGGGCCACATGACCTCGAGCAGGTCACCGGTCGCGGGTGTTGCGAAGACGGGAAGGCCCGGCTGGTCACGCACGAGCGCCGGCACCCAGCCGGCGTGGTCCGCGTGAGCGTGCGTGATGATGACCGCGTCGATTCCCTGACGCAGCGCATGCTCGATGCGGCGAGGGGGGCGGACGCCGGCGCCGGGGCGAGTGCCGGCATCGACGAGGATGCGGGTCCCGCCGGCCTCGACCAGGACACACGACCCGCCGACCTCGGTGCCACCGCCGAGGACGTCCACGCGCAGCTGCAGCTCACGCACCTGCGCGACCGGGATGACCGGCCGGGTCAGCGCCCGCAGCAGGACAGGAAGCCACTGCTGGACCGAGCCGACCGCCTCCGGCGGCAGCTGGTGCGCAATGGCCGACTGGGCCGCGGTGGCCATCGTGGCCGGGGTCCCGAGGCCGCCAGCCGGTACCGGCGCGATGGTCGCGTCCACGTCAAGGTCGGCCAGCGCGGCGGCCAGCGCGGCGGCCAGCGCGACCGGGTCGGTCAGCTGCTCCTGCGCGGAGCGAAGGCGGGCGGTGACGGCAGCGAGCTGCCCGGACATGTCGTCGACGTCGGTGCGCGAGCTCTCGAGCTGGTCGCGCAGCTGCGACGCCTCCCGCGCGGCGGTCTCCGCGCGCCGGGTGGCCAGGTCGCGGGCCTGCCGGATCTGCTCGAGCTTGTCTTCCTCGCGGGCGACACGGACCTCCTCGAGCGGCTTCTTCGCAGCTTCTCGCTCCGCGTCACGCCTCTCACGCCGCTCGCGGGCCTTCTCTTCCCGCCGGCGCTGCTCGATGGCCCGCGACAGCTGGGACGCGGTGTCCTTGGCTGTGGCCTCGACCAGGAGCGGGCAGGCCACGACCTGCGCCCACGCCGGTGAGGTCTGCGCCGCCTTCTCGACGCTGGCGCGCACCTTCGCGCGCACCGCCGGATACTTGCCCCACAGCTCGAGCACGGTCGTGGCGGTGTGCGCCTCCCGGGTCGCGGTGTCCGGGTCAGCCCCGTGCAGCAGGGCGAAGCGAGCGAACGCCTTTGCGGCGGCGTTCAACACGACCGAGCTCTCCCCGGACAGCTCAGGCAGCGTCGGCACTGTCTGCGCCGTGTGTCCTGCGGCGGCGCTCATGCGGACCGGCTCGCGGTTGAGCCGAGCGCAGCGACGAGCAGCGGTTCGGGTCGCAGCATCCCGCCCGGAATCGGGTCGAGCCACCCCAACGACGTCAGCGCTTCGAGCAGGCCACGGATGTCCGGGCAACCGGCAGCCGCAGCCAGCTGGGTGAACGACATGCTCTGCTCGACTGCGGCGCCCGCGCGCGCCGCACTGCCGGTGTCCGCGGTGCTGCGCGGCGTTGCGGCGCGGGCTGGGATGGCCCCACGAACCGGGCGGTCCGCGTCAGCGAGGACGAGCAGGTCGACGAGGTTGAGCAGCGTGTCCGGCCCACTCAGGTCAGCCAGCCGGGTCAGCGCCGCCGCCAAGGCCTGACCGGCCGGGTCGCTTGAACGGGCACCGGCCTGCCGGGCCAGCTCGAGACCAGATCGGCCCGAGACCCACGCCTGCGTGTCGCTCAGGACGGTCTGTGCGGTGGGGGTGACGCCGGTGTCCGCGCGGACCCGGTCTCGGACGTGGTCGAGGACGCACGTCCAGCCCCCGGTCGCTGCGGCGAGCCGCCCGACCTGGTCCGGGTCGTGGAAGGGCAGCGACTCTTCGTCGCTCAGCAGGCGCAGTCCGACCCGGTCGAGGCGGGCCAGCTCTATCCGGTCGGCCCACCCGAGCCAGCCGCCGACGTTCTTCACCCCGGCAGTGACCGCCACCCGCAGGCCGCGGTGATGGTCGGCGACCGCGGCAGCCGAACCCAGGAGCGCAGACAGCTCCTTCCCGCTCAGGCCGGTCGCGTCGACCAGGATCAGGATGCTGCTCGGGTCGGTTGGTGTGGTCGAGGCCTGCCCAGGACGGGCGTTCAGGACGGTCACGCGGGCGACGTCGGTCAGCGACTTCGGTGTCGGGTCGGCCGTCACGACGCGGCGCAGACCGCGTAGACCGTGACCGTCGACGATGGCGCTCAGGCACCCGATGACGTTGTGGATTCCGGTGTCGGGCACGCCCGTGATGACGGTGACACCGGGGGTGTCGGCCAGCTGCCCGAGCTGGCGTTCGGTCAACGGGCAGACAGTGCCGAGACCGTCGCTGGGCCCGGCTGGGGCAATCCTCCGGCGGTGCGCGCCACGGGTCGGGGCCGGCAGCTGGAGTGTCTCGGACGCGGTCGTGAGAGTGTCGAGGACCTCGTCCTCGGTCCCGAGCAGACGCCACACGGTAGGGGTCCGCATCCGGTACGCGCGGGCGTCTCCGGCCAGCAGGCCGAGATCGACGCACTCCACGATGAGGGAGCGGATCTCGTCCGAGCTCGACGCGACGAACCCCTCGGGCCAGTACTCCTGGACCTGCGCGGACAGGTCACGCAGCGACAGGCCGGCGCCGACACCGCCGACGTGCGCCGCGTACGCGACGGCGTACGCGATCACGCGGTAGCGCGGGTCGAGGTTGAGGGTCAGGCGGTACTTCTCCAGGAACGACGCCTTGACGTTCGGATCGGCCCAGACCTGGTCGATGTCGTCGTCGGTCACGTCCTGCGGCGGCGCGTCGTCCGGCACAGGTCGGGCTGTCAGGTGCGACACGAGGGCGGCACCGAACAGCTGGAGCAGGGCCGGCATGTTGTTCGCCAGCGCGAGGATGCGCGCCGGGGTCCCGACCGGGTCGACGAAACGGAACCCGAGGGCCTGCAGGGGGCGGGTGATCAGCTCGTGCGCGTGCTGCGGGCTGAGCGGGCCGACGCCGATGTGTCCCAGGTGCGACAGCGGCTGGTTCGGCAGGGAGTCGAAGCGTGCGGTGCGGTGCAGCCCGACGAAGACGACCTTGAACCGGTGGTCGGTGCCGTCCATGAGGCGCCGGAACCAGTTGACGGCCACGAACTGGTTCTCGGCGGCGTCCGCGTCCAGGAATGCGTCGGCCTCGTCGAGCAGCAGCAGCAGCTGGCGGCTCTCGTCCTCGAGCAGCCACCGCTTGACCGCGTTGTGGACTGCGGCGGCCTGGTCGCCGTCAGCGAGCTGCCCGTGCACTACGTCACGCATGGACAGCTCGTTCCACAGCTGCGGCCAGAGCCCGGACGTGTCGCCCTGCGCGCCGATGACGTGGATGTCGAAGTCGATCGCGATGCATCCCGGGCGAGTTTCGAACTGGCGGTGTGCCCACTTGACCAGGGCGGACTTACCCATCTGCCGGCCACCGCTGACGATGGACGGGCCGCGCATGTCGAGGACCTGCGCGAGCTCACGCCGGCGCCCGTAGAACATCTCGCGAGCGGTGTCGCCGGGCACGTCCTTGTACGGCGACTCGGACGTGAACGCACGCACGACCGCTTCGAACGTCGCGACCTGGGGACTGTCCTGAGTGCACAGGTACGCCAGCAGGGCGGTGTCGAGCACGGCGAGGACGGGGGTCTTTCGGCCGCGGGACGCGTCGGCCAGCGCGCGCCAGTCCGCTGGCCGAAGCGGCGGTCCGGGCCAGATGGCGATGACCGTCGTGTCGGCGGGCAGGTCACGCACCCACTCCACGAGGGTGACCGGGACCGCGGTGACGCGTGGGATGACCAGCCGCAGCCCGCCGCCGCGGTTGCTCGTCATGGCCGACCCGAACGACGGGGTGCGGGCGCTGCCGAGGGTGGCGACGTCGCTGGCCGCGATGAGGTACCGCTCGGGCCTCGTCTGCTCGATCTTGGCGCTGCGCAGCTCGATACCGGCCTCGGCCAGGATCGGGCGCAGCATGTCGACCAGCTGGGCCGGCTGCTGCCCGAGACGCGCAAGGCGGCGCATCGCTTCGACGGCGTTGCGGGCGTTGCTGCGCCGGGCCGGGCTCAGCTGCGAGAACGGCAGCAGACCCCCGGTGAGCTCGTCGAGGCTGTCCAGGCCGGCGTCGGACAGGTTGTCGAAGAGCCGCCCGGGCGGCAGGGCACCGGTCAGCAGGGACGGCACGCCGGGGAAGAACGCGGTCACGTGGTCGGTCGCCTCCGAGGTGGCGGACGGCAGCTCCTCGCCGGCTTCTGCGCTGGCCAGCGACGACTCGGCCGCCCCGAGCTGGCCCGCCTGAGCCTGGCTGCGGATGACTTCCGCGTACCGCGCGACGGTCATCGAGGTGGCGGTCGCTGCGGTGAGCCGCTCGAGGAACTGCCCGACGAGGTCGCTCTGTGCCGCTGCCAGCTCGACGCCGATCCGTTCGATCGCTGCGGAGACCCGGTGGAAGTCGGTCCGCGCCGGGCCGCGCAGCTCCTGCACCTGGTGGGACAGCTGCGACCATCGGCCCTCGGACAGCACCCCCGACATCCGGCGCGCGTCCAGGTCGCGTCCCAGCGCATCGAGCGCGGCGTCGCGGCGGTCGCGGCTGGCGTCGACGTCCTCGCGGCGGCGGCGGCTGAGGGTCTGAGCCAGCTCGGACCCGGTCCGACGCAGCTCGTCGACGAGTTCGGCGCTCAGGTCGTGCAGGTTCGCGGCGGCCAGCTCGGCGTACAGGTCGGTCGGGGAAGTCTCGTCGTCCTCGGCGAGCGCCAGCAGGTCCGGCAGCAGGTCGCGCCACTGCGCTGCGGTGTCGTGCCCGTCAGGGACTTCCCGTCCGGTGCCGTTCTCGGACAGGGCTGGGCTGGCGTAGCTGGCGTTGTCCGCGGGGACCTGGACACGCGTCTCCTCGTCTCCCGGCGGCGTGCTCGTCGAACCGCCTTGGTCGGCGTGGTTCGGATCCAGGGTGGGCGGGGTCAGCGTCGCGGGGTCGAGAGGCACACACAGGGCTAGCAGCTCGTGGTGGGCTGCCCAGGCCGGTGACGGTTCGACGCGGGGGCTGAGCGTTCCTCGGCACGCGTCGAGCACGCCAGCAAGAAGCAGTGAAACGGCTGAGGCGGTGTCGCTGGGGAACGTGGCGAGGTCGGTCTCGAGCCCGTCGATGGCGCCCATGAGGCGGGTGCGCAGGTCGACGGCCTGGGTGTGTGTCTGCGACTCGCCGCTGGGGCGTCGGGCGGCACTGGCCGCGCGCAGCGAGGTTGCGTACTCGGCGACGACGTCGAGCACGTGCTCCCACCGGTTCGCCATGTCGCGGGCCGCGTTGTCGTACAGCTGGGACGAGCGGCGCAGCTGCGAGTAGCGGTCCTTCGTGCGGTCGATTCCGTGCCCGCGCAGATCCAGAACGGACGCGTCCAGCGCCTCCGGGTCGGCGGGCGGGCGGCCTTCCTGTCCGGCGGCAGCGTTGTCGAGGATCCGGCCGAGTTCGCCGTCAGGGTTGAGCCACTCGCTGTAGATCTTGTTCAGCGGGGCAAACTTCAGCACTCGCCGGCCGCGGTCGCTCAGGAGGGTGGCGACTTCGTCCGAGGCCGCGCGGAGGCGGTCCTCGGAGGCGGTGACGTCCGTGACCTGGTCGGCGGTCGCGGCGAGCGCGATGCCACGGTGGGCCGCGTCAATGAGGGTCTCGGTCAACAGGTCGAGTGCGGGCAGGTCGCTGATGGATGGGCGCAGCTCCGGCAGGACCGTGCCGGGTCCGGCGTTCGGAGCGGTGACGGCCGCGCGTGCTGCGGCGGCCCAGGCCAGCAGGTGGCCGTCGCGGTCCTCGGACAGCGCCTCACGGCTGATGACGGCGCTGGTGGCGCTGAATGCGTGGGCGAGCGGGCCGACGGGGTCGCTGAGCTGAGCCGCGTAGGCCGCGAGCTCACGCGCGGCGATCGACGCCGGTTCGGCGCCGGCGCCGCGCAGGATGTCGGCGGCCAGACCGAACCGCCCGGCGGCTGACGCCGTTCGCGCGCCGTGGCGGGCCGCCTCTTGCTCTGCGGCTGCGGACGGCCACGCGTCGCGGTCGCCGTCGGTGTCCTCGAGGGGGTCGTGCAGGGTGTCGCCCGACGTGGCTGGCTCGTCGCTCGTCAAGTCGTCGAGGTCCAGTGCGTCCAGTGCGAGGTCGTCGAGGGTGAGGTCTGCCAGGGCGAGATCGTCGAGGGCGGGTGCCGCAGGGTCTGGGGCGTCGTCAGCGTCGTCAGCGACCTGCTCGGCTGGGCTCGGGCTGTGGTGGGAGCCCGGCTCACGGTGGGAGGGGTGGGCTGCTGCGTCTTGGGCGTGCGGGGACTGCCCCGTGCCGTCCTGGGCGGCCTGCTCCGTTGCGGTGGGCCGCTTCGGGCGCGCGCTCGTGGTGTCATCACGGGTCTCAGTGGGCGCGGTCGGGTCGCTGTCCGAGATGCCCTTGTGGCCCTCGAGGCCGTCCGCGTCGGGCTCGCCAGGGGCAGGCTGGGCCGCCACTCGTCCCGCGTCCGGCGCATCGGGGTCGGACGCCTCGACCGGGTCCGGTCCGGCCGGCGCGCGGACGGGAGCCCCTGCCTGGTCAACATCGGTGACGGGACGCCCGTCGCCTGCCTCGTCGACAGCGCCCAAGGTGGCGTCTTCACGGCTGGCAGCCGCGGTTGCGGCCCGGTGAATGTCCTGATGACGATCCGTTGTCCTCAGGAGCTGCTCGAAGAAGGTCACGTCGGTTGCTGGGGCCGACGCTGTCCCGAACCCCCCAGCCTCGGCGACCTCGGCGACCTGGGCGACCTGGGCGGCCTCGGCGGGGTCTTCGCTGGGCGGGGGGAACGTCACGTCCCCCAGGCTGGCGGCCACCACGAGCGGCGTCGCGTGCGAAAAGCTCGTGCGGGCTCGCTGCTCCGCCGCCAGGAAGTCCTCGAAGGACACAGCGTCACCGCCGCGGCGCAGCTGGCCGATGCGGGCCAGTTCGTGGAGAAGGCTCAGGGCGTCCTCGTCCGGGTCGCCGACCTCGGCGGTCCCCTCCAGCCGTCGCACGGCGGCAGCACGGACCAGCGACGCGTCGGCCTCGGCCGCCGCCGGCGCTGCCAGTGCGCTCAGCTGCTGCAGCAGGGCGCGGCGGATCTGGACGTCCGCTTCCATTTGACGTCCGCGAGCCAGTGCTGCCTCAGCAGCGTCCAGGGAACCCTGGAGCCCGTCCCGGCTCGGCGTGCACTCCCACAGGTCGGCTAGGTCGGTGACGACCCGCATGAACGTGTCCGCCGCCTCCAGTGCACCGTTCTTCGGGCGGTCCCCCGCGTCGATGTCGTCGGCGGCGGCGCGCAGAACGACCGCCACCTGGGACCAGGAGCGCAGGACCTGGACGGTCAGCTGCTCCAGGCCGAGATCTTCGATCAGGTGCGTCGTGAACCCGGTCGCGCGGTACCGCACGTCGCCCGCACTGTGCTCAGCAACTGCCCCCGTCTCGTCGTCGCCCGTCTCGTCGTCGCCCGTCTCGTCGACCTTGCCCGCAGCGGCCTCGTCCAGGCCGTACCAGCTGGTGCCAGGCGGGCGGCCGGCCGCGCCGTCCAGCTCAGCTGCCTGCTCGGCAGTCTCGGGCACGACCCGCCCAGGTGTTCCGAGCTGTGTCAGGTCTCCGGCTGCGCGCACCGGCAGACGTCCCGGCTCCATCTCCTCGAGAGCGTCGTACGCGTCGGCGGCGTCGGCGTCGTAGGCGCTGAGCATGCTGAGGGCGACAGCCGCGCACGCCGCCTCGTCCGCGATGGCGGCGATCAGGCCGACCCGTACCAGCGGGGCCGGCATGAGGGATGTCGCCAGGAACATGCACCTGTTGATCACCGCGGCCGTGTTAAGCACCGTGGTCAGGGTGGGCTCATCCTCCCCGAGTGCCCGGACAACCTCGAGCGGGTCCTTGGCCAGCGCCACGTTCCAGGCTCGCGGGTCGGACGAGAGGGCGATCAGGGAGGTCGTGGGCCATGAGAGGTTGAAGTGCAGCACCCCGTCCGGGTCGGGGAACGGCGCCGTCCTGGCGCGGGCCAGCAACTGGTTGGCCATGGCCCGGTTGACGGTCGCCGCGTGCGGCATTCCCAGGATGCGCAACATCGCCGAACGCCACCCGTCGTAGGCGTGTGACCCTTCGAGCACGCCCAGCAGGTCGTCCGCGCTGAGGTCATCCAACGCGCTCGCCATGGCGGCTTGCACATCGAGGACGTCCGCGATCTCGGCTGCGCTGACCCAGGACTGTCCGTCCGGCAGCTCCGGCGGCGCGCCGCCTGCGGCGTAGTCTCCGAACGGCCGGTTCGCCGGGGCCGGGACCGGCCCACGAGCGCGGCGCTGCGGCTTACGGTTGCGCGGGCTCTTCGCCACGACGACGTGCCTCTTTCCTCGGTGGTGAGGGCGGAACGGGGCGTCGATACGCGCACTCCCCCGCCACCCGGCGTTACTACCCGACCATAACTGCAGGCAGTGACACCGGGCGATCACCGTCTCCGCGGCCCGGCCCGGCCCGGCCCAGCAAGCTTGCGGCTGACGCTGACCACCGCCAGCCGCCAGCTGCCCCGCTCACCAGCTGATCGTGACCTCGATCCGTTCAGCGCGGACCTGGACCGCCTCGAGGCCCGGGCCGGCGCCCAGGACCATCGGGGCGCCGTCCAGTTCGAGGTCGTCGGCGCTCATCCTGTCCCCGAACAAGACCGCGGCCCGTGAGGTGTCGTACTGGCGCGAGACCCACGTCATCCCGTCGACGTGAGGCATGAGGGCGTGCAACGCCTCAGCCCACGCGACGGTCTGCTCGTAGTACTCCGGGCCGGTCTCGATGAGGTCCCCACGCCCGACACCGAGCCGATGCAGGCCGTCGGTGGTGAGGTCGACCAGTGTCACGGGCCGCCTCAGCCGCAGCGTCGACGCAACCGCGGACGCCAACGTGGCGCCCGGGACGACGCGGGCCAACACCGAGGTGGTGGGGGTGATCGCGTGGAACACCGACTCGGACAGGGCCCCGTCGAGATGGTCGGCGACGTACAACACGGGAACGGGGTCGACCGCCGCTTGACGCGTCGCGGCGTTCGTCGCCGGGGCCAGCAGGGAGAAGCGTGCGCCGCCGGGCCGGCCGGGCCAGAAGGCGTTTGCGTCGTAGTCGCGGTTGTGGACTCGCACAACGAGCTGACCGGCTGGCCACGTGAGCGCCAGTGGTCGGCGTCCGGTGAGGTCGGGCGCCGGCAGGGTCCGCGGCAACGGCACCCTGCCTCCGGGGCGGGCTGCCGGGCGCCTCGCAGCTCCCGAGGCGCCCGCGGTGGCGCGACTCCCCGCAGAGGGCACAGGGTCGGACACGGACGACGCGGATTGCCCAGGGAGTGAGGGCGTCACCAGGCCGGGTTGAGGATGTCGGCGGCCTGCGCGCGGGCCGCGGCCAGAAGCAGGCCGTGGTCGGTCGGGTCGTCAGAGTCGAGCACGTCGACCGGGCGCAGGCCGCCGAGTCGGGAGGTCGCGGTGGTGAACCAAAGGGCGAGCTGCCACCCGTCCAGGGCCGGCTGAAGCTGTGCGAGCAGGGCGGCCATCACCGGCAGGGGGCGGCCTCGGTGGTCGAACTGGAACGACGGGTACAGCAAACCGACGCTGTCGGGGATGGCGAAGACACGGTTCTTGGTCCGCCACCGGGACGCGGTCGCGTGCGCGTTGGCCGCCCCGGACTGCGCCGCGGCTGCGACCTGCCCGCCAGACAGCAGCGGGAACTCCGCGGCGAGGTCGACGCGCGCCTTCGCGTTGCGGTACGCCTGCGCGCCGCCCGCCGGCGAGGCCGCCCGCAACCGTCCGCCGTCGGCGACCAGGGCGGCGATCGCCGCCTCGCGGTCCGTTGCCTGCTGGAACGCATCCGCGGCCGTCAGCGGCAGCAGACTCTGCAGCACGTCCGCTGTCCTGGCGTCCGGGACGGTCACCGTCAAGGTGACAGCCCCGGTGGGAACGGTCGAGCGGCCGACCTGCACCTCCCGCACTCCCTGGCCGACGGGCCCACCACGCAAGGCGGTCGGCCGCGCGGTCGGCCGCGCCACCACGACCTTGTCGGTCAGGCGCGCGGGCCCTGCGGCGTTGGCGGAGGGTGTTGGGGTCATGCGTGCTCCTGACGTGGGCCACCGACACGCTGTCACGTGAGAGATAGTGAGAGATAGTGAGACAACGATACCTCCTCACCTGCTCTCACGCGAGCGGTCTGGTGTCCTGAGGTGCCTCCCACCGACGCACACGGTGCCTGCCGCCGTGGGGGCTCACCTGGGTTCGATAGCGCCACGGCCAATCGGAGATGACGCTCGACCAGTCCCCAACCGACTGGGTGGAGGTGGTCGATTGCCCCAGGCGGAGACGCCGGCACAGTGGGGGCTGCCGGACCTTCCCGTCCGGGGGATCGAGACCAGCGGACACCACGCCGCCGGTTCACACCCGCCGCCAGCCCCCAATCTTGCGGGGCCGTGGACGCCCCTTCCCAACCGACAGGAGCGCCCCATGCGTCGCTACACCACGCTCGGAACCGGCGAGGCCACCAAGGTCCTCGCCGTGACTGACTACCACCCCGCCCGCACCATCACCACGTGCACCCTCGAGACCGCGACCGCAGTCTGCCGCGCGCTCGGGCACACCGACCGCGAGCTCGCGGCCGCGCTCTACCCGCTCGCCGTCCACCTCGACGGTCAGCCCGTCGAGGCGCGTCGGCACCTGCTCGGCGTCTTCGACGACGTGGCCGCAGCTGGCCCCCAGCTCGACCCCACCCTCGAGACGCGCGGCGTGACGGAACCGGGCACACCCTGGACCCCGGCAACAGTTCTCGTCATCCGGCTCGCTCGAGCTGTGGCCGGCGCGCCAGTCGCGGCGGTCGAACTTCGACCTCGTCGTCTCGACCGCGCTGACCGTTTTCGGCTGGGACTACGTCCTCGGTGTCCACGGCGACCTCGGTTCGACCGATGACGATGCCCTGTTCCCCGTCGGCGGCCGTCAGGTGACCACATCGGAGCTGACGACGATGCCTCACCAGCTGTACGACACCGAGCCGACCGGGCCCGCCTGGTCGTCCTGCGACGGAATGAAGAACCTGCTCGACGACGACGCCGACGGCGACGGCGTCCACATCGGCATCCGGGTTGAGCACCTCCTCGCCTGGGTCGCGCACCACCGACCCGACGACCTGCCCGCAGCCCTAGCGGCCCTCGGCGGCTGACCAGCGGCACCGACCACACCGACCACACCCACCACACCGACCACTCGCCGGTCTCGTGCCCGTCCCGGCCACGTGGTTCCGCGACGACGAGGTCCTGCATGCGGAACCAACCGACGACGGGCCGTACGTGCGGGTCTCCGGCCTGAGCGGCAGCGGGGTCGCCCGGCTGCACCGCGCGTCGGTCACCGTCCTGCGCACGGAGTTCACGCACGTCGCCGACGAGGTCGACCTGTTCACCGGATCAACTCCGGCGGGCTCCCCCAGGGGGCCACGGACCTCGACCGGTCCGCGTAGCGCTCCCTCGAGCGACACCCGGTCCCCCGTGACCGCCCCGAACGACGACGGACCCCGCACGGCATCACGCCGTGCGGGGTCCGCTGATCTCCTCGCGGCCGCCGTGGACGACGCTCAGGTCGGCCACGTCCCCGTCCGCAACCGGCTGGCGATCTGCTCCGCGGTGTACGCCGTCAGCAAGTACGCCAGCTGGGCGCTCACCCCGCCGTTGTTGATCTCGGACGCCTCGCGGCCCTTGGCGTCGTGGACGTCGTCGCCGACGTCGAGCCACCCGCCGTCGTCCTCGTCGTCGTCCGCGCCGTCGTCCACGTCCTCGGTCCCGGCGTCGAGGTAGTCCCTCATCGGTCCGGTGCCGGCGTTGTTCAGGTCGGCCCCCTCATGCGACTTCAGGTCGTGCACGTCGTCGTCCAGGTCGTCTAGGACGCTGCTGAATAAGGCGTGTCGTCCTGGTCGCGCTGGTCGGGGGTTGGGATCATGTGTGGATGCAGGGTCGTCCGCTGGATGCGCGTGAGCTGTTGGATGCTGAGTCGGT
>JBKJOO010000007.1:0-4882 GCA_046595615.1 Mycobacteriales bacterium | reverse complement strand
CTGGCCAGCGACGTCACCGGGACCGTCTCGGACGGGGCGACCTCGCTCGGACTGATCGCCTCGCTGCACCCGTCGGCCGCGGTCTGCGGAACCCCGACGGAGGTGGCGTTCACGCTCATCACCGAGATCGAGGGGCTCGACCGCGGGCGCTATGCCGGCCCGGTCGGCTGGCTGGACGCCGCCGGCGACGGGGAGTGGGGGATCGCGCTGCGGTGCGGCCAGGTCGATCCGGCCGACCCGTGCCGGGTCCGGCTGTTCGCCGGCTGCGGGATCGTGGCCGGCTCCGAACCGCACCGCGAGCTCGCCGAGAGCGTCGCCAAGCTCGTCCCCATGCGTGACGCCCTGCAGGACTGACGGCCGCGCTCCCGGGGCCACCGGAGCCTGGCCGATCTTGACGATGTGGTCGCCGACACGCGGAGCGGGGCGACCAGATCGTCAAGATCGCGCGGCTCGGGGGTCCGGCGGGCACGCGGTCCTGGCCGGCGCCGGCTCTGGGGTCGGGCAGGAGCTCAGGGCTGCAGCGCGGTGGCGACCGCGGCGTGGAGGACGCCGTCCAGGTCGACCGCGGCGCGGCGGTCGCTGAGGACCTCGACGACCCGCAGCCCGGCCGCCGGCCTGAGCGACGCCCGCAACTCCTCGCGCGTCGCAACCAGCGTGTACGCCGTACCGGTGGCCGCGCAGAGGGCCTGCAGGTCGACCCCGTGCGGGGTGCCGAACACCCGCTCGAACGCCTGCTCGTAGCCGGGGGCGCCCTGCTCGAGCAGGCCGAAGATCGCCCCGCCGTCGTTGTTGACCACCACGATGACGAGGTCGGGCCGTGGCTCGCCCGGGCCGATGATCAGGCCGTTGGCGTCGTGCAGGAAGGTCAGATCGCCGAGCAGCGCGACCGCTGGCCGGCCGTCGGCCAGCGCCGCCCCGATCGCGGTCGAGACGGTGCCGTCGATGCCGGCCGCACCCCGGTTGGCCAGCACCCGCACCCCCGGGCGCGCGCCGGCGAGGAACAGGTCACGGACCGGCTTGGAGGAGCCGACCACGAGCAGCCCAGTCACCGCCGCGAGGACCTCGGCCGCGACAACCGGCTCCGGCAGGCCGGGCAGGACGTCGAGCACCTCGTCGACAGCGGCGCGGGCCGCCGCCCCAGCGGCCTGCCAGCCGGCGAGCCAGGCCGGGTCGGGGGCAGCGCCGCCGGAGAGAGGGGGGGCCGGCACCGGTACGCCGGGCAGCACGCGGTCGGCCTGCCGGGCCGGGTCGGACCAGGAGCCACCGACCGCAACCACGTCGCACGCGCTGCCCGCCACCAGTCGGCCGACGGCCCGGCTCAGCGTCGGGCGACCGACGACGAGGACCCGGTCCGGGCGGTGGGCAGCCACGAACTCGTCGGCGCCCAGGACGAGCTCGGCGGCCGCGACCAGGGTCGCGCCGGCGCCGGCACCGGCCGAGGGTTCGGCGACCACCGGCCAGCCGCGCGCCTCGGCGAGCCGCAGCGCGGCGGCGGTGAGCTGCGCCGTCGCGTCGCCGAGCACCACGAGGGTGCGAGCCGGCAGGTCGTCCACGACGGTGGCCGGCGGGGCGACGACCCGGGCGGTCCAGGGCAGCCCGCCCGGCCGCCCGCCGAGATCCCGACCCGCCCCGTCGAGATCGGGTACCAGTGGCTCCCGGAACGCCAGGTTGAGGTGAACGGGACCCGGATCGCCGCCGAACCCCGCCGCGGCCGCGAGCACGCGGCAGGCCATCGACCGCCAGGAGGCGTCCTGCCCGGCGCGGTCGTCCGGCGCGCCGACCTCGACGAACAGCCGCACCGCGTCGCCGTACAGCTTGATCTGGTCGACGGTCTGATTGGCGCCGGTGCCGCGCAGCTCGGGCGGTCGGTCGGCGGTGAGCAGCAGCAGCGGGACGTGCGCGTGCGACGCCTCGAGCACGGCCGGGTGCAGGTTGGCCGTCGCTGTACCGGAGGTGGTGACGACCGGCACCGGGCGACCCGACGCCTTGGCGAGGCCGAGCGCGAGGAAGGCCGCGGACCGCTCGTCGATCCGGACGTGCAGCCGCAGCCGCCCGCTCCGGTCCGCATCGTGCAGCGCGAACGCGAGCGGGGCCGACCGCGATCCCGGCGAGAGCACCGCCTCGGTGACCCCGCCGCGGACCAGCTCGTCGACGAGGACGCGGGCCAGCACGGTCGACGGGTTCACACCAGCGATCCTGTCGCACCGTCGAGGCCGGAGCGCGCCAGGATGGGGCGATGTTGAGTGTTCATCTTGCCAAGCGGCTACGGGCCGCCGGCCTGCCCTGGGCACCGGCCCGCGGCGACCGGTTCGTCGTGCCCGACCGCGGCATGGACGACGAGGTCTTCGTCCTGTCCGACATGACGGTCGAGCTGCACGACATGCCGTACGGCCGCGTCGTCGGCTTCAACGGCACGGTCGAGTGGTCGCTCGACAGTGTGAAGATCGGCGAGGTGCTGTGGCTGCCCTCGGAGGGGCAGTTGCGCGACCGGCTCGGCGCGCACTTCGACCGGCTCGAGCGAGGTGCCGACGGGTTCAGCGTCGTCGTCGGCGAGCAGCGCTTCAGCCATCCGGATGCCGAGTGTGCCTACGCCGAAGCTGTGCTCACCCTGCTGTGAGCAGCTGCTCGCACCGCTCCAGCCGGGCCAGCCACCACTCCCGCCGATCCTGCGCCGCGGCGAACTCCGCGAGCAGCGCGGGATCGGCGACGACCCGGCCGGCCACGATCGACCCCCCGTGACCGTCCAGCGACGGGCGTACGACGTCTCCGGCCAGCAGCGCGGCAGTTGCGAGCCCGCAGGCGTAGGGCAACGCGGGCAGCGCGGCGGCCAGCGCCACCCCCGCGGCGATACCCACCGAGGTGTCGAGAGCGCTCGACACGACGACCGGTAGCCCGCAGGCCTGCGCGATGTCGAGCGCCGGGCGCACGCCGCGCAGCGGAGCGACCTTGAGCACCACGACGTCTGCCGCCCCGGCGAGCGCCACCCGCAACGGGTCCTCGGCCTTGCGGACACTCTCGTCGGCGGCGATCAGCACATCCACCCCGGCGCGGGCGAGGGCCACCCGCAGCGCGGCCAGGTCTTCGATCGAGGCGCACGGCTGCTCGGCGTACTCGAGGTCGAAGCGCGCGAGAGCGGTCAGGGCTCGACCTGCGTCGGTCAGGGACCAGGCACCGTTGGCATCGATCCGCAGCTTTCCCCTGTTCCCCAGCGCTTCTCGGACGGCCGCGACCCGGTTGATGTCGTCGGCGAGGGACTGACCTGGCTGCGCCACTTTGATCTTTGCGGTGGTGCAGCCGGGGAACCGGGCCAGCACCGAAGCGACGGCTGCAGCGGGCACCGCCGGGACGGTCGCGTTGACCGGCACGCGGTCGCGGATGGGCAGTGGCCAACCCTCGTTCGCGGCCTCGAGCGCGGCAGCCAGCCAGCGGGCGGCCTCGTCGTCGTCGTACTCCAGGAACGGGCTGAACTCGCCCCACCCGGCCGGGCCGCGCAGCAGCAGCGCCTCACGGTGGAGCACGCCGCGGAACGGCACCCGCATGGGGATCGAGACGACATGCACGTCGTGGTCATGGGCAAGCACCCGCCTAGTCTTGCGCCTGTGACCGACTCCGTCTCAGCGCTGTTCGATCCCGGCCAGTGGCGCCGGGTCCCGGGGTTCGAGCTGGCCGACATCACCTACCACCGGCACGTCTCGAGCGGGGTGGTGCGGGTCGCCTTCGACCGGCCGGAGGTGCGCAACGCGTTCCGCCCCGCGACGGTCGATGAGCTCTATCGGGTGCTGGACCACGCGCGGATGTCGTCCGATGTCGGCTGCGTCCTGCTCACCGGCAACGGGCCGTCGCCCAAGGACGGTGGCTGGGCCTTCTGCTCCGGAGGGGATCAGCGCATCCGCGGCCGGTCCGGCTACCAGTACGCCGACGACGCAGGGACTCCGGACCCCGCGCGGGCCGGGCGGTTGCACATCCTGGAGGTGCAGCGCCTGATCCGGATGATGCCGAAGGTCGTCATCGCGGTGGTGCCCGGCTGGGCGGCCGGCGGCGGGCACAGCCTGCATGTGGTCTGCGACCTGACCCTTGCGAGCGCCGAGCACGCCAAGTTCAAGCAGACCGACGCCGATGTCGGCAGTTTTGACGGCGGCTACGGCTCGGCGTACCTGGCCCGCCAGGTCGGCCAGAAATTCGCCCGCCAGATCTTCTTCCTCGGCGCCGAGCATTCCGCCGCCGACGCGCACCGGATGGGTATGGTCAACGAGGTCGTTCCGCACGCCGATCTCGAACGGGTGGCGATCGAGTGGGCGCAGACGATCTGCGCGAAAAGCCCGACGGCGCAGCGAATGTTGAAGTACGCCTTCAACGCCGTCGACGACGGGCTGATGGGTCAGCAGGTCTTCGCCGGGGAGGCAACAAGGCTGGCCTATCTGACCGACGAGGCCGTCGAAGGGCGCGACGCCTTCCTCGAAAAGCGCGAGCCCGACTGGGCCCCCTATCCCTATTCGTTTTGATGCGGCAGCTCGTCGCGATTCCCGCCATCCCCGGACCACGGCTGTACGACGCGCTGCGGGCCGCCCTGGCCGGCACCGGACCGGCTGTCCTGCCGGTGTCGACCGATCCGGCCGAGGCCGCCCGGGTGCTGGCCGCGCTGCGCCCGGACGAGCCGCTGGAGGACGAGGAGATCTGCCTGGTCGTGCCGACCTCGGGCTCGACCGGCGAGCCGAAGGGGGTGCAGCTCACGGCCGCGTGCCTGCGGGCGTCGGGCGCCGCGGCGGTCGAGCGGCTCGGTGGCCCGGCGGCCTGGCTGCTGACGTTGCCGGTCACCCACATCGGCGGCCTGCAGGTCGTCCTGCGGGCCCTTGCTGCCGGCGCCGAGCCGGTCGAGAACAGC
>JBKJOO010000326.1:0-2756 GCA_046595615.1 Mycobacteriales bacterium | reverse complement strand
ACCCACAGCGGGCCCGACACCACCCTGCGGACCGGCGATCCGGGGCTGGTGTGGCTCACGGCTGAATCGCTCGGGGCCGACGATCCTGCCCTGCTGGCTCACCCGGAGCTGCCTCGGGTCTTCGTCTTCGACGAGCCGCTGCTCAGCCGACTGCGCCTGTCGGGCAAACGGCTGGTGTTCCTCGCCCAGGCCCTCGCCGAGCTCGATTGCGAGGTGCGGCTGGGCGATCCGGTGGGCGAGCTGGCCGGTCGGCAGCTGGCGGTGACCTTCGCGCCGGTGCCGGGCTTTCGCCGCCGCAGCGCGGCGCTCGACGTCGCCGAGCTGCATCCATGGCCTTGGCTGCGCCGGCCGGGATCGGGTTCGCTGCGGTCGTTCTCGGCCTGGACGCGATCCGGCGGCTGACCCTCGACCGGGTCAACCGCCGGGTCGACCGGCCTACAGTGCGGCGTACAGCGCCGTCTCGAAGTCCTGGTAGACGCCGAACACCTCCGGTGCGACGAACGGCAGTGACTGGGTGTAGACCGCGCCGGTGATGCCGGCCGTCCGGTCGATCCAGAAGTGCGTGTTGCACAGGCCCGCCCAGGCTCCGCTGCCGGCCCGACGGCGGCCGGGGACATCGGTGGAGTTGAGCAGCAGGCCGTAGCCCCATTTGTGGCCGGGTCCGGCGTTGAAGTCGGCCGAGGAGTTCGGGTCGGCGGTGGTGATCACGGCCGGGAAGTCCAGATCGCCGATCTGGTTGGTGAACGCCGCGTCGACCGTGGCCGACGACAGGATCCGGGTTCCGCCGTGCTCACCCCCGCCGAGCAGGGCGCGCTGGAACTTCAGGTAGTCCCGCGGCGTGGAGTGCAGGCCGTGGCCGCCGGCGTAGTACTCCGGGTCGAGGGCGAGCTCGATCTCGCTGGCGGCCCAGCCGTCGGCGCCCTTGAGGTGCACCGGGACGAGGTTTTCCCGCTCCGCACCGCTGGGCGCGAAGGACGTGTCGTTCATGCCGAGGGGACCGGTGATCCCGTCCTTGACCGCGACATCGAGCGTCATGCCGCTGGCGGCCTCGATGACCTTGCCGAGCCAGTCGGTGTTGATGCCGTACTCGAGCTTGGTGCCCGGGTCGGCGATCAGCGGCGCCCCGAAGACGACGTTGGAACCCGACAGGACATTGGGCGTGCCGGTGGCCGCCTCCCAGCGGACCAGGCTGTCGTTCCAGAACCAGTAGCCCAGCCCGGCGGTGTGGGTGATGAGCTGCTTGACCGTCGCCTTCGACGCCGGTGGGCGAAGTCGCGGCGTCTCGTCGTCGAAGCCGTCGAGCACCTGCAGCGAGGCAAATTCGGGGCGGTACTGCTCGATCGGCGCATCGAGATCCAACAGGCCCTTCTCGACCTGCTGCAGCGCGGCTACCGTGGCGACCAACTTGGTCATCGACATGATGCGATAGCGGGTGTCGATGGTGACGGGCTCGTTGCCACCAGCGACCCGGGGACCTGCGGCGCCCTCGTAGATGATCCCGTTGCGGTCCGCAGCGACGGCGGTGACGTTGGGCACGGCGCCCGTCGCGACTGCCTGCTGCAGCACGTCGTCGAGTTGGCTGGGGTTCATGCGTTGCTCCCGGGTCAGTGGAAAGCCGCCCGAATCGGGCGGCCGCGCCGGCGCGCAGGTGTCTGTGACACCCGTCACAGCGGTGGCTGCGGCAACCTTCCTACGATTGCGGCGCTGAGGCAAGGTCGCGCCGGAGCAGCGACGACCCGCCGCTGGGCGACCCGCCGCAGGACGCCCGGGTCCGCGGCCAGCAGCAGCCCGTCGGTGACGAGCAGGCAGGTGAGCGCGAAGAACAGCGCCTCCTCGATGGGCAGGCCCAGCAGGGCAAGGCCGGTCGAGCTGCCGGGAGCAATGGTCCACACGCCTGCCGCCAGGGCGAGCCGGTCCGCGGCGCAGAGCCACAGGGCGGTGGGGACGACCGTGCGGAGCCGGACCCGACGGCGGGCGGCGAGGACATCCCCGGCCACCAGCCGCTGCAGGGCGAGCGGTGGGGCGATCCAGACCAACAGCAGTCCGAGATAGCGCAGCTGGCCGCCGAGCAGCAGCAGCAACAGTCCAGTTGCCGCAACGGCCGTCCAGGCGAGCGCGCCGCGTCGGCGGCAGGCAACGTTTCGGGGCGCCACTGGCGGGACGGGAAGGGCGCCGCTGCGGAGCGCCCACGCGCCCACCAGCAGGACCTCGAGGACGACGAAGGCGTATTCCTCCAGCGGGATCGCGCCGACGCGGGCGACCACCTGGGACGGGTCGTAGGTCCAGACGCCGGTGCGCACCAGATGGTCGTCCCACGGTGCGGTCCACAGCAGGGCCAGGGCCGACAGGGCAACGGTAGGGGCCAGCAACACCCGACGACCACCTACGCCGCGCAGGAGCAGCACCGCCGGCAAAGCGACGGCGAGAACGTCGAACAGCGCGTAGTTCACGGATGCTCCCAGCCTGCTCGGGTGGTGCCGGTCAGGGGCGGCGCGTTGACGCAGCCGCCCCTGACCGGAGCGTCGTACCGGGTGGGTCGATCCGGTGAGCTAGGCCTGCGCGCCGGAGCGGGCGGCGATCAAGTCGCCCATCTCGTGGTCCTCGTCGAAGCTTGGGTCGTCAGCCTCGCTCTTGAACCGGGCGATCTTGAAGATGACCAGGCCGAAGGCCGCCTTGGCGAAGATGTCAGCCAGCGAGTAGCCGACCTGCCGGGCGACGAACGCGTTGGACCCGTCGAACCCGAACACCGGGAAAAG
>JBKJOO010000424.1:0-4307 GCA_046595615.1 Mycobacteriales bacterium | reverse complement strand
TGCCTTGGCGCAGGCCCGCGCCGGCGTCACGCCCGCGCGCACCGCGCCGGACCCGGCGCTGGCCACCGCAGCCGTCCGGGTCGCCGTCGACCACACCGACGCGGCGGACCTGGGGACCAAGCTCACCAAGCTCGCCAACGCCTTCGCCTCAGCCAACCCCGCGGCGTTCCGGCTGCTGCGCCAGCAGGGCATCTTCCTCGGGCGCGGCCCTGCCCCCAAGGTCGCCTTCCTCTACACCGGGCAGGGCTCCCAGTACGTCAACATGCTCAAGTCCCTGGCTGCCGAGGAGCCAATTGTCAAGGCGACCTTTGACGAAGCGGACCGGGTGATGACCCCGCTCCTGGGGCGTCCTCTGACCTCGTTCATCTTCGTCGACGGCGACGACCCGGTCGCCGTGAAGACCCTCAACCAGCAGCTGATGCAGACCGAGATCACCCAGCCCGCGGTGCTTGCCACCGACCTCGCGCTGGCCCGGCTGCTCGCGGCGTACGGGGTACAGCCCGACATGGTGATGGGGCACAGCCTCGGCGAGTACGGCGCCCTCGTCGCTGCCGGCGCGCTGACCCTCGACAACGCCCTGGAAGCGGTCAGCGCCCGTGGTGGCGAGATGTCCAAGGTGTCCGTCGCCGACAAAGGCGCCATGGCCGCGGTGTTCGCGCCGATGGCCGAGATCCAGCGGATCGTGGACACGGCCGACGGCTACGTCGTCATCGCGAACATCAACAGCACGAGCCAGGCCGTCGTCGGCGGCGCAACCGACGCCGTCGAGCGGGTCATCGAGCGCTTCACCGCAGAGGGCTTCACCGCCACCCGGATCCCGGTCAGCCACGCCTTCCACACCTCGATCGTCGCGCCAGCCTCCGGGCCGTTCGTCAACGCGCTGCGCAGGCTCGACCTCAGGCCGCCGACCATGCCCATCGTCGCCAACCTGACAGGTGACTTCTACCCCCAGGGCGCCACGACCGAGACGGTCCTGGAGTACGCCGGGAAGCAGATCGCCTCCCCCGTCCAGTTCGTCAAGGGCCTGCAGAGCCTGTATGCAGCGGGCGCTCGCGTCTTTGTCGAGGTCGGCCCGAAGAAGGCGCTGCACGGCTTCGTCGAGGACGTGCTCGGCTCCGAGCACGACGACGTCGTCGCGCTTTTCACCAACCATCCGAAGTTCGGAGACGACGTGGCATTCAACCAGGCCCTGTGCGGGCTCTACGCGGCCGGCATCGGCCTGGACCGGCACGAGACCCCGGAGGTCCCCGGCGGCTCGACCGTGGCGACCGCGAGGTCCACCTCCCCCGCGGCGACGACCGCGACGCAGGCGGTCGACGCGCTGGACGCCCCGGCCGACGCCACGATCCGCGAGCTCGGGCTGCTCTTCGCCGACGTGCTCGAGAAGGGCATGCACCTGTATGCCGGGACCGGTGCCGCCGGGCGGCAGCCGAGTGCGCCGCCAGCCCCGGCTCCAGCTCCCGCTCCGCAGCCGACCCAGCCGGCGGGTCCGCCGGCCCTGGAGCCCGTCGTCATCACGGGTGCGGCCCTCGGGCTGCCCGGGACCGAGCACATCTTCGACGACGACAACGTCGCGAAAATCCTCGCCGGTCAGAACTTCATCAGCGTCCTCGGCGACGACGCCCGCCAGCGGATGGTCGACATGCGGATCACCCGGCTGGTCAAGGACGCCGCCTCGGGGGGCGGGAGCTTCGCGACGATCGACAACCCTCAGGACGTCATCAAGATCGCCGGGCTGCTCGCACCCCTGGACGTCGTCGAGCAGTTCGGGGTCGACAAGGCCCGCGACGATGCCCTCGACACCACGACACGGCTGGCGATCGGGGCGGGCTTCGACGCCATGCGTGACGCCGGCATCCCGCTCGTCATGAGCTACAAGACCACGACGCTGGGCACCCAGCTGCCCGACCGATGGGGCCTGCCGGAGGCGCTGCGGGACGAGACCGGGGTCATCTTCGCCTCAGCCTTCCCCGGCTACAACCGCTTCGCGGAGACCCTCGAGGGCTACGCGCTCGACCGCGGCCGCAGGGAGAGCCTGCTGGCCGTCGAGGCGTTGCGCGCCCGGATGACCGACGAAGACCCGACCACGGCCGAGGTCGACGCCCTCATCGCGGAGCTGCGCGAGACCCTCGCTCGCGAGCCCTACCAGTTCGACCGGCGCTTCCTCTTCCGGGCCCTGTCGATGGGGCACGCCCAGTTCGCCGAGATCATCGGCGCGCGCGGCCCGAACACGCAGGTCAACTCCGCGTGCGCGAGCACCACCCTGGCCCTGTCTCTGGCCGAGGACTGGATCCGGGCCGGACGGTGCCGCCGGGTGGTCGTCGTGGCCGCGGACGACGCCACCGGTAAGCACATGCTGCCGTGGATCACCGCAGGCTTCCTCGCGTCGGGGGCCGCCGCCACCGACGAGCGCGTCGAGGACGCCGCCACGCCCTTCGACCTACGCCGCCACGGCATGGTCATCGGCTCCGGGGCAGCGTCGTTCGTCGTCGAGTCGGCCGACGCGGCCCGCGAGCGAGGCATCCAGCCCATCGCCGAGGCGCTCGCCACGGTGATCGCCAACAGCGCCTTCCACGGCTCCCGTCTGGACGTCCAGCACATCTGCGACGTCATGGAGGCCCTGGTCAGCGAGGCCGAGGGACGTGGGATCGACCGACGCGAGATTGCGCCGCGGACCATGTTCATGTCGCACGAGACCTTCACCCCAGCACGCGGCGGCAGCGCCGCGGCGGAGATCAACGCGCTGCGCCGGGTCTTCGGGCCGGCGGCAAACCAGATCGTCATCGCGAACACCAAGGGGTTCACCGGACATGCGATGGGCGCCGGGTTCGAGGACGTCGTCGCCCTGAAGGTGCTGGAGACCGGGATGGTGCCTCCGGTGCCCAACTACCGGGAGCCCGATCCCGACCTCGGCTCGCTCAACCTCTCCCAGGGGGGTCAGTACCCTGTGGAGTACTCGCTGCGCCTGGCCGCCGGATTCGGGTCACAGGTCGCCATGTCGCTGCTGCGCTGGACCCCCGTCCCCGACGGTCAGCGCCGCGCACCAGGTGAGCTCGGCTACGCCTACCGGGTCGTCGACCAGGCCGCCTGGCAGCGCTGGCTGGACCGGCTCGCCGGTCACCCGGGAAGCCGGCTCGAGGTCGACCGACGTCGCCTGCGTGTCGTCGACACCGGCCCGGCCACCACCCCGGTCGAGAGGTCCGGTCACGTCCCCGTGCCGTATGCCGACCGGCTGGCACCGACGCGCGGGTTCGCCGCGCCGAGCTCGGCCGCACCCGTGGCGGCCACGGCGCCCACGGCCCCCGCGGGGGCCGGCGCCGTGCCGCAGGTCCTGCCCACCTCCCCGATGGTGCCGCTCGCCTCGCCGCCTGCCGCGGTGGCGCCGGCGGAACCTCCGGCTCCCACGGAGGCGGAGCTCTCTCAAACGACCGGGGACTCCGTCCTGGCCACCGTCACCGGCATCGTCGCCGAGATGACCGGCTACCCCGCCGACCTGCTCGACCCCGACCTGGACCTCGAGGCCGACCTTGGCGTCGACACCGTCAAGCAGGCCGAGGTCTTCGCCGCCGTCCGCACCCAGTGGAACCTCGAACGCGAGGATGACCTGCGACTGCGTGACTTCCCCACGCTCAGCCACGTCGCCGGCTGGGTCCGCGGCAAGCTCGGCGTCACACCGGTGATCTCGACCGCCTCCGCGTCACCCGTGCTCTCCCCCTCGCTGCGGCCGTTCGGAGAGCCGGACGACCCGATCCTGGCGACGGTTACCCAGATCGTCGCCGAGATGACCGGCTACCCCGCCGACCTCCTCGGCCCCGACCTCGACCTCGAGGCCGACCTCGGCGTGGACACCGTCAAGCAGGCCGAGGTGTTCGCCGCCGTCCGCGCCCAGTGGGACCTGGTCCGCGACGACAACCTGCAACTGCGGGAGTTCCCCACCCTCAACCACGTCGCGGCCTGGGTCCGCCGCCGGCTCGGCGTGCCCGGCCCCGCCGTCGCTGCCGCCCCGGCGGTCACCCCTTCGGCCCCGCCTGCACCCACACCTGACGCCCACCCGGCCGCTCTCGCACCTGCCCCTGTTGCCGCTACGACCCCGGCGGCACCGGCCGTTGACGCCATCCTGGCGGCCGTCACCGGCATCGTCGCCGAGATGACCGGCTACCCCGCCGACCTGCTCGACCCCGAGCTGGACCTCGAGGCCGACCTCGGTGTCGACACCGTCAAGCAGGCCGAGGTCTTCGCCGCCGTCCGCACCCAGTGGAACCTCGAACGCGACGACACCCTCCAGCTGCGCGAGTTCCCCACCCTCA
>JBKJOO010000421.1:0-5397 GCA_046595615.1 Mycobacteriales bacterium | reverse complement strand
ACCTCCTCGTAGCCGGTCGCCTCGAGGCCCGCCTTGACCATCTCACCGATGCCGGTGATCGAGCGCTCCCGCACCGGACGGGTGATCATGCCGGCCTGACAGAACCGGCAACCGCGGGTGCAACCGCGGAAGATCTCCACACTCATCCGCTCGTGCACCGTCTCGGCGAGCGGAACCAGGGGCGCCTTGGGATAGGGCCACTCGTCGAGGTCCATGACGGTGCGCTTGTGGACCCGGAACGGCACGTCCGGGTGGTTGGGCGCGACCCGGGCGATCCGGCCGTCGGGCAGGTAGTCGACGTCGTAGAAGCGCGGTACGTAGACGCCGCCGCTCTTGGCCAGCTCGAGCAAGGTCTGCTCACGGGTCAGCCCGTCGGACTTGGCCCGGCGCAGGATGTCGGTCATCTCGATGACGGCCTGCTCGCCGTCGCCGAGCACGGCGGCGTCGATGAAGTCCGCGATCGGCTCGGGGTTGAACGCCGCGTGGCCGCCCGCCAGCACGATCGGGTGCTCGTCGGTCCGGTCCGCTGCATGCAGCGGAATGCCGGCGAGGTCGAGCGCCTCGAGCATGTTGGTGTAGCCCAGCTCGGTCGCGAAGCTGATTCCCAGCACATCGAACGCCCTCACCGGCCGGTGCGCATCCACGGTGAACGCCGGGACACCGCCCGCCCGCATCAGGCCGGCCAGGTCCGGCCACACCGCGTAGGCGCGTTCGCACAGGGTCCGCGGCTGCTCGTTGAGCACCTCGTACAAGATCATGACGCCCTGGTTCGGCAGGCCGACCTCGTACGCATCGGGGTACATCAGGCACCACCGGACGTCGGTCGCGTCCCAATCCTTGATCTGGCTGTTCAGCTCTCCCCCGACGTACTGGATCGGCTTGCTGACCTGGGGCAACAGCGCCTCGAGGCGCGGGAACAGGTTCTCGACCGGCATGCGACCAGGCTACGTGCCACCCGCGACCCCGGCAGGTCCGGCCGCCACCTCCCCACCCGCGTCCGGACCCCGGGCCCGACCTGACCCTGGCCCGACCTGACCCTGGCCCGACCGGACCCCTGGCTGACCAGACCCCCGCCTCGCGACCGGACCCCCGCCTCGCGACCGGACCCCTGCCTCGCGACCGGACCCCCGCCTCGCGACCGGACCCTGGCCCGACCTGACCCTGGCCCGACCGGACCCCTGGCTGACCAGACCCCCGCCTCGCGACCGGACCCCCGCCTCATGCTGGATCAGGCCGCAACTCGCCGGGCGCGTCGCGGCGCGATCCAGCACGAGCCGGCCCTGTCCACAGATTCCGAGCAGCGGTGCCGCGGGCCGGCTCCGTCACACGGGCTGCTCCGATGACAGCTCTCAGCGCGCTCGGTTCGGGCAACCTCGGCGTCTGGACCCGCGTCGAGGCCCTCGCCTGCATGTCCCGGCACATCGTGGCGCGTCTGCTCGAGACTGGCCTCTGGCAGGTGGTCTTCTCCGGTGTCTACGCCGATGGGGGCTATGTCCTCGCCCCGGAGCAGCGAGCCGTTGCGGCCGTGCTCGCGAGCGGCGGCGGCGGACAGCCCTTTGCCGTCGGTAGGCCTCGTTCGGACGGCAGTCACGCGATGCTGCTCCGAGCGGTGGCGTGCGGCCGCACCGCGGCCCGGGTCTGGCAATTCCCACTCGTGGACGACGACGACCCGGCGACGGGTGCGACCGAGCGATTGCTGCACGACGTCCACAGCCGCGCCGGTCTCGGCGTGCGGAGGGGGCCTCTCTCGACACCTGGACGACAACGCGACGAGCTACTCCGGCACCGGCTGCGGCTCGATCGAGCCGACTTCATCCGCCGACCGAGTGGTCTGTGGATCACGACGCCTCTCCGCACGGCCTGGGATTGCGCCGGCATGCTCACCGCAGAGGCCACCCTCTGCCTGCTGGACGACGGCCTGCGTCGAGGGCTCTTCACGGTCGAGGACCTGCACCGCACAGTGGCCGAGCGCCATGGCATCCCCGGCTCACGACGCTTCGACGATGCAGTGGCCCGAAGCGACGGCCGGTCCGAATCAGCCGCCGAGACCCTCGCCCGCCTGCTGCTGTTGCCGGTCCTGCCGGGGTTGGTGCCGCAGGTCTCGCTGCGCGCTCCGGACGGGCGGGTCGTCGCCCGCTTCGATCTGGGCGACGAGCACGCCAGGCTCGCCGTCGAAATGGATGGCAAGCGTGGCCACGCCGGCGAGGCGATGGTCGCGAAGGACCGCAGGCGCGACCGAGCCACCGAGCCCTATGGCTGGCGGACCGAGCGGGGAACGTGGTTCGAGGTGCGCTGTCGCCAGCGGGAGTTCGTATCGCGGGTCGTGGCCCGGCACGCCTCATGATCGTGCCCGCTTGTGCTGGATCGGGCCGCGAAACGCCCGGCGATCCGCGGCCCGATCCAGCACAAGGGGCGGGCCGGGAACGGGGCGGGCCGGGAACGGGGCGAGAGCGGGCTAGAGCTCCTTGCTGCGCAGGTGCACGTTCTGGAGCAGACCGATGGCGATCAGGTTGGCGAACATCGAGGAGCCGCCGTAGCTGACAAACGGCAGCGGCAGCCCGGTGACCGGCATGATGCCTAGGGTCATCCCGATGTTGACGAAGCTCTGGAACGCAAACCATGACACGACCCCGGCGGCGACCAGGCGGCCGAACGCGTCGGTGGCCTTCGTGGCGATCCGCAGCCCGCGCCACAGGACGAGCCAGAGCACGCAGATGATGGCGCCGGCGCCGACCAGCCCGAGCTCCTCTCCCGCGACGGTGAACACGAAGTCGGTCTGCTGCTCGGGGATGAACCGGCCCTGGGTCTGCGAGCCGCGGAAGAGCCCCTTGCCGGTGATCCCCCCCGACCCGATGGCCGTCCGGGCCTGCCGGGTGTTGTAGCCGACGCCGCCCGGGTCGAGCTGGGTGTTGGCGAACGCAGCGAAACGATCCTTCTGGTACGTCGAGAGCACGTGCGGGGCCACCCCGGCACCCAGGACTGCCCCGGCGAGCAGCAGCCCGGCGACCCAGCGAGCCGGGGAGCCGGCGACCGCGAGCACCCCGAGCACGATGAAGACGAGGACCATGACGGTGCCGAGGTCGGGCTGCAGCATGATCAGCCCCATCGGTACGGCGCACAGGGCGAGCACGGCCAGGATGTCGCCGTCGCGGGGAACGGACTCGCCGTCCCGCTTCTCCCCGAGCAGCATCGCCATGCCGACGACGATCGCGACCTTGGCGAACTCCGCCGGCTGGATCTGGAAGCCGGCCGGCAGGACGATCCAGGAGTGCGCGCCGTTGATGGTCGAGCCGAGCGGCGACAACACGGCGAGCAACCCGAGGCACGAGGCGCCGTACACAAAGGGGGCGTAGGCCCGGAGCGAGCGGTAGTCGACCAGCGCCGCGACGGCGCCGAGCAGGAGCCCGAGCACGGCGTTGATGGCATGCCGTTTGAGGAAGGCCTGTGGGTCGAGCCCGGCGGCGAGCTCCTTCTGACGGGTCGCCGACCAGATGAGCAACCCGCCGACCGTGATGAGCGCGGCGACGGCGAGCAGCAGCAGCCAGTCCAGCCGGCGCAGCACCGACTCGCGGTCCAGGGCGCGGTCCCGCAGCGATGCCGACCGTGGCCGCAGCGAGACCGGCGAGACGCGCGGGGTGCTCCAGTCGGTCATGTGCCGCCACCGGCCGGGCGGCGCCGCGGCAGGTCGGCGAAGGGCAACTGGCCGAGCGCGTTCACCCCCGGGGTGGGCGACGGGGCCGGTGTCGGCCGTAGCACCCGCGGCGGGAGCGGCACCCGCGTCCCGGGGGGAGCGATCGAACCATCCCCGCGTACGACGGGAAGCGCGGTGGGCAGGCCGTTGCCGAGCACGCCGCGGCGGCCCTCAAGGCCGTACATCCCGTCCCAGATCGCCCGGGCGATGGGTGCTGCGGTGGTGCCGCCGGTGCCGGCCTCGGGGACCATGACGACGACGGCGTACTTCGGCGCGGCCGCCGGCGCGAAGGAAGCGAACCACGATGTCGGCGACTTGCCCCTAACGTCGGCCGTGCCGGTCTTGCCGGCGATCTGGAGCCGCCCGAAGGGAAACTTCTTGAAGGCCTCCTGCGCCGTCCCGCCGAGCTGCGGGACGCCCGTGAGCGCGCTGCGCATGTAGGCCAGCACCTGCGGGGAGACTGGCAACCGACCGGTGCGGACCGGTGGGATCGGCGTCACGGTCCGCCCGTCGGCCGACAGCAACCCCTTGGCCAGCCGCGGTGCATAGAGCGTCCCGCCGTTGGCGAGCGCCGAATAGGCCGCCGTCAACTGCAGCGGCGTGACGAGCACATCGCCCTGTCCGATGGCGAAGTTGACAGCGTCGCCGGCGTTGTAGCGGTAGCCGTCGGTGCAGAACTCCTGGTCGAGCTGCTGCAGATAGGTGCCTTTGACCCGCCGTTTGGCGCCGGCGCAGTAATCGCCCTTGGCCTGCGCCCAGTACCGCTGTTTGTAGCCACGGTCGGTGATCAGGCCGCGCAAGTCGTCCGGGACGTCGACCCCGGTCCTGCTGCCGAAGCCCCAGGCGCGGGCCATCTTCGGGAAGGCCTCATGGGGCCTTGCGTTGCCCTGCGGGCCACCGTCGCGCACCCACTCGTCGTAGGCGAGCTGGTAGTACACCGTGTCGCACGACTTGATCAGCGTGGTGCGGAAGTCAATGTTGGCGCTGGTCGACTCGCCCTCGAAGTTGTGGAAGGTCTTGTTGCCGAAGGTGATCTCCGAGGGGCATGGGTAGTAGCCATCGATGGAGCTGCCGGAGGCGACCGCTGCTGCCGTCGAGACGATCTTGAAGGTTGAACCCGGGGCGAACAGGCCCTGCGTGGCGTTACTGATCAGCGGCTTGCCCGGCGCGTCCCGCAACGCCACGTAGTCCTTGGTCAGCACCTTGCCGACGAACAGCGTCGGGTCGTAGCTGGGATAGCTGGCCATCGCCACGATGCGCCCTGTGCCGACCTCTTGCACGACGACGGCGCCGTTCGGCGCGACGTAGTTCCGGTTGTTGGTCTTGTCGTATTGCCCGCGGGCCCGCACGATGCCAGCCTGCAGCGCGTTCTCAGCGACCTTCTGCACACCTGCGTCCAGGGAGAGCACGAGGTCGTCGCCAGCCCGCGCGTCGACCGTGTCCAGGGTGCCGGTGACGTTGCCGTCCTTGTCCACGACCAGTTTCTGCACGCCGCTGGTGCCGCGTAGCGGATCGTCGTACGCCGCTTCGAGGCCGACCCGGCCGATCTGCGAGCCGGCCGGGAGCGCCTTGTACTTGGGGTCGGCGAGGTTGTCCTTGGTCAGCGGGCCGAGATAGCCCAGTGCGTGCGCGGCCCGCTGACCAAGGACAACCTCGCCGACCCCAAGTACAAGGCGCTCCCGGCCGGCTCGCAGATCGGCCGGGTC